>CAJTRC010000028.1 GCA_910578365.1 uncultured Muribaculaceae bacterium
AATGGCTCAGACCTGCGGATTATTGCTCCACAGAATCCCTGCTCTATGCAACTAACCGTGCGTTGGCTGCGCTTGGATCTGAACTCAATATCAATTTTGCCCATGCGGCTTAGTATAAATTAATTTTTACGACTTACTTACTAAATTAATATGAATATCAGATAGTTTTGAATTTATTTTTGCAAAGAGTCTGAGTAAACCGGCTGTGCCCAAATAGGCGCCGCCTCTTGTACTCCTCCGTCGTCCTCGACGGAGGGCTGCTGCTTGGGCCTCTCCCCGTCGGGACGACGGGGAGGTACAAAGGAGTCGTGAACGGCGGGGATACGGAGTGGATGTTAGGGTTGCGCACTGAGATGTCTATTTCTTGCAAGAAAGTTTTGCCAGAGCAATCTCATAGACGTTCAGGGCCGTTACGCCCGACAGTGTGGCCATTAGAGCCCAGGCAATGCAATTGTATGCCGTGATTCCGATCGGCAAGTAGGCGGCTGACTGTCTGAAGTTGAATGTTTGCAGCCATTCAGCGGCAACCGGATACAGAAGCGTCAGTACCACTCCCATTACGAATCCCGCCATGGCCGCAATCAGCACAGCCATGCGGTTGCGACGTTGCATGGCCAGCTGCTCGTGTTTTATCATATCCATAAGTTCCAGCCGGTGCTGCAGCTTGGACATGAAATCGAAGTCCGACGGCAGTTCAGGGTCGAAATCGCTGAAAAGCTTCTTTAAATCATTATCTTCCATAAGCGTCAGAGTTGATGCATTAGAGTGCGCAGGTGGGTTCGTCCGCGCGAAAGTTGTTGTTTTACGGCGTCCTGGCTGGCGTCGATAATTTCGGCTATTTCTTTTATGGCATAGCCTTCGAGGTAGAAGAGGAGAATGGCTGACCGCTCTTTGGGCGGCAGCATGTCGAGGGCCGCGTAAAGTTCCTGATAACGGAATGCTCCGTCGGCTGAGTCGCCTGAGCTGAACTGCCGCGCCTGTTCGTAGTCGACAGTCGGGCGCACCGTGCGTTTATGGCTTATAAAGCAGTTGTAGCCAATGCGGTACAGCCATGGACGGAAACTGTCGGTGCTGCCGAGGCTGTCGTGGTTCATAAATGCCCTGATATATGACTCCTGTGCAATGTCGTCGGCCAGATTGGTGTCGCCGCTGCAAAGGGCTACCAGAAAGCGCCTGAACGCTCTCTGGGTAGCCTCAACCAATGTTACAAACTCGGAGCGAGTCATTTTTCGGCGTCGTTGTCGTTGACCTGTTTGCGGGTTACGAGATAAACAATCAGAAAGCTAAGTCCGATGGCAATCAGCGGAGCGCCGAACACCATAGGTACGGTTACAGGGTCGGAATTGAAGCTTTCGCCATTTGCGAAGTTGCAGAGTCCGACTATTACCAGCGCCAGGCCCGTCAGGGTGCCTATGCAGCCGCACAGCAGTCGGTTGTTGAGCAGTTCGCGTGCTGATTTTTTGGGTTTGCGCAGCGATTCGGCAAGTTTATCTGCGTCGATATTGTTGTTGGACTCAATAGCTTTGAGGATAACTTGGGCGCGCTTGTTGTCGCCGTTCATTTTCACCCATGAAACTATAAATACTATTGCTACTGGGAGTACGACACAGATGAAGATGGGTACTAATAATCCTGTTAAGTCAGACATTTTGGATGTATTTTTAGATGTTTGTTAATATTGTTTCTGAGATATCTCGCCTATAAGACGCAGGTCGGCTGCGAAAGGTGACAGCAAAGATAATATTTTTTTGCCGTCAAGTTTCGCAGCCGACGTGGAATGTGTCTAAACCGATAGGAGTATGGTTGGTTAGCGGATGTTTACGAGGTTTGCATCAGGCAGGATTTTAATTTTTGTAACTTTGCCCTGAAGATATACCGAGCCTTGTGCTATGATATTGCGGGTGCCTTCGTCGATAGTGGCTGACTGACAGGAGTAGAGAGCGCCGTCCCGGCCATAGACGAGCAGCAGATAGTCGTATTGTCCGGTAGCGTCGGGGCATGTGTATACCTCGGCGGAAATTTCAGGATTGTAAGCTCCAATCAGGCGGTATTCTGGGGTGATTTGGCTTGCGATATCGATAATCTGCAGGTCAAGGTTGTTTGAGCCGGTGAATGCTGTAACTTTCTGCTCATTTTTGAGTGCATATCCTCGCGAAGGGTCGATAGGTACTGTAGAGGTTTCTGAGCGGTTCATGCCGCTGAGTTGCGATATGCGGTTGAACGCTTCGCGCGGTGTAATGGCCATTGTAGCCGAAGCTGTGGCAACAAGCATGATAAGTGAAAATAGGATTCGTTTCATAAGTCGTTTTTTTAATGTACTTATGTATAACAATTTCCGGGGGCCTGAGGTTATATAAAATGAATACGGGCCACATCTGAGGCCCGTATTCATTGATATTGTAAGTAGAAAAAAATCAGAGTATGAGCATTGCGTCGCCGTAGCAGCCGAAGCGGTAGCCTTCTTTTACAGCTTCGTCGTAGGCTTTCATTACCAGATTGTAGCCGCCGAATGCCGCTGTCATCATCAGCATGGTGGAGTATGGCATGTGGAAGTTGGTTACCAGCGAGGTGCATACGGTGAAGTCGTGGGGCGGGAAGATGAATTTGTTGGTCCAGCCTTCGTAAGTTTTCATGTGTCCGCCCATGCTTACCGCCGATGCTATGCCGCGGAGTACTGATGTACCTACGGCGCATACCTGCTTTTCGTGGTCTTTGGCGTTATTAACCGTGTCGACCAGTTTTTCGGTAATGGTAAGCTGTTCGGAGTCCATGCGGTGCTTGGTAAGATCTTCGACGTCGATTTCGCGGAAGTTGCCCAGGCCGCTGTGTGCAGTGAGGTATGCCATTTCGACACCACGGATTTCGAGGCGTTTGAGCAGTTCGCGCGAGAAGTGCAGGCCGGCGGCCGGAGCTACAACTGCGCCTTCGTTCTTGGCGAATATGCACTGGTAGTTGTCGACATCGGATTCTTCGGGTTCGCGTTTGATATACTCTGGCAGCGGGGTGTGGCCCAGAGCGAAGAGGTCGCGCTTGAACTGGTCGTGCGGACCGTCGTAGAGGAAGCGCAGAGTGCGTCCGCGCGATGTGGTGTTGTCGATTACTTCGGCTACCATAGATTCGTCTTCGCCAAAGTAGAGTTTGTTTCCGATGCGAATTTTGCGGGCGGGTTCTACCAGTACGTCCCAGAGTTTGTTGTCGGCGTTGAGTTCGCGCAGCAAGAATACTTCGATGCGCGCGCCGGTTTTTTCCTTGTTGCCGTAGAGCAGGGCGGGGAACACCTGAGTGTCGTTCAGCACCATTATATCTCCGTCGCCAAAGTAGTTGAGCATGTCCTTGAAAACCTTGTGCTCAATTTCACCGGTTTTGCGGTGTACAACCATGAGTTTACATTCGTCGCGGTTTTCAACCGGATACTGGGCGATAAGTTCTTCGGGAAGATTGAATTTAAACTGTGATAGCTTCATATATGTGGTTGTTTCTTTTATTCGTTATTTTTCTTCCGGCATTTCCAAGGGCGAGATGTTTATCAGCTCGCAGCACTGGTCGATAGTCAGGCAGTTGTCGATGCCTACATCGCCTACTCGTGTGCGCCTCAGGGCCGACAGGTGAGCGCCGCTGCCGAGTGCCTGACCTATGTCGCGTGCCAGAGCGCGTATATAGGTGCCTTTGCTGCACACTATGCGCAGAGTTATTGAGTCGGGCGCGAATTCGAGCAGTTCTATCTCGTCGATTATCAGTGTTTTTGGCTTGAGTTCCACTTCGCGGCCCTTGCGAGCCATATGGTAGGCGCGATGGCCGTCGACTTTAATGGCCGAGTATGCAGGCGGAATCTGCTGTATTGTGCCTGTGAAGCGGGGCAAAATCTGCTCTACCAGTTCCCGGGTAATATGGTCGGTGGGATAGGTGGCGTCGATTTCGGTTTCGAGGTCGAACGATGGCGTGGTGGCACCTAAAGCCATGGTGGCCACATACTCCTTTATGCCGGCCTGCAGTTCTTCGATGCGTTTCGTAGCCTTGCCGGTGCAGATAATCATCACACCGGTGGCGAGGGGGTCGAGAGTTCCGGCATGGCCTACTTTGAACTTTTTGATGCCCATTCGGCGCATCAGGGTTCCGCGCAGGCGCTTCACTGCATCGAACGATGTCCAGCCCAGTGGCTTGTCGACGTATAGAATTTCACCGTTAATATAATTCATCAGAATATCATGCAGATTATACCTGCTACGAGGCAGTATGCGGCGAACCACACCAGTTTGCCTTTCTTTACTATGTTAATCATCCATTTGCAAGCCAGACAGCCAACTGCAAAGGCGGCGAGGAAGCCCACGATCATGGGTGTGAGGCCGAGTTCGGTACCGCCTGCGGGAACTTCAAACATCTTTTTGGCGTCGAGCAGAGCCTCGCCCAGAATGGGTATTATTACCATGAAGAACGAGAATCGGGCCATTTCGGAGCGCTTGTCGCCAATCAGAATACCGGTGGCTATGGTGGAGCCCGAGCGCGACAGACCCGGCAGTACGGCCACGGCCTGGGCGCAGCCAATAATCAGTGCGTCGATATAGGTTATATCACGGCCTTGGCTCAGCGTGCCGTCGGCCTTGCGTACGGCGGTCTTGGGGTCGGTGCGGTAGAAGTAAGTGAATGCCAGCAGGGCGGCTGTAACGCAGAGGCAGATGCCTACGGTAAAGAGTCCGTTGCCGAAGAACTGCTCCACAAAGTCTTTGAAGCATACGCCCACAATGCCAACCGGAATACAGCTGATGAGAATTTTTATTACATAGTCGAACTCCGGACCGCGCTTGAATGTGAAGAATGCCTTGCACAGTGGCATGAACTCACGCCACAGCACTACTATGGTGCTGAGTACGGTGGCTACATGCAGTAATATCGAGAATTGCAGCGCTTCGTCGCCGGGCAAATCCAGGCCCAGTATCTGGCGGCATATTTCGAGGTGCCCCGACGAACTTATGGGCAGGTATTCCGACAGCCCTTGTATTATGCCCATTATCAGGGCGTTTATAGTATCCACGTTAGAATGTTTTTAAATATCAATCCTTGTTTTTGAACTTAGGGCGAATGATTATTGCCACTGCCATAGCCACGAATCCGAGGAAGGCGATTGCCGGTCCGATGACTATGCGTCGGGTCGAGAAAATTTCCTCGTTGAAGCTCTCGGAGCTTGTAGCTCCGCCAAGCATCAGCACAAAGCCCAGCACTATCATGGCACCGGATATTACCATAAACATGAAATTGTTGCGTGCCAGTGGTTTCTGAGTCTGCGACGCACGCATTATCTTGTCTTTCTTTTCCATAGTCAGTTGTTATTTCATAAACATTTCATCGTAACCCTGGCGCAGATAGCGGTTGGTGGCCAGCGCCGAGGCCAGCGTGCATATCAGTATGCCTGTAAGCATTATTCCGGCCGACACCATAAGTAAGTCGGGCCAATTGATTGCCTGCTCGAACATAGGGTCGAGCGAAGCCAGCCAGAACTGCGAGCAAGCCAGCACTGCCACTGCGAGTGTGCCGGCCACTACGCCGCTTGCCATACCTGCCAGCAGGAATGGACGGCGTATGAAGCCCGGAGTGGCACCTACAAGCTTCATGGTGTGTATTATAAACCGACGCGAGTACACGGCCAGATACACGGTGTTGTTAATCAGTACGAACGAAATCAGCAGCAGTGCTCCGGCAATGCCAAGCAGTATCCAGGTGATGCGGCTGACAAAAAAGTTTACATTGGTTATTGTGGAGGGAGCTGTGATTATCTCGTCGATGGCCGGGTCGGCAGCGAGTCGGTGGCGTATAGCCTCGATTGAATCGGCCGAGGCGTATGCCGGAGTAACTTTTACATCGAATTCGGGGTTGTAGGGGTTGATGTCGAGCATTTCGGCGGCGTCTTCGCCGAGGTACTGCGACTCGTCGTGCAGAATCTGCTCGGGCGATGCGTACACTGCCGATGCCGTGAAAGGATATTCGGGCAGCTGCTGTTTGAGCCTGTTGATTTCGTCGGGCGCTGCGTCGCGCTGCACCTTTACGATAAAGCCCATGTTGCTGCGTATCTGTTCGGCGCCGGAGCGTGCCAGCAGGCCGGCCATGGCGATTATGCCGAGTATCAGCAGTACCAGAGTCACGCTTATCACGGTGGTCAGTCTGGAGCCGAAAGCCGATAGCCTGGATGATTTGTTCTTAGTCATTTCGCTCGTTGATAATGCCTTTTCGTTCCGAAAAGGCCATAATATGCTAAATTGGCGCAAAGATACGAAAAAGAACGCTTTCTGACAAATTTTGCCGCCGTTTTAACATGTTTAACATGTCGCGGAGAGCTTTGATGGATTAGTTGCATACGACAGCGGAGGAAACACACCGGGTGCCTCCTCCGCTGCTGTATGTATGGTCTGTCACACCGCCAGAACCTCGCTGAGGGTGGGGTGGGCGTGTATGAGCGAATGCAGGGTATCGAGAGTGGCGCGGCAGTGGAGCAGAGCGGCGCACTCGGCTATGAGGTCGGCTGCGTGCGGGCCCACAATCTGCATGCCCAGCAGCAGGCCGTCGTCGGGGCTGTACACAATCTTGGCCATGCCTTCGGCCTCGCCCATGGCAAGGGCTTTGCCGTTGGCGGCGAAGTTGCGCTTGATTGACTTGCAGGCGATACCGCGTGCGGCGCAAGCGTCCTCGCCCAATCCTACCATGGCTGCCTCGGGTTTGCAGAATACTGCCGATGGAATAACGTCGAGGTCTACTTCCTCGCCGGCTACTATTCGGCCCTGGGCTGATGCGGCGTGGGCAAGCATGCACAGACCGTTGACATCGCCTATGGCGTATATGCCGTAGGCGCTGGTGAGCATGTCGCAGTCAACCTTTATGAAACCGCGCTGTGTCAGTTCTACTCCGGCGGCGTCGAGTCCTGTTGGCAGCACCGGGCGGCGGCCTACAGCCATCACCGACATATCGGCCCATACCGAGGTTTCACCCTTGCGGTTTTTATAGCATACCTCATGGCCTTCGTCGCGTATGGCGGTGACTTCGGCACCGGTTACAAAGCTGATGCCTTTGCGCGAGAGCATTGTGCGCAGGCGTTTGGCAACGTCAGAGTCGAATCCGGGCAGTATTTCCTTGCAGTATTCGACCACCGTCACGTCCACTCCCATGGCGCAGAGAACCGAAGCGAATTCAATGCCTATTACACCTCCGCCGATAATCACTGCGCTTGCGGGGAGCTGTTCGATGGAGAGCAGCTCATCGCTTGTAAGGGCGTATTCGGCTCCCGGCACCGGCAGTACGGCGGGGCGTGAGCCGGTGGCTATCACTATGCGGTCGCCCTCGATAAGCTGTTCGTTAACGTCCACGCAGCCGTTGCCAAGCAGGCGTGCTTCGCCGTGGTATAGGTCGGTTTTGGCCAGCAGGGTCTTGATACCGTCGGCGAGGGTGGCTACTACCCGGTCGACACGGTTTCGTACGGCGGTGAAGTCGAGTGTCGGGGGCTGACATTCCACGCCGAAGCGTGCGGCCTCGCGTGCAGCAGTCAGTGCGTCGGCCGTGGCGCACAGGCACTTGGTGGGTATGCAGCCACGGTTCAGGCATGTGCCCCCGAGGCTGTCTTTCTCAACCAGTGCTACTCGTTTGCCGTCGTTGGATAATCCGGCGGCCAGTTCATATCCGGCGGGCCCGGCTCCGATTATTATGTAGTCGTAACGCTCAGAGTTCATCGTAAGTAACTTTAGGATGCAGTGCCGCTTCGGTGTCGTCGGGATGTCGTACCGGGGTGTTGAATGGCGCGTTCTTAAGCATGTCGGGCGATTCCTTTGCCTCTAAGGCTATGCTGCGCATCACTTCAATGAAGCGGTCGAGGGTTTCGAGCGATTCGGTTTCGGTGGGCTCAATCATCAGCGACTCGTGGAAGAGCAGCGGGAAGTAGATTGTAGGCGCGTGGAAGCCGTAGTCCAGCAGGCGCTTGGCTACATTCAGCGTGGTGATGCCTTGCGATTTATCAATAAGGCCGTCGAACACAAATTCGTGTTTGCAGGGGCCTTCAACGGGCAGTAGGTACAAGTCGCGCAGGCTGTGCATTATGTAGTTGGCGTTGAGGGTGGCCAGCGGGCCAACCATCTTTATGTGTTCCTTGCCCAGGGTGAGTATGTATGCCAGGGCCTTTACGAGCACGGTGTAGTTGCCGAGCCAGCCCGACACGCGGCCAAGGGCGCTGTCGGTACACTCGGTGCGGAAGTTGCCTTCGGCATCGCGTACCACACGCGGATTGGGCAGGAACTGTTCCAGGCCCTCGCGTACGCCTACCGGTCCGGCTCCCGGACCACCGCCTCCGTGCGGGGTCGAGAAGGTCTTGTGCAGGTTGATGTGCATCACGTCGAAGCCCATGTCGCCCGGACGCGCCACGCCAAGCAGAGGATTGAGGTTTGCGCCGTCGTAGTAGAGCAGGGCTCCGGCGGCGTGGACCATCTCGGCAATCTGCGGTATGTTGCGCTCGAACATGCCTATGGTGTTGGGGTTGGTGAGCATCACGGCGGCCACGGAGTCGTCGAGTTTGTCGCGCAGGTCATCAAGGTCGACTGTGCCGTCGGGCATTGACTTTACCTGGCGCACCTGCAGCCCGGCCACGGCGGCCGATGCCGGATTGGTGCCGTGTGCCGAGTCGGGCACTATTACTACCTGCCGACCCCGGTCGTCGCGGCTTGCGTGATAGGCGCGGATTACCATCAGTCCGGTGAGTTCGCCGTGGGCGCCGGCAAACGGGTTGAGGGTGAACTCGGCCATGCCGCCTATGGTGCAGAGAGCCTTCTGCAGACGCCAGTAGAGTTCAAGCGCACCCTGTACGGTGTCGGCGGGCTGGGCCGGATGCAGGGCGGCAATGGTGCTGTCGGCTGCGAGGGGCTCATTGATTTTGGGGTTGTACTTCATGGTGCAGGAGCCAAGCGGATAGAATCCGGTGTCCACGCCGAAGTTGTTGGTGCTTTGGTTGGTATAGTGGCGTACCACGGTGGGTTCGTCGACTTGGGGCAGATTTACAGCGTTGCTGCGCCGCAGACCGGCCGGGATAGAGCCGAGCACGTCCTTACAGTCGCGTCGGGGCAGGCTGAAGCCCTGGCGACCCGGTTTTGAGTACTCGAATATGAGTTTGTCGTAGAGTTCTCTGTTCATCGTTTCAGGGCTTTTACGGTTGATATATACAGTTCGATATCTTCGGGCGACTGCTTTTCGGTCACCGCTACCAGCAGGCCGTCTTCGCCCACGGGCACACCGGCCAGGATGCCCTTGGCCTTGCAGGCGTCGAGTATCATCTGCGGAGAGTAGCCGTCGGCAACTTTGAACAGAGCCTCGTTGAGAACAGGTTGTCCGGGATAGCACAGAGTCATCACTCCGGTGCTTTCGAGGCCCTCGGTGAGGCGGCGCAGTCCGTCAGCCCCGAGTTCGTTTACGCGGCGCAGACCTTCGGCACCCATCAGCGACAGATACACAGCGGTGTGCAGAGCCATCAGACCCTGGTTTGAACAGATGTTTGATGTGGCTTTTTCTCGGCGTATATGTTGCTCGCGGGCCTGCAGGGTAAGCACGAACACACGTTTGCCGGCTTCGTCGGTTGTGGCGCCTACGATTCGGCCAGGCATTTTGCGTATCAGCGATTTGACAGTGCAGATGTAGCCCAGATAAGGGCCTCCGAAGTTCATCGGCATACCCAGCGACTGAGCGTCGCCGCAGGCAATGTCGGCACCCCATTCGCCCGGGGTGCGTATCACGCCCAAAGCTGATGCTGGCGAGTTCATTATCAGCAGGGCTTTGTGGCGGTGGCATATATCGCTCCAGCCCTCGTAGTCCTCGAGAATGCCGTAGTAGTTGGGGGTCTGTACAATCACTCCGGCTACATCGCCGGCCTCCATCATGGCTTCGAATTGCTCTTTTATGACCACTCCGTTATGCTCCGGAATTACTTCCACAGCTATGTCCTGCCAGTGCGCGTAGGTGTTGACCACGGCAGCCACGGCCGGATTTACAGTGGCTGCAATGAGCACACGGCGTTTGCGGCGGGCGTTGCTCACGGCCATGAGCATGGCCTCGGCTGTGGCTGTGGCGCCGTCGTACATCGAGGCGTTGCTCACCTCCATGCCGGTAAGGCGGCTCATCATGGTCTGGTATTCAAATATATATTGCAGAGTGCCCTGCGAAATTTCAGGCTGGTAGGGGGTGTATGCAGTCAGGAACTCGCTGCGGCTGAGAATCGCGTCGACGGCGGCCGGAGTGTAGTGGTCGTAGAATCCGGCGCCGGCAAAGCATGTCATGGTCTGATTCTTGGCGAAGAGGCCTTTGAAGAAGCGCCGCAGCTCGGTTTCGCTCATTGCCTCGGGGAGGTCGTAGTCGCTGCTGAAACGCAGCTGCCGGTCGACGTCGCTGTAGAGATCATCGAGCGAGGAGGCTCCGCAGCGCTCAAGCATCAGGCTTATGTCGTGCGGGGTGTGAGGGAGATATCTCATGTTGTTCAGGTGTTAGAAGGTGCCGTTGGATTAGTGTTGCTCCTTGGCGCAGAGCTCGGCGTAGGCCTCGGGGGTGAGGAGGTTGTTGAGTTCGTCGGGGTCGCTCATTTCAATTTTGATAATCCAGTTGGTTACCGGGTCTTCGCTTACCAGTTTGGGGTTGTCGAGCAGCTCCTCGTTCACTTCCACAATTGCGCCGCTTACCGGCGAAAAGAGGTCGGATGCCGCCTTTACACTCTCGATAGCGCCGAAATCCTCGCCGGCCTCGACGTCGGTGTCTGCCTCAGGCAGGTCTACGTAAACTACGTTGCCGAGCTGTTTTGCTGCATATTCGCTGATGCCTATGTAGGCGATGTTGCCCTCTACGCGGGCGTATTCGTGAGAAGGAAGATAGTAGGTATTCATGGTTATAATGTTAGGTGTTGAATGTTAGATGATTATTTTTTGTAATTGGGGGTATAGAAGCGTTTTTTTATAACCTTGGCGGGGAAGACTTTGCGGCGGACACGTACCAGCACTTCGCTGCTTAGCGGGGCGTGGGCAGCGTCGACCATGGCCATGGCCAGGTTCTTGCCCAGGGTTATCGAGCGGTATCCGGTGGTGATGTGGCCGATAACCTCCTCAGTGACGGGGTCGAGTACTTCGTAGCCGTGGCGGGGTATGGCCATGCCGTCGACTTCGAGTCCGACAACTTTGCGCTTGAGGCCTTCGGCTTTCTGAGCCACCAGACGGTCGCGGCCTACAAAGTCCTTGTCGAGCTTCACAAACATGCCCAGACCGGCTTCCAGCGGGGTGATATCGTCGGCAAGTTCATCGCCGTACAGAGGCAGGCCGGCTTCGAAACGCAGTGTGTCGCGACAGCCGAGGCCGCATGGGGCCACGCCGTTTTCGAGCAGTTGCTGCCACAGTTCTATGATTACGGGCTCGTCGGCATATACTTCGAAACCGTCTTCACCGGTGTAGCCTGTGCGGCTGATTACCATTGGAAAGAACACATCCTCGCCGTCTTCGTCCTTACCCTGTACCTCAAGCTCGTAGAAATGATAGAAGCCGAGGGCTTTGAGGTCGATGTCGGGGAATATTTTCTGCAGTTGTGCTTCGGCTTCGGGGCCTTGTACGGCCACCTCGCTCCAGCATTCGCTCTCAAGCGATACCGACAGGTCTTCGGCGTCGAACTTGTTCATTTGCGCCAGAATCCAGTCTTCGTCCTTTTTTATGTTGGCGGCGTTGATTACCAGGAAGTATTCCGCGTCCGACACACGGTAAACCAGCAGGTCGTCGACTACTCCGCCTTCGTCGTTGGTGAGCATGCCGTAGGCAATCTGGCCGTCTTCAAGCAGAGTAACGTCGTTGGTGAATATATGATTCACGAATGCGGTGGCATCTTCGCCCTCGATGCGTACTTCGCCCATGTGGCTTACGTCGAACACGCCTGAGTGGCGGCGTACGGCGTTATGTTCGGCCTCGATACCCTCGTATTCGATGGGCATATCGAAACCGGCAAACGGACTCATTTTGGCTCCGAGCTCACGGTGGTGCGCGTTGAGGCAGGTTGTTTTAAGTTCTTCCATGGTATATCAGTTTGTTTAGGAGTTTATAATCAGTTCAATCAGTTGCTCGTTTGTGAGTCCGTGTATCACCATTCCGGCATCGGTGTCGCCCAGAGCTTCCTCCAGGCCCCGGCGGGTGAGAGGCGCGCCGCGCAGGCGGTCAAGCAGTCCTGAGTCGAGATCGGAGAGCAGAAAAAAGTCGCCGCCAAGGTTCACCCGCCGTATGCGGCCGTCGCTGTCGCAGTCCACATCGGCCATGAACTCGCCCACGCCGTCGATGCGCTTTCGGCTCTTTGCGGCCACGCCTTTGCGGCCGAATATCCATTCGTGACGGTAGTATTCCTGCTCGGTCAGCTCTATTCCGGCTATCTGCTCGGGGCTAAGAGTTATGGGTTCTTCATCGCATATCTCGTTGATGATATGTGCGCGGAAATCGTCGAACGGCAGTTCCGGCACGTGTTCTTTAATGGTTGTGATGTGCGATGCCACCGACTGCACCTGCTTCGACTCCAGTTTGGAACGCGATGGTGTTATGGCGTGAAGCATGTGTTCCACATTGGTTGAATATAGCATAGTGCCGTGGGCAATGCTGCGGCCCGGCAGATGGTAAAATGCGTTGCCCGATACTTTGCGGTTGCCAATGAGTACATCGTTGCGGCCCGACGACGAGGCGTCGAGGCCCAGTTTGCGAAGCATGCGGGCCACGATTTCGGTATAGCGTGCGAACGTGGGGCCTATGTCGGTGCGCCAGGTGATGTATGAA
Organism: uncultured Muribaculaceae bacterium; assembly: GCA_910578365.1. Taxonomy (GTDB): domain Bacteria; phylum Bacteroidota; class Bacteroidia; order Bacteroidales; family Muribaculaceae; genus CAG-873. The sequence goes on from CAJTRC010000028.1 coordinate 12,798, forward strand.
ATCATTATATTGTCGCGGTCGGCGAACACACAGCCTCCTCCGCTGCGTCGGCGATAGGTCTGTATGCCGTGTGCGCGGCAATAGTCGAGGTCGACTTCGGCGTCGATAAGCTGGTTGCGCCCGAAAATCACCGTAGGGTCTACGACCCAGGTGAAGAAATATTCTCCGCGTGGCAGATTGCGCGCCACCCATTCCTCGGCGGCGAGGTAGAATGGCAGGCGTCGGACACAGCCTGGAGCGTCGGGGATGATTACATGTTTCATGGCCTGGTTAGTATGGATTTCCAAAATTAAATATATTTCGCCACGAAACCAAATAATTCCGCAAAAATTTTTATGGCATTTTTTTTAGTGCTAACTTTGCGATATGAATAAGGGTATAAACAAGACCAATGCTGCACGACTGCTGTCGCAGGCCGGAGTGGCTTATGAACTGATACCTTACGAGGTAGATGAGAACAACCTTGCCGCAGCCCATGTGGCTGAGTCGTTGGGCGAGGATATTAACCGGGTGTTCAAGAGTCTGGTGCTGCACGGCGAGAAGGCAGGCTACTTTGTGTGCGTGGTGCCAGGGAACCGCGAGGTCGACCTGAAAAAGGCCGCCAAAGCCGCAGGCGCGAAAAAGGCCGAGCTTATTCCGATGAAGGACCTGCTGCCGCTCACAGGCTATATACGCGGCGGCTGCTCGCCGGTGGGCATGAAGAAGCCATTCCCGATTTTCTTTCACGAAACCGCATGCAGTTTCGACCATATTTACGTGAGTGCCGGCCAGCGGGGTCTTCAGCTGAAAGTGGCTCCATCCGACCTTATCGCATATACCGGTGCTACAGTGTGTGACCTTTGTATGCCTGCTGAGTCATGAACACTTTCGGGCACATCTACCGCCTTACTACATTCGGCGAGAGCCACGGGCCTGCCGTAGGCGGCATAATCGACGGCTGTCCTGCCGGTTTTCGTCCCGACTTCGACGAACTCGCCCGTCAGATGGCGCGGCGACGCCCTGGCAGCGGTGCGGCGGCAAGTCATCGCCGCGAGGCCGACGGAGTGCAGTTTCTGTCGGGTATTTTCGAGGGTGTCACCACCGGAACCCCTATAGGATTCGTAATAGCCAACAGCGATGTGCGCAGCGCCGACTACACGCAGTTGCGTGATGCCTGGCGCCCGTCGCACGCCGACTATACCTACGATGCCAAATACGGCCTGCGCGACTATTGCGGTGGCGGACGAGCGTCGGCCCGTGAAACGGCGGCGCGCATGGCCGGCGGTGCCTTGGCCATGCAGATACTGCGCGCCAATGGAATAAGCATAACCGCCTACACTTCGCAGATAGCGGCCATAAAACTGCCTCAGAGTTACCGCCAGATTAGTCTTGCCGATGTCGACAGCTGTGTGCTGCGCTGTCCCGACGCTACCGCAGCCACCGCCATGCTGCACGCGGTGGAGCAGGCGCGGGCCGAAGGCGACACCCTCGGCGGAGTAGTCAGCTGTGTGATTTGCGGTGTTCCGGCCGGTTTAGGCGAGCCGGTGTTCGGCAAGCTTCAGGCCATGCTGGCCTCGGCCATGATGGGCATTCCGGCCGCCAAGGGCTTTGACTATGGCATGGGCTTCGACGACATCGACCGCCGTGGCAGCGAGGTCGCCGATACATTCTACACTGCCTCCGACGGCAGTGTGCGTACACGCGCCAACCACTCCGGCGGCATACAGGGCGGCATAAGCAATGGCGAAGACATATACTTCCGTGTGGCTTTCAAGCCTGTGGCTACGCTGATGCAGCCTGTGGAAACTATCGGCAGCAGCGGCCTGCCTGTGACACTGGAGCCTGCCGGACGTCACGATGCCTGCGTTGTGCCTCGTGCCGTGCCGGTGGTGGAGGCCATGGCAGCCATGACGATACTCGACGCCCTGCTGATTAACCGTTGCGCACGCCTATGAGCAATCCGTATTACCGCGACTATGCCTGGTGGCTCTCTACATTGTTCGAGGGCAAAGTGCAGAAAATCACCGTCGATGCCGGGTTCAGTTGTCCTAACCGCGACGGCACCATAGGCCGCGGCGGCTGCACATATTGCAACAATGCCTCGTTTTCGCCCGATACCTCTGCCGACGGCGAGGATATTGAGGCACGCCTCGAGGCCGGCAAACGTTTTTTTGCCGGCAAGTACCCGGCCATGCGCTATCTTGCTTATTTCCAGAGCTACACCAACACACATGGTCCGCGTGAGAAACTCCTTGACCTATACCGCCGGGCGCTGGCGGTGGATGGTGTGGCCGGACTGATAATAGGCACCCGTCCCGACTGTGTGGAGGCCTCGCTACTGGCCGACATCAAAGCCGTGGGCAATGGACGCCCGGTGATAATGGAGTACGGCGCCGAGAGCAGCCACGACACCACACTGCAGGCCGTGAACCGCTGTCACAGCTGGGCCGACACCGTGAGGGCGGTGGAAATGACAGCTGATGCCGGTCTGCACTGCGGCCTGCACTTTATACTCGGTCTGCCGGGCGAGGACAGGGCCATGATTATGCAGACCGTCGACCGCCTGAACAAGCTGCCGGTCGAAACGGTAAAGTTCCACCAGCTGCAGATAATACGCGGCACACGCCTGGCGCAGCAATACCAAAAGGGTGAAACGGAGTTTATCCGCTTCACCCCTGAGAGCTATATAGATTTATGTGTGGATATTATCGGCAGACTCAGGCCGGATATAGCTATCGAGCGCTTTGTGTCGCAGTCGCCAGCAGAGTTGCTTATAGAGCCTCGCTGGGGACTGAAAAACTATCAGTTTGTGAATCTTCTCAACCGCGCTCTCGCTACTTCGCGGGCTTCCGGCCGCTGACCAGCGAGGTCGCTTCGGCAAATGGTATCTGCACCATCTTTACTTCGGAACGGATGCCGCTGTAGTCCTGGGCGCTGTGTATACCTGCGGCCACAGCGTCGGCCGACGACACAACGAAGTACACCGTGGGAATTCCTGATGCCTCTATGGCTTTCATAGCTGCCGCGGTAGGCTGGACAACAGTGTATATCTGGGCATTGGCCAGCGATTTGGTGCGCGATTTGTTGATTGCCACCTGCTCGGCTGTCTGCTCGCCTGAGGGCATGCCGGTGGCGCGCCACGCACCGTTCAGAATCACCACAGCGCCGCATGGCAGGCCATTGTCGGCCACCGAAGTTTTTGCCGCCGACACGGCCATATCCATGAACACCTCTTCGGTGGGTTGTATTTTATCGACCTTGGTGATTTCGACCTGTGCCGAAACTGCCGTAGCGGCGGCCATAGCCAATGCTACAAACAGAGTTTTAATCAGATTCTTCATAGTTGTATAAATAATTTTGTTTCAGCCGCGGCCCTCACCGTCGGTTATTTCAGCTTCTTGACTATAACGCGGTCGATGGCAGCATGGTTGGTTTTGAGATTCATGTTTTCGTTTTCGGGACGGAACTCCAGACTGATTTTGTGCTTGCCTTTGGCGAGCTTCAGTTTCAGGCTGTTGGTAGTGCCCCAGTCGTTCCAGTTGCCTACGCCGCGGTGAGGCATCACCACAGTGCCGAGGCGCTTGCCGTCGACGCTTACGGTGCGTATGGCGCAGCGGTTCTCGGTGTTCACGGGGCCATTGCCGTTGGCATACACATATTCGATGGAGTAGAGGCCCTCGTCCGGAGCGTCGAACTCTACAACCACCGGTTTGGAATTATGGTCGACTTCCACAAAGCCGTGTCCGCTATATGCGTCTACCCGGGCACGCGGCTGATAGGTTATCTCGTCTGAAATCAGGGACGTGCCTTCGCCGGGCATTTCGATGCTGAATGTGGCTGCATTGCTCAGCGGCTCGGAGGCAAAGCTCTCAACTCCGTTGCCCGAAACACCTATTACCTGATATTCGCCTGGCTCCGAGGCATCGTAGCTTGTGGCGGTGGTTTCGGCTACGGTAACACCGTTGCGCAACACTTTATAGTGGTCGATGTACTCTATCGACTGCCAGCGCAGTTTGTCGCCGTCGAAGCGGGCTATGGGAGTGAGCGGAGCCTTTACGTTGGCGGTATGATTTACCTTCAGCGGGGCTATGTCGTTGTCGGCCATTACAATTTCGACCTTGTTGTGTCCCTTGATGTCGACGGGCAGCAGCGGGGCGTGCGGCTTGCCGTTGAGCCGGAACTCCTTGATGCGGTCGCCGTGGCCGCTGACGGTGATGTCGAGCACGGCATTGCGGTAGCGGAAATTATCCAGACTGCGTTCAGAACCCAGTGCTTTGGGTACGAACGGGTGGAACGCCAGACCTTCGGGCATAAATTCGATGCCGAACAGGATTTTGTGTGTCAGGGCCAGATTGCCGGCCAGACACCACAGCATGTTCGATGAGTTGAGCTCGGTGGCTATGTCGCCGTTGTCGAGTACAAAATTCTCTTTGTTGGTGGTGAAGAGGGCTGCCGGACGGAACACCGAGCCAATGGCCTCGAGGGTGCCCTGTTCGTTGCCGGTCTTGGCGTTTGCCATAGCCCAGTATGCTGCCACCCACGGCCATAGTGAGTTGTTGTGGTACGGGGGCATATCGGCAGTCTGCGGAAAAAATATGGCTGCGCCGAACGGGGTGGTTGGGTTGTTCTCGCTTATGGCGCGCGCCTGTTCGGGAGTTGCTATGTCGTATAGTATGGCCAGTGACTCTCCGAGGGTTTCGGCACGCGGGTTCAGAATGTGGAAATCGCGTCCGTAAGTGTACATGGCGTAATAGCCCTTTTCGGGCATCCACAGCTCGCGGTTTATGGCTTGGGCCATCTGCTGCGAACGGGCGGCATAATCGGCGGCCTCCTTCTTCTTGCCCAGTTCGGCGGCCATCTGCGACATAAGTTTCAGTGCCTGAGCGTGGACAATCGAAGTGCCAAGAGCTTCGGAGTTGTATATATCGGCGCACTGCATCCACTTGGGGTAGCTCTGTTCGCGCCAGTCGATAAAGCTGGTTTCGCCCTTTACAAGGCCGTTGGCCGAAGCTGTCACAAGGCTGTCGTCGGCCAGCGAGCGCTTTATTACCGGATAGATGTATTCGAGCCATTGGCGTTCGCCGGTCACCTTGTATATCTCGTAGGCTGCCAGGGCCCAGACCATGCGGTCGGAACTTACCGGCCACGCACCGCCGCTGCCGGTATCCTGTATGATTTTGCCGTCGGCGTTCACTTTTTTCATCAGCGATATTTTCGAAGCCTCGGGCTGCATGTATGCCATCGACAGGAGAATGGAATAGCTTACATCGCGGGTCCATACGCCGGGCCATTCGATGCCGGTGCGCAGGGTGGTATCAGGTTCTACCGCATTCACCATTTCGTCGAGGCCTAAGTTGTAAATGGCCTTGTGCAGGGTGTTGGTGGTGTTGAGTTGCGGATACTGCGAAATGTCGTTCTTGAGTTTCCATTGCTTCTTGACAGGCATGAAATAGCCGGGTTGGGCATGGTAGGTCGATACCAGTTCGGTGCCCGACGGGGCTGTGGCCACAAATTCACCTTGGATAATTGAGTCGCCGGTCCAGGTGTAGGCCGATGTCGATACTATTTTCTGAGCCTGGACGCCGGAGGTCAGAAGTCCTGCGGCAAGTGTCAGAGTTGCAAGTTTTCGCATGGATAAGTAAGTTTATGTGATATTATGTTTTTTGATTTCAAGTCTTAGATATTCTTTTGTTCCGGGGCCTACTGCGAAGTGTCGCGATGCTCTCAGTCCGCATACCCACAGCACTTTGTCGGCCTGGCTCAGCAGAAAGGTGTTGCGCTTTTGCAGGGCGCTGTAACCGGCGTCGCTGAACAGGTCGCTTACCAGTCGGCTGCCCTTCATGCCGTAAGGCTCGATTCGGTCGCCGCGCCGCCAGTGTCGCAACTGCGGAGCCGGTGTGGCGTCGAGTATGGCTGCGTCGAGGTACATTACCGCCGGATTACGCTCCGGACTGAAACTGCTGATAGGCAACCGCTCTACGGTGATGTGCAGCGGAGTAAGGATGTCGCGGCTCAGGTCTACGCTGTAGCAGTCGCTTTCCTGCCGCTGAGGCTGCGGGCTCACAGCCGACAGCACGCCCCGGTGAAGCTCGCGCACATGTCCGCCGGCCGATACAAAACGTCGGCCCGAGCCGTCGGGGCTCCGCAGCATATCGGCTACGGCACTCATGCTGAAGCCTTCGGAATTATGCAGCATCTCGTACAGAAGCATGCGGGCGTTGGTTTCGTTGCGGGCCATGTCGGCCAGTAATATGTCGGAGCCTTGCCTATAGTGTTCGGCCCGCTCATCAACCAGTTCGCGGTAAAGAGCCATCGAGTCAGCCACATTGGCCATGCTACGTTCGATAGCCTCGGATGCTCCGGCGAACTGCTCGTCGAGCATCGGAATCACCACATTGCGCAGGCGGTTGCGCTTGAAGTCGTTCGAGGCGTTGGTCGAATCGACTACAAAGCCAAGTCCGCGCTCATGCAGATAAGCCTCAATCTGGGCGCGGCTGCACTCCAGCAGCGGGCGTACCACGTAGCCGTTTCGCACACGCATGCCGCACAGGCCCTGCGGACCGGTGCCTCGCAGCAGGTTGAGCATAAAAGTTTCCACATTGTCCTCGCGGTGATGCCCCACGGCTATGGCCTGGGCGCGCTCGCGGTCGAGCAGCGAGTCGAACCACTCGTAACGCAGGCTTCGGCAAGCCATCTCCACCGACTCGCCGGTAAGACGCATGCGGGCCGGCACGTCGAAATCGCGCATGCACAGGTCGACACCTATGCGGTGGCATATATCCACACAGTGGGCGGCGTCGCGCATCGACTCCTCGCCCCGCAGATGAAAATTGCAGTGGGCTGCCACACAATCGTAGCCCTCGGCCACAAGCGCCTGCAGCAGAGCCACAGAATCGGCCCCGCCGCTGAGCGCCACAATCACGTGGCGACCAGGCTGCAACAGGCCGTGGCGGCGTATGCAGTCGGCCATCATGGCCTGAAGCATTGTCGGTTGGCGTTTGTTCATACTACAAAATTAGTAAATTATCAATAAACAAGCGGTGAAAGACAAAGTGTAAAAATTCTTATTTAACCATTTTTGGCACAATTACAGGGGCATGACATCCGTTAATTCAGAAAAAATAGCTAACTTTGCATGATAAAAGAATAAAACCAAGCATGACAAGATTCATATACATAGCTCTGATGGCCCTGCTCCTATGCTCCTGCGGTGAATACCAGAAGGCGCAGAAGAGTACCGACTACGACTATAAGTTCGACTATGCCAAACGCGCCTTCGAACAGAAAAAATACGTGCAGGCAGCCACAATACTCAAAGACTGCATCACGGTGTTCAAAGGCCGCGACAAAGCCGAGGAGTCGCTGTACCTGCTCGCCCTGAGCCATTACGAGAACAAAGACTATGTGAACTCCGGCCAGTACTTCCAGACCTACTACAACCGATACCCCAAAGGAAAGTACGCCGAACTGTCGCGCTTCTACAGCGGCTACGGTTACTACCTCGACTCGCCCGAGCCTCAGCTCGACCAGTCCGGCACCATCAAGGCCATTGAAGAGTTGCAGGGATTTCTTGAATTCTTTCCACGCTCCGACAAAGTCGGCATTGCCCAGAATGCAATCTTTGAGCTGCAGGACAAACTTACTCTCAAGGAGCTGCAGAACGCCCAGCTGTATTACAACCTCGGCAACTACCTCGGCAATAACTACGAAAGCGCCGTGATTGTAGCCCGCAACGCCATCAAGAACTATCCGTATTCAAAATACAAAGAAGCACTTGAGTTGCTGATACTCAAGGCCCGATACCAGGAAGCGTCGATAAGTGTCGACGAACGCAAAGCCGACCGTTTCCGCGAAGTTGTCGACGAATACTACAGCTATATCAACAACTATCCCGACTCTCCGCACCGCGACGAGGCCGAAAACATCTTCAAAGTGGCACAGCGCTACGTTAAAGACTGACGCAGTGTTTCCGCTTCCGCAACAATCAACCGAATCGAAAACTCTCTAAACCTATCAGACCGATGGATTATAAGAAAAGCAACGCACCGCTCAATACTGTCACACGCGACATGATAGAGCTTTCGCAGGACACCGGCAACGTCTACGAAACCGTGTGCATCATAGCAAAACGTGCCAACCAGATTGCAGGCGAAATGAAGTACGACCTCGAAAAGAAACTTCAGGAATTCGCCTCGCTCAACGATAACCTCGAGGAAATAAGCGAAAACCGCGAACAAATCGAGATTTCACGCTACTACGAAAAGCTGCCTAAGCCCACACTGATTGCAGCCCAGGAATACGCAGACCACAAACTCTTCTTCCGCAACCCGGCAAAAGAACGCGTGAACTTTGCAGAATAATTTGTTAAAAATACATAATGCGGGTGCATGGTCGCGAATATTTCGTAACTTTGCACCCGCATTGAGTGCAGGCGCACCCAATACACATTATAAATATTATTAACTCCAAAACATCTAAAGAATGCACTTAAATTCTGAAGAAAAAGTACAGATCTTCGAGAAGTACGGTAAGGGCAAGACTGACACTGGCTCGCCTGAAGCACAGATTGCATTATTCTCGGTCCGTATCGCTCATTTGACTCAGCACCTGAAGTCGAATCACAAAGATCATACCACAGAACGCGCTCTTAAGATGCTGGTAGGCAAGCGTCGTCGTCTGCTCGACTATCTGATGCGCAAAGACATCAACCGCTACCGTGCCATCATCGCTCAGAAAGAGCTTGGTATCCGCAAGTAAGCCACTGCGCTCGCTTAAAGATTACGATCTAAAATCGGCTGCCTAACTTTCGGGTGGCCGATTTTGTTATAAATCCAAACTAATTTTAATATACGCCAAAGAGCAGATTTATTATGAAACATCTCACTCCGATTATTATTGTGGCTGCAGCCGCAGCCGTATTATCCGGTTGCTCGGTTATGAAAAAGAACAAAAATACAGCTGCTTCGGCTCCACAGCAGACCGAACAGACTGCCGAGAGCAAAACAAAGCCCGCTGCCGGCATCAGCACCGAAATGCTTAGCGGCGAATGGACCATAATGAAAGTCAAAGGTCAGGACGTGCCCCAGGAAGACCGTATGCCCTACATCAACTTCGATGTATCGACAGGTCGCTTCTACGCTTCCAACGGCTGCAACACCATCAACGGCAGCTTCAGCCTCAAGGGCAGCAAACTGCAGTTCTCGCAGGTAGCCAGCACTCTGATGCTGTGCGACAACATACCTTTCGAACACGAAATAAGCGTGTTGCTCAGCGGTGAGGCAGCTCCGTCGGTTGCTATACGTAACGTTGGCCACGAAAGCTATCTCTCCCTTACCGACAATGCTACAGGACTTAGCCTGGAAGCCCGCCGCCACAACATGGAATTCCTCAACGGCCAGTGGCGCATAGCTCAAATCAACGGCAAGGACATCAACGACGAAGAAGCCAACATATTTATCGACCTCGGCGAAATGAAGGTACACGGCAACACCGGCTGTAACTTCTTCAACGGAGAAATATACATCGACCCTGCAAAAAGCAACTCGGTAGAGTTCGGCAAGATGGGGCTCACACGCATGGCCTGCCCCAAATACAATCAGGAACAGGCAATGATGCTGGCCCTGGAAGAAACCACTTCAGCCATCCGTGGCAACAACAACCGCGTGATGCTGCTGAAAGCCGACGGCACACCGGTGATTGTACTCGAAAAGCAAGATGTGAAATAAACGCACAGACCTATATGCGCACAGCCCCGAAGAATCCCCTTCGGGGCTGTGCCGTCTTTTACATGGGGGGCAAAATGCAAATTGTCGGCACGCGACAATAAAAATAGGGTAAGGACATAAAAAAAGACTCTGTAAAATTTGGAAATGCGGGCCGTTTTGTATAATTTTGCCACGTGAGTAAAAACACCCTTAAAGCTAACCCATAAATCAATTAGGATTATGAAGAAACATAATTTCTACGCCGGACCCTCAATTCTGAGCGAGTATGCAATCAATAATACCATCGAAGGTATACGTAATTTTGCCGATACAGGCCTGTCGGTTCTCGAAATATCGCACCGCAGCAAAGAATTCCAGGCTGTAATCGACGGCGCTTCCGCACTTGTAAAAGAACTTCTCGATATACCCGAAGGCTACTCCGTACTGTGGCTGGGCGGCGGCGCATCGCTGCAGTTCTGCATGATGCCCTACAACTTCCTCAAGACCAAAGCCGCTTTCACCGATACCGGCACATGGGCTCACAACGCCATCAAGGAAGCCGGCCTCTTCGGCGAAGCTCTCGTACTGGCTTCGTCGGCCGACGCCAACTACAGCTTTATCCCCAAAGGCTACACCGTGCCTGAGGATGTTGACTACTTCCACTACACTTCGAACAACACCATCTACGGTACCGAAGTACGCAAAGACCCCGACGTGCCTGTACGCATGATTGCCGACATGAGCTCGGACATCTTCTCGCGTCCGGTCGACGTAAGCAAGTACGACGCCATCTACGCAGGCGCTCAGAAGAACCTGGCTCCCGCCGGTGTTACTTTAGTTATCGTTAAAGACGATGCCCTGGGCCACGTGGACCGTCCCATCCCCACCATGCTCGACTACCGCACCCACATCAAGAAAGGCTCGATGTTCAACACCCCGCCCGTACTGCCCATCTTCACCGCTTACCAGACCCTGAAATGGTACAAGGAACTCGGCGGCGTTGAAGCCATTGAAAAAATCGACCTCGAAAAGGCCAAGCTGCTCTACGGCGCTATCGACGACAGCCGCATATTCCAGGGCACTGTAGCCGACCCCGAAGACCGTTCGATTATGAACGTATGCTTTGTGATGAAGCCCGAATACAAGGAACTCGAAAAAGACTTCCTCGACTTCGTGGCTCCCAGAGGTATCGTAGGCATCAAGGGCCACCGTTCGGTTGGCGGATTCCGTGCTTCGCTCTACAACGCTCTGCCCATCGAAAGCGTTAAGGTTCTGGTTGACGCAATGAAGGATTTCGAAGCTAAACACTGATAAGATAATCAAACAGTAGGTATGTCGGATGCCACGGAAGCCATGCGCGCCGGGGCCTCCGACATCAGCTCACCTACAATATACCTACACCACACACCATGAAAATATTAGTAGCAACTGAAAAACCCTTTGCCGCAGCGGCAATACAGGGCATACGCGAAATTATTGAAGGCGCCGGCTACGAACTGGCTCTCCTCGAAAAATATACCGAAAAGCAGCAGCTGCTCGATGCTGTGGCTGATGCCGACGGACTCATTATCCGCAGCGACATTGTCGACAACGAAGTTCTCGACGCTGCCAAGAACCTCAAGATTGTGGTTCGCGCCGGCGCCGGCTACGACAACGTAGACCTGACCTCGGCAACCGCTCATAACGTATGTGTGGAGAATACTCCCGGTCAGAACTCCAACGCCGTGGCCGAACTGGCATTCGGCATGATGGTAATGGCTGCCCGCAATATGTACGACGGCAAGAGCGGCTTTGAACTCAAGGGCAAACATCTGGGCATCCAGGCCTTCGGCCAGGTAGGCCGCAACGTGGCCCGTATCGGCCAAGGCTTCGGCATGGAAGTTGAGGCCGTTGACCCCTACTGCCCCGAAACCGCCATGATTGAGTTGAATGTTAAACCCGTGAAGACTGTAGCCGAACTCTATGCCGGCAATCAGTTCGTGAGCATCAACATCCCCGCTACTCCCGAAACCATCAAGAGCATCAACTACGAGCTCATAACCTCGATGCCCAAAAACGGCGTGCTGGTGAATACCGCCCGTAAGGAAGTTATCGACGAAGAAGGTCTGGAACGCGCTCTCGCCGACCGCGCCGACCTCCGCTATGTGTCCGACGTACGTCCCGGCAATGCCGACTCACTCCTGGAGAAATTCGCCGGCCGTGTATTCTTCACTCCCAAGAAGATGGGCGCACAGACCGCCGAAGCCAACGCAAACGCAGGCACTGCAGCCGCACACCAGACTGTTGCTTTCCTCCGCGACGGTATCGACAAATTCCGCGTCAACCGATGAAAGTTCCGGGCGATAAAGTCGACGACCTGCTGGGCCTCGATGCCGAGGGCCGCGAAGTGCGTCTGAGCGACTATCCCGGCAAAAAAATCGCACTGTATTTCTATCCAAAAGACAACACGCCCGGCTGCACAGCCGAGGCGTGCAGTCTGCGCGACGGATATGAGTCGCTTTTAGCTGCCGGATATCAGGTGATAGGTGTGAGTGTGGACAGCGCTGCATCGCATCAGAAATTCGCCGCCAAGCATAATCTGCCCTTTCCTCTGATTGCCGATACCGACCACCGGCTTGTTGAGGAGATGGGTGTATGGGGCGAGAAAAGTATGTGCGGACGCAAGTACATGGGTACATTCCGCACCACGTTTATTATCGGTCCGGATGCTACCGTGCTTCAGGTACTCGGTCCCAAACAGGTTAAGACCAAGGAGCACGCAGAGCAGATTCTGAAGCTCTGAAAACGCCTCAATTCAATCATAAACCATAGGATAACTGCCTGCTATAGAATTATATGAAAAGTTCTATGGCAGGCTTGGTTTTATGTTTTTCTGAATCATGTGTTTTTTTGTTGATTTACTAAAATAAGCTAAAAATTCTTTATTGTAATAACCATTTAGTACGGTTTGCGTTATTATTTCCGTGGGTTCGAAAGAATACCCGCATAAACATAACAACATAAAACTATACAACTATGGACTGTAACTGCAATAAAGAAAAGCGTTCATACCACTTTAATATCTCCGAAGTGGTCGATGGTAAAATCCAGGAGGTAATGAACTTTAATTTCGGCGGTCATCACGACCTGGCGGCTCTGGCACAACGCGCTGCCGCTAAGTACAGCATGAGTCAGAAGCACTCCGAACAGCTTGTGCTGGGTGTGCGTCTGTTGCACCATGTGCTTAAGAAATACCCCGATAATGAACTCTTCCAGTCGTTCTTCGCTCAGCTGAACGAGTTCAAACGCGGACTCAAAGGAAACTGCGATTGCTGAATAGAGGCGAATATAAAAGAAGGTATCGCAAAACTATGAGCCGCAGCGCGGCATCTGAATAATAGTCCGGTAAAAACCGGGAATTTGATAATTAACCCCTTTAGGGCCGGCAGTAAAAATTGCATCCGTGTAGTTTGTACTGCCGCGCTAAAGGGGTTTATGTATTGCGAATCAGCGCAGGCCCTCAGTTCTTTATGGCTAGTGACAGCGGGTTGCGGTGGTCGGCGCTGCGATTGGTAAGGTGCATGTGGCTGTACGAACTGCCGAACAGGGTGGAATCAGCCACAAGACTGTTGTAGATAACAACGCTGCCCTGTGGCAGGTCCGGCAGGGCTGCGGCCTCAACCGGGCGAAGGCAATCAGCAGTGTAGAAGTTGACGGAGTACAGGCGGAAACCTTCCGGAACGTTCAGCGAATATACCGGAGCATCGGCTGCGATGTCCTTGATTTTTTCGGCCAGCGGACGATCGCTTTGCGGTTTCAGTACCATGGGCTGTGCAACTGCGGCGTATGTGAGCAGGAGCACCAGGGGCAGCAGCATGGCGAAAGCCACACTGTCGCGTCGGTTGCCGAACCAAAGCAGTGATGCAAGCGCAGGCAGATAGAGAATCGGCCACATCCACCAGCTCAGAGGCCACAGCTGCACCTTGCCGATGCTGATAACGTCGCAAAGGGCCAAAGTAACTGCTACCGGTACCACAAAGCCTGTTACAGCCAGTATCCATACATAGCTTTTCAGTATCTTGCTGTTATGGAGGTATAATATAAGTGATGCCACTCCGTAGGCAATGAAGGGGTAGGCCGGCAGGAGGTACACACTGCGCTTGCTGGCAGGTATGCAGTAAAAGCCTACAATCAGGACTACCGCCAACAGCGCCAGCAGGCCGCCGTGGCGAAGCATGCGGCGGCGGTAACTGCGTGCCACGATGAGCGAAAGCACTCCGAGCAAAGTCCAGGGCGCCATGCCAGACAGCAGGGTCACGAAGTTGTACCAGAAGGGTTTTTCGTGGCTGCTGTAGCTCATGGAGCCCGACATGCGGCCCAGATTTTCCTCAAACATCAGGGCTGTAAAACCTTCGCCGCCCTGGCGTGAGGCAGCCAGGAACCACAGGGCCGGCAGTATGAAAGAGCACAGACACAGAGCCGACAGGCGTCCGAGTGTACGCCAGAAACCGTCGCCGCACAGCAGGCAGTATACGCCGGCTACCATACACGGTATCAGCGAGCCGATAGGGCCCTTGGTAAGTGTGCCGGCCGACATAAGCAGTATCACGGCCAGATATTTGAGTTTGCGGTGTCGGCAGTCGCGCTCACGCAGGTCGAACAGCAGATATATGCTTGTGACTATGGTTGCTGTAACCACCATGTCGAGGCGGCAGGCTATAGCGGCACGGAATACTTCGACAGATGTCAGTGTCACCAGGGCCATAATCATGCCGAAGCGTTCGCCGCGCAGGCGTGCGCTCCAGCGGTAGCCTGCCCATATCATGCCTATGCAGGCCAGTGCCGACGGCAGGCGCGACACATACTCGTTGACTGTGCCGCCATTGAATATTTTTGCGAATATTGCTATAAGCCAGTAGAGAAACGGTGGCTTGTAGGGTATGTCGCCTCCGTAGTTCACGGGCAGAATCCATTCGCCCGACTGCAGTATCGACATTGCCACGATGGCCTCGCGTGGTTCTCCTTTTGAGTTGAACCAGGTGGTGCTGAGCCATGGCAGCAGCAGCAGAGCCGCTATTACGAGCAGTATAATCTGAGGTTGCAGCGACAGCGCTTTCCGGTGGTTTGTGTTCATGTTCAGTGATTTTATAATCACAAAATTACGAATACTTTGCCGATTACACAAATATATTGCACTGACTGTAGCGGCTCCCACTCGGAACTACAGGCGGCGGCAACACAAAACACAGAGGCTGCGCCGTAATATTTACGACACAGCCTCTGTGTTTATTATTCACTGAAGCGTCAGACTATTACATCATGCCGCCCATGCCACCCATGCCGCCTGCGGGCATTGCGGGTGCGGGATTTTCTTCTTTCTTGTCGGCAATCACGCACTCGGTGGTGAGGAACATGCCAGCAATCGATGCGGCGTTCTCCAGAGCCACGCGAGTAACCTTGGCCGGGTCGATTACACCTTCAGCAAGGAGGTTGCAGTACTTGTCGGTACGGGCGTTGTAGCCGAAGTCGGCGTTGCCTTCGCTTACCTTCTGAACCACTACGGCACCTTCAACACCGGCGTTGGCGGCAATCTGGCGCAGAGGCTCTTCGATGGCGCGCTTTATGATGTCGATACCGGTCTGTTCGTCGTCGTTGGCACCCTTGAGGTCGGTCAGGTATGCCAGACAGCGGATGTATGCCACGCCGCCGCCGGGAACAATACCTTCGGCGATGGCTGCGCGGGTGGCGCTCAGGGCGTCGTCCACGCGGTCTTTCTTTTCCTTCATTTCCACTTCGGAGGGTGCGCCTATGTGCAGCACAGCCACACCGCCGGCGAGTTTGGCCAGGCGTTCCTGGAGTTTTTCGCGGTCGTAGTCGCTCTTGGTCTGCTCAATCTGAGCCTTGATCTGAGCCACACGTTGTGCGATTGCTTCCTTGGAGCCGGCACCGTTCACGATAGTGGTGTTTTCTTTGTTTACAGTAACCTTTTCGGCAGTGCCGAGGTGCTGGAGAGTTGCTGCCGAGAGCTGCAGGCCCTGTTCCTCGCTGATTACAGTGGCACCGGTGAGGATGGCGATATCCTGGAGCATTTCCTTGCGGCGGTCGCCGAAGCCGGGAGCCTTAACGGCGCAGATTTTGAGGGCGCCGCGGATGCGGTTCACCACCAGAGTGGCGAGAGCTTCCTGGTCGACGTCTTCTGCGATAATCAGCAGCGGACGTCCGCTCTGTGCGGTAGCCTCGAGCACGGGCAGGAGGTCTTTGAGGTTCGATACTTTCTTTTCAACCAGCAGCAGGTAGGGCGAGTCCATTACACACTCCATCTTTTCGGCGTTGGTAACGAAGTAGGGCGAAATGTATCCGCGGTCGAACTGCATACCTTCCACAATGTCTATGGTGGTTTCGGTACCCTTGGCTTCGTCGACGGTGATAACGCCTTCGCGTTTTACCTTCTGCATGGCCTCGGCGATGAGGTGGCCGATGGTTTCGTCGTTGTTAGCCGAAACTCGGGCAACGTCTTCGATTTTCTTGAAGTCGTCGCCAACTTCCTCGGCCATGCCCTTGATGCCTTCTACCACGGCGCCTACGGCCTTGTCGATACCGCGTTTGAGGTCCATGGGGTTAGCGCCGGCTGCCACGTTCTTGAGGCCTACGTTGATGATGGCCTGAGCCAGTACTGTGGCGGTGGTGGTGCCGTCGCCGGCATCGTCACCGGTCTTGGAAGCAACTTCCTTTACCAGCTGGGCGCCCATGTTCTGGAATGCGTCCTCGAGTTCGATTTCGCGTGCCACGCTAACACCGTCCTTGGTGATGTGGGGAGCGCCGAATTTCTTCTCGATAATAACGTTGCGGCCTTTTGGACCGAGGGTTACTTTGACAGCGTCGGCCAAAGCGTCGACACCTTTTTTGAGCTCTTCGCGAGCCTTTATGTTGAATTTTATTTCTTTTGCCATTTTTGTAAAATGTTAAATTCTTTTTTATAGAACTACTGCGAGCACTTCGCTCTGCTTCATTATAAGGAGTTTTTCGCCGTCGACTTCGATTTCGGTGCCGGCATATTTGCCATAGAGAACCACGTCATCGGCCTTGAGAATCATTTCTTCTTCCTTGGTGCCGTTGCCTACTGCCAGCACGGTACCTTTGAGGGGTTTTTCTTTAGCGGAATCGGGAATGATGATTCCGGCAGCTGTAACTTCTTCTGCTGCTGTGGGTTTGATGAGCACCCGGTCAGCTAACGGTTTCAGTTTCATATTGTATGTTTTATGGTTTAAGTTATTTTATTGCATGTATTTTTTCTTATTGCATATTTCGTGCCAAAATATAAGAGGGTGTTTAATAATAAATGTTAATTCCCGGCCGAAAATCACGTGGCGAATTTTGCTCTGAATTGAAGGAGCATAGCGAGCTATGTGACTGAAATGAAGAGCTAAAGGCGCCCGTGATTTTCGAGTGGAATGGTAA
>CAJTRC010000029.1 GCA_910578365.1 uncultured Muribaculaceae bacterium
CAATTTTTTCACGATTGAGTGATTTTATCAGCTGTCCATATATCGGCTGTCCGAAGAAATTACTACTTTTACTCATGGTTATTCATGGATTGTTTGGCGACACCAAAATAACCATTTAGGGCTGACTCCTGCAATAGGTGCCAGCCCTAATTTTTCAATCGCTCAAAAAAAGTTTAGCGGACAGTAATAGTTAAAATTTCATCGGAGCAGTTATTAAAAATGGTGCGAAGCATGTTAAAATTGTAGCTTTGCGTATTTTTTAGTAGTTAATGCAACCACTTTAGTAGCTTATTTTACGGCAATTAAGTAATTTTGTGCAGAAAATTTTAAAACCAATCTAAAATAACATGAAAATAGTTCTAAGCACATTAATTATTATGTTCTCGGCGCTGCTGTGCAGGGCGCAGAACATTACAGTGCACGGCGAGGTAGTATCGGCTGCCGACAACGAACCGCTTATTGGCGTAAGTGTGAATGCCGATGCCACCGGTGTGGCCACTGCCACCGATTTCGACGGCCAATTCGAAATCACCGTACCTCAAGGCACAATTCTTACCTTTTCTTATGTAGGCTATAAGGCGCAAAGCCTCAAGGCGCAAAACGAAATGAAAGTGTCGCTCAGCGAGGATTCCGAACTGCTCGATGAAGTTGTGGTTGTCGGATACTCGGTACAGCGTAAAGTCGATGTCACAGGCGCTATTACTGCTGTCGACGTCAACGAAATTGCCAAACAGAACGAAAACAACCCCATCAAGGCTCTGCAGGGCCGTGTGCCGGGCATGAACATCTCGGCTGACGGCAATCCCTCGGGCTCGTCGACGGTTCGTATTCGCGGTATCGGTACCCTCAACAACAACGACCCTCTGTATATCATCGACGGTGTGCCCACCAAGAGCGGCATGCACGAACTCAACCCGGGCGACATCGAATCGATACAGATTCTGAAAGACGCCGCATCTGCCTCTATTTACGGCAGCCGCGCCGCCAATGGCGTGATAATCATCACTACCAAGCGCGGCAGCGACCTTAAAATCACTCTCGATGCCTCGGTTGCTGCTCAGTTCTATACCAACCGCATGAAAGTGCTCAATGCCGAAGGCTACGGACGCGCCATGTGGCAGGCCTACGTAAACGACGGGCAGGACCCCAACACCAACGGCCTGGGATACCGCTATAACTGGGGCTACGATGCAATGGGATACCCCACCCTGCACTCGATTTCGATGAGCAAATATCTCGACGCCGCCGGCACTGTGCCGGCAGCCGATACCGACTGGTTCGACCAAACCACCCGCACCGGTATGGTACAGAATTATAATCTGAGCGTAAGCGGCAGCACCGAAAAAATGAGTTCTTTCTTCTCGCTGGGCTACTATAAGAATCTGGGTGTGATCAAACACAGCGATTTCGACCGCCTTTCGGCCCGCATGAACACCGAATTCAAACCCATCAAAAACATTCTTACCATAGGCGAGCACTTTACCCTCAACCGCACCACCGAGGTGCAGGCCCCCGGCGGCTTCCTCGAAAATGTGCTCCAGGCCAATCCGTCGCTGCCTGTATACACCACCAAAGGCGAATTCGCCGGGCCGGTAGGAGGCTACCCCGACCGCGAAAACCCCGTAGCGCGTCTGGAACGCAACAAAGACAACCGCTACACATACTGGCGCCTCTTTGGCGATGCTTACGTGAACCTGGCTCTGTTCAAAGGCTTTAACCTGCGCACTACCTTCGGCCTCGACTACGCGCAGAAGCAGCAGCGCTTCTTCACCTACCCTATTACCGAAGGCAACGTGGCCAACTCGACCAATGCCGTAGAGGCCAAGCAGGAACACTGGACCCGCTGGATGTGGAACCTTGTAGCTTCGTACAACGTGGACTTTGGCAAGAACCACCTCGACGCTTTAGCCGGCGTGGAACTCAACCGCGAAAACAGCAAATGGTTCTCGGGATATAAATCCGACTTCTCTGTTCTGAATCCTGATTATATGTGGCCCGATGCCGGTGTCGGCACTTCGCAGGCCTACGGCAGCGGCGACGGCTTCTCTTTGGCCTCGTTCTTTGCCAAAATCAACTATTCGTTCGATTCACGATACCTTATCGGTCTGACCGTGCGCGAGGACGGCTCGTCGCGCTTCGGCGCCAACAACCGCTGGGCCACTTTCCCCTCGGTGTCGCTGGGCTGGCGTATCAACAACGAAGCCTTTCTGCGCGACCAAACTTGGCTCGACGACTTGAAACTGCGCCTCTCATGGGGCCAGACCGGCAACCAGGAAATCAGCAACCTCGCACGCTACTTCGTATACGTGCCCAACTACGGAGTCAACGAGTCGGGCGGCCAGAGCTACGGTACCAGCTACGACATCACCGGCTCTAACGGCGGCTCAATTCTGCAGTCGGGTTTCAAACGCAACCAAATCGGCAACCCCGACATCAAGTGGGAAACAACCACTCAGTACAATGTAGGCCTGGACTTCTCGACACTCAACGGCCGGCTGTTCGGTAATCTCGACTTCTACTACAAAAAGACCTCCGACATTCTGGTGGAAATGATTGGCATCGCCACCATGGGCGAAGGCTCGACCCAGTGGATAAATGCCGGCGAGATGAGCAACAAAGGCGTGGAGTTCAACCTCGGCTTCCGCAACGAAACATCATACGGCTTCAGATATGAAATCACCGGCAATATCTCGGCTTACCGCAACAAAATCACCGATATACCCGCTACCGTGGCCGCGAACGGCACATTCGGCGGAAACGGCGTGTACAGCGTAATCGGGCACACCTTCGGAGCGCAGGCCGGCTACGTGGCCGACGGAATTTTTGCCTCGCAGGAAGAAGTCGATAATCATGCCCTGCAGGAAGGCGCAGCCCCCGGACGCATCCGCTGGCGCGACCTCGACGGCGACGGACGCATCACCGAACAGGACCAGAAGTGGATTTACGACCCCACTCCCGACTTCACTTACGGCCTGAACGTGTACCTGCAATACCGCGACTTCGACTTCTCGATGTTCTGGCAAGGCGCCCAGGGTCAGGATGTAATCTCCGATATGAAAAAAGAAACCGACCTCTGGAGCGGACTAAACATAGGCTTCCTGAACAAAGGCAACCGCCTGCTCGACGCATGGACTCCGACCAACACTTCATCGTCGATTCCGGCTCTGAGCCGCTCCGACGCCAACAACGAAAAGCGCGTGTCGACATATTTTGTAGAGGACGGTTCTTACCTGAAACTGCGCAACTTACAGCTGGGCTACACCCTGCCGCAGAAACTTACACAGCGCATTGCCATGCAGAAACTCCGCTTCTATCTCAGCGCTCAGAACCTGCTCACAATCAAAAGCAAAAACTTTACCGGCGTCGATCCCGAGAATCCCAATTTCGGATACCCAATCGCCACAAACGTCACTTTCGGACTTAACGTAACCTTCTAATCACATGCCTAAAATGAAAAAAAGCATATACGCCGCCGCCATTGCCCTGGGTCTTATGGCAAGCAGCTGCAACGACTTTCTTGACAATCCACGCCCGCAGGGCACCCTCGACGAGGGGCAGGTGCTGAACCCGGCATACGTCGACAATCTGGTCATCTCGGCCTATGCAATCTGGATTTCAGCCGAGGACATTAACTCGTCGTTCTCTATGTGGAACTACGACGTCCGCTCCGACGACGCCTACAAGGGCGGCAACGGCACCGAAGACGGCGACGTGTTCCATGCCCTCGAAATATCCCAGGGAATAATGACCACCGCCTGGAACATCTCCGATATGTGGCAGCGACTTTACAACGCCATTTCGCGAGCGAATTCAGCTCTCGAAGTGCTCGATGAAATGGACGGCGCCGACTACAGCCTGCGCCAGCAGCGCATTGCCGAAATGCGTTTCCTGCGCGCTCACGGACACTTCTTGCTCAAACGCCTCTACAAGAACATTCCGTTCGCTGTCGACGAGCACATGTCGCCATCGCAGTACAACGAACTCGAAAATACCGTCTACAACAACGACCAGGGCTGGCAACTCATTGCCAACGACCTGGAATTCGCCTTCGAAAACCTGCCTGAAGTTCAGACCGAAGTCGGCCGCCCATGCAGAGCTGCCGCTGCCGCATATCTGGCAAAGGTATACCTCTATAAGGCTTATCACCAGGACGATGCCCTCAGCCACCGCGTAACATCTATCGACCGCGACGACCTGCTGAAAGTTGTAAAGTACACCGACCCCGCTTTGTTCTCGAGCTTTGGGCTCGAAAGCGATTTCCACAACAACTTCCGCCCCGAGCCTCAGTTTGAAAACGGTGTGGAATCAATCTGGGCCATGCAGTACAGCTACAACGACGGCACCACTCACGGCAACTGCAACTGGTCGTATGGTCTGATTGTGCCCAATATCCCCGGTGTTACCGATGGCGGCTGCGACTTCTACAAGCCCAGCCAGAACCTGGTAAACTCTTTCCGCACCAACGCCGACGGCCTGCCCGAAACCTCGGCCGCCGACGACTATGAACCCACACGCGACTATGCCGACCCACGTCTGTTCCTTACCGTCGGCATGCCGGGCACACCCTACATGTTCAACAGCAACTACATCATGGACCGCTCGGCCACCTGGAGCCGCAGCAACGGCCTCTACGGATACTATGTGTCGCTGAAACACAACGTCGACCCCGATGGCGACTATCTGGTAAAAGGCTCGTGGTGGGGTTCGCCCATGAACCGCATCGTACTCCGCTATGCCGACGTGATGCTGATGCGCGCCGAGGCGCTGGTACAGCTCAACCAGGGTATTCCCGAAGCTATAGAGATTGTAAACTCGCTGCGTAACCGCGCCCGCCAGTCCACTGCCATGATTTCGGACTACGAACACGCATACGGCATGCGCATGAACATCCGCCCATACACCGGCTCGTACAGCCAGGCCGAAGCCCTGGAGATTGTAAAGCGCGAACGCCGCGTGGAAATGGCCATGGAGTCGGAGCGCTTCTTCGACCTGGTCCGCTGGGGCGAGGCCGCTCAGGTGCTCAACCGATATTACGCCGACGAAGCCGACAACTGCGCAATCTATTCTTCGGCTGCCTTCACTGCCGACAAAAACGAGTATCTGCCAATTCCGTTCGCTCAAGTCAGCGCTTCGAACGGTCATTACAAACAAAACATCGGTAACTGGTAATCAATCATGAAAACATTCAGCTTATACATCAACATTCTGTTGGCCGCCCTTTTCGGCTGCATTATGGCATCGTGCTCCGACGACGACACCGCACGCAGCCTCGACCTCGACGGCGACTGCCGCATCGAAGCCATAACCGTTGGCGGTTATAACGGCGACATAAATCACTCCGACCGCACTATCACCGTTTATGTGCCCACAGGCACCGACCTCACCCGTATTACTGTCGATGACATAACTCTCAGCCCCGGAGCCGTCTGCGATTATCCGCAGGGCACCGTATTCAATGCCTCCATGCCCCGGGCCATACATGTAAGCAACGGCGATGTTTTCCTGGAATATGTACTCAACGTGGCGCATGACAACGTGGAACTGCTCAGCTTTACCCTCAACGGAAAATACCAGGGCACCATCGACAACCAGGCCCGCACCGTGCTGGTGTTCGTGCCCATCGATGAGGATGTGACCGCCATGCAGGCAAGCTTCACAGTCACCGAGGGCGCAATCGTCACTCCCGAATCGGGTTCACTGCTCGACTTCAGCCAGCCCGTGCAATTCACCGCTACACTGCGCTCGGCCAAAGCAGTATACACTGTCACAGTAATCAAAGACGAGATGTCGCAGGCTCCCAAAGCATTCGTCGGCAACGAAATTTCGGCCGACCTGCTCGGACAGGAAGCTGCTGCCGCCTGGCTGTGGATGTCGGAGAATGTGCCCAACTCGCACTATGTATCAATTCAGAGCCTTATCGACGGCAGCGCACGCCTGGAGGACTTCACCATGGTATGGTGTCACTTCGACTGGACCGACTGGCCCGGCACCCTCTGGGATTCGCGCGACATATTCAACGGCTACTGGCTGCGCGGCGGAGCTATTCTGGCCAGCCGCGACGGCGCTCGCTACATCAACGACGTATGGCGTATTGCCCGCGACCAGCAGAGCCCCAACAACATGTTCGGCGGCGACAGCTACGAAACACTGCAGGCTCCGTTAGGCTTCGGCATCGTTGGTCATGAAGACCATCCGCTCTATGCCGGCATCAACACCGACGGCGATGGCCGTATCCTGCTGCTCGGCGCCGGCTGCGCCAACTCGAACCGCACCCTGCAATGGGGCGCCGACTGGGATCCTTACGGCTCGATGCAGGGCTGGGAAGAACGCACCGGAGCCGTAGCTCTGGCTCAGGACCACGGCAAGGACGTCAACCGTGTGACTATCGCCGAATTCCTGCCCTATGAGGCCCTGAAAGGCTTTACCAGCGGACGAGTAATCACTATCGGTACTCCGGCCTACGAATGGTACGACCCAAACCGTGCCGAAAATCCATACCGCGAGAATATGATTAATCTTACTAAAAACGCCATTAATTACCTCTGCCAATAAAATGAAAAAACATATGCAATTTACAGCAATAGGCCTACTGGCAGCATCTGTCTGCGCATGCAGCGACAGCGAACCGGTACTCACCCGCCACGACTGGTCGGACATGGAGTATTTCGCATCGCAGGATGCCGACAAACAGGACATCTTCTACAAGCCCGCCGTTGGCTTCGTAGGCGACCCTATGCCCTTCTTCGACCCTGTCGACAATGATTTCAAAATTCTCTATCTGCAGGACTACCGACCCAACCAGGCGTATGTATACCACCCGATATGGGCTGTAAGCACCCGCGACGGTGCTTCGTACCAAGCTATGGGCGAGCTCGTTCCCACAGGCAACGCGGCCGAAATCGACGCCGCTATCGGCACCGGCTCCACTATTTATCACCAAGGCACCTATTATACATTCTATACCGGACATTCGGCCAATAAAGCCAATACCGGCGGCATTAACGAAGCAGTGCTGCTGTGTACTTCGTCCGACTTCAAGACCTGGACCAAGGACCGCAACTTTATGATTACCGGCGAAGCCGAATACGACGTCAATGACTTCCGCGACCCCTTTGTGTACCGCGCCGACGACGGCTCGTTCCGCATGCTCGTCAGCACTCGCCGGAACGGCAAGGGCGTCCTGGCTGAATACTCCTCGGACAATCTGCTCGACTGGAAGTCGGAAGGCGTGTTCATGACCATGATGTGGGACCGCTTCTACGAGTGCCCCGACCTGTTTAAAATGGGCGATTGGTGGTACCTGGTATACAGCGAGCAACACAATGCCATACGCCGCGTACAGTACTTCAAAGGACGTACCATCGACGAACTCCGCGCATGCACCGCCAACGACGCCGGACTGTGGCCCGACAGCCACGAGGGCTTCCTCGACAGCCGTGGCCTCTATGCCGGCAAGACGGCCTCCGACGGCACCGACCGATACATCTGGGGCTGGTGTGCAAGCCGGGCCGGATTCAACACTACCGGCTACCGCGACTGGGCCGGAAATCTGGTTTGTCACAAGCTGATACAGCACTCCGACGGCAGCCTTACACTGGGCGAGGCTCCGGCTGTGGCTAAGCTCTTCGGCGAATACAGCAGCATAGCCGACTTTAATCTCGAAGGCGACACCCATAAATTGCTGCCGCGCCTGGGATACGTCAACCGTGCAACTTTCACCGTGAAAACTTCGGGACGCGAGGACCGCTTCGGCATATCGCTGGCACGCGGTAATGACTCACGTAAGTACTACACCCTGATGGTGAATCCCGAGGGACCCGACCGCCGCAAAATCAACCTTGAGGAAGAAGGCCCGGACGGCAGCGGTTTCATGCCCGATAACGACAGCTATCTGTTCGACACTCCCGCCGACGGCGTATACAACATCACCCTGGTGACCGACAACTCGGTTGTGGCCCTTTACATCAACGATGTACTCTGCTACACCAACCGCATCTACGGCATTGCCATGAACCCGTGGTCAGTCAACTGCTACGGCGGCAACATCGAAGTTTCTGACATGAACATCTCAAAATAGTTCCTGCAATTCACCTATCTTGTACCCCGCCCCCCGGCGCTTTTGCCGGCGGGCGGGGTACAATGTTTACTTGCCCAACTGCTCTCGCAACTCGCTGGGCGTCTGACCGTAGGCTTCTCGGTAGCACTTGCTGAAATATGCAGGCGACGAGAAGCCTACTTCGTATGCCACCTCGCTGATACTGCGGTCGGTAGTAGTGAGCATGCTGCGGGCGTGTTTCAGACGCAGGTCGCGTATCAGCTCCACCGGCGAGTAGTTGGTAAGTGCTTTTATCTTGCGGTAGAACTGCGAGCGCCCCAGCCCGAGTTCGGCGGCGATGAACTCTACGTTCAGCTCGCTGTTGCCCATATTGGCATTGAATATCTCCAGGAAGCGGTTGTAGAAATCGCTGTCGATGTCGGCGCCCTCGGCGGTGAGCCGCCTGCTTTGGGCGCTGTCGCTGCTCCTGGGCTTGGACTGCGGCACCGAGGGCAGACTGTCGATACCGCCTGCGGCATCGAACACACGGCGTCGGTTGGCTATCAGATTGCTGCAGCGCGACAGCAGCAGGTCGCGGTTGAACGGTTTGGGCATATAGCCGTCGGCGCCGTTTTCGTAGCCGGCCAGACGCTGCTCGTCGAGAGCGCAGGCCGTGAGCATCAGCACCGGTATATGCGATGTGGCTACCTCCGATTTCAGATGCCGCAGACACTCAAGGCCATCCATCACGGGCATCATCACATCGCTCACCACCAGGTCGGGCACATATTTCAGCGCCATCCGCAGGCCGTCGGCTCCGTTTGCTGCCGTAAGCACCTGATAATCGGCCGAGAGTGTCTGACGCAGCAGTTTCAGCAGGTCGCTGTTGTCTTCAATCACCAGCACTACGGGTTTGCCTTCGGCGTTATCTGCCACGTGGTTCTCCAGCGGGTCGAGTTCGGTGTTCACCGTATTGGCGTCAATAAGTGTGCGGGCTACTGAACTTTCCTGTTCGGCAATGTGTTTCACCGGAATTTCCACAGTAAAACACGAGCCCTTGCCCTCCTCACTTTCGAGGCTTATAGAGCCACCGTGAAGCTCTACGAAAGCTTTTACCAGCGAGAGTCCTATGCCGTTGCCGCTCTTGCGCGAGGCGTCGGCCTGGAAAAAGCGTTCGAAAACCTTGTCGCAGTACTCCGGACGTATGCCTATGCCGGTGTCGCTGACCATGAAACGCAGCAGTCGCGGGCTGTACACGCAGCTGAAATTTATGCGGCCGTTGTCGGGCGTGAACTTGAAGGCGTTCGACAGCAGGTTGAACACCACCCGCTCTATCATCTCGGGGTCAACAGCCAGTGGCATGCTCTCGTCGGGCACCTCTATGCCGAGTATTATATGGCGCTTGCGAGCGAGCTGTCTGAACGACTGCAGCCATTCTTTTGCCGATGCCGCAAAGTCGATTTCCTGCAGCTGAGGCTCCAGCAGACCGTTTTCGATTTTGCGGAAGTCGAGAATCTGGTTTATCAGACGCCGCATGATATGTACATTTTTGTTGGCTATGCGGGCGAGCATGCGCTGGTCGTCGGTAAGGTTGGAGGCATCGGCCAGCTGCTGCACCGGGTCGGCAATGAGGGTTATAGGTGTACGCAGGTCGTGCGACACACTGGTGAAGAACTTGAGTTTCGACTGTGTAGCCTCTTCGAGCGACGAGTTCAGGTTCACCTGCATGTCGCGCTGTTCGGCCAGAAGGCGGTTGTTTTCTTCCAGCACCTTTCGGTGCTTTTTGTTCTGCCAGAAGGCTCTCAGCAGCAGGAACACCACGCCCACAAGCAGTATCACGCATACAATTACCACATACAGCAGTGTGGTCTGTGCGGAGTGCTTGTTCCAGTATTCGTCGACCTGGCTTTTCAGTTTGTAAATGCGGTCGGTTTCGGTCTTCAGGGCCTGGTTTTGCAGCAGCAGTATGTCGGCGTTCGACTTGTCGACAGCCGAGGCGCTCGGCAGCGAGATGTGCCTGTCGAAGTGCTGCCCGTGCAGTATGGCCATGCATATCGATACCAGCCTGTCGCCGTCGGTAGGATAAAGAAATGTAGCGTCGATGACACCGTCGGCCACTGCCTTGATGCCTATGCCCGGTGCGGCGTCGATGCCTATCACCTTTACATCCATGCCGTGGCGCAGGGCAGCCTCGCGGCCTGCAATGGCCATACGGTCGTTGTGGGCGTATATCAGTTTGGTATCCGGATATAGGTCCAGCAGCGAATCGGCTGCCTTCAGAGCGTCTTCGTAGTTCCAGTTGCCCTGACCGCTGCCTGCGAGGCGCATGGCCGGATAATCGGCCAGCCGCTCAATAAAGCCGCGGTGACGGTCATCGGCGGGCGACGACTCGGGCAAGCCGTAAAGCTCAATTATGTCGCCGCCGTCTTTAAGCAGCAGGTTGGCGTATGATGCGGCCATTGCGCCTATTGCTACATTGTCGGTGCCCATCTGCGCGGTATAGCTGTCGCCCTGTATATCGCGGTCGAACACCACCACGGGTATGCCCTTGTCGAAAGCTTCCTTAACCACCGGCGTTATGGCAGCGGCCTCGTTCGGGGACACCGCTATGAGGTCGAAGTCGTTGTCGATAAAGTAGCGTATGTCGACTATCTGTTTTTCGTTACTATCCTGGGCTGAACGTATCTCTACAAGGGCATCTTCGTGGAAGAGGGCTTCGCGACGTACTTCGTCGTTCATTTTCTCGCGCCAGTCGTCGCTCGAACATTGCGACACTCCTATGCGGTATTTCTTCTCCTGAGCGCACGCGGCGATCGAAACAAGTACTACAGACAGCAGCAACAGCAGCGTGTGATTCTTTACTATATTATATATTTTCGGATTCATGGTTCAAGATTTTTACTGCCCAAAGTTAGCCATAAATCTTAAAATAGAGCGCAAAAAGCTGTAAAATTTGTGTCTTTGAACTAAATTTCATGCTTTATGCACGATTTGTTATTGCCGGCTCGCAGATATATAAGTAGATTTGCAGCGTAAAAACTTCTATATCCATGAACAAAAATTCTAAAATCGCCGCCCTCAGCCTGCTCTTAGCCGCACTGCCGGCTTCGGCCTCCGACAACTGCGTGACCGTGGAGCACCTGGGCACCAACAATACCCTCGTCCGAGTGAACTCTGATTCGCCACTGCTTATCCTGCCGGTGCAGGAGAGTGTGGACGATGCCGCCGTACGCCTTTTGGTCGACGGCAAGTACGAACGCACTTTCTACATCCGTCTGGCCAAGTCGAAAGTCGACTACACCGTGCCTGTGGATATTTCAAAATATGCCGGACACGATGTGGTGTTGAATGTACTTACGTCGCAAAACCGCAGCTCGGTCCGCGAGGCAAAGGACGATGTGTGCTGGAGCAACATCAGACTGAATGACTCCTTCGACAGCTCAAACCGCGAAAAATACCGCCCGGCTTATCACCACACTCCTTTATGGGGCTGGATGAACGACCCTAACGGTATGTACTACGACAACGGCACCTGGCATCTTTATTACCAGTGGAACCCCTACGGCTCGAAATGGCAGAACATGACCTGGGGACACTCCACAACCAAAGACCTCATAAACTGGGAGCACCATCCCGCAGCTATCGAACCTCAGGCCATGGGCTCGATTTTCAGCGGCAGTGCCGTAATGGATAAAAACAACACTGCCGGCTTCGGTTCGGACGCAGTCGTGGCCATGTATACCACCGCCGACGCCAGTCAGACTCAGAGCATTGCCCACAGCCACGACGGAGGCATGACTTTCGAGCTTTATCCGGGCAACCCCGTGATAACACTTGAGACCGAGGCCCGCGACCCCAAGATGTTCTACAACGACAAGACCGGCGAGTGGAACATGACCCTGGCTCACGCACTCGACCACGAGATGCTTTTCTTCTCCTCGAAAGACCTCAAGAACTGGACACTCAACGGCTCCTTCGGCAAGGTGGCCGCCCAGGGCGGTGTGTGGGAATGCCCCGACCTGTTCGAACTCGCAATGCCTGACGGCAGTTCCAAGTGGGTGCTGATCTGCAACCTCAACCCCGGAGGCCCGTTCGGCGGCAGCGGCGTGCAGTACTTCACCGGCGATTTCGACGGCAAGACTTTCACCTCCGACCTCGATGCCAACGGCAATGTGCCCACCAAGTGGCTCGACTTCGGCAAAGACAACTACGCCCTGGTATCGTGGTACAACGCCCCCGATAACCGCCGTACGGCCCTGGGCTGGATGAGCAACTGGCAGTATGCGGCCGATGTGCCTACCATGCAGTTCCGCAGCGCCAACACTCTGCCCCGCGACCTCAGTTTGTTTACCGACACCGAGGGTATGGTGCGTGTGGCATCAGCACCTGCCCCCGAAGTAGAAGCCCTGCGCGGCTCGCTGGTCAAGAAATCCGGTTCGGCCTCGATTTCCAAAAAGGGCCGCACTTACGCTCTGCCTGCAGACAACGACGGCATATGCGAGATTTGCCTCTCTCTCGACTCGCCGTCAACCAATGTCGACATCACTCTCTCCAACCCGCAGGGCGAAAAGGTGGTGCTGACCTACAATGCCACCGACCGCACTCTGAGCTTCGACCGCACCCAAAGCGGACGCACCGATTTCAGCCTCGACTTCCCTGCCGTGACTGTGGCCCCCACTTTCGAAAGCAACGGCAAGGTAAGCCTGCGCATGTTTATCGACCGCAGCAGCATCGAAGTGTTTGCCAACGGCGGCCGCAGCTGCATGACCAATCTGGTATTCCCCTCGCAGCCCTACACCTCGCTGCGCCTGGCCACCGCCAAGGGCAGCGCCCGACTCAACTCTCTCGAAATCTATAACATCAACGCTGAATAATCCAACATAACACCATGAACAATCAAACTGCCGCCGCTACTGCACGCAAAAGCACTATGGCTCAGATGATTCCCGTGATGCTCTGCTTCTTTGCCATGGGATTCGTCGACCTTGTCGGCACCGCCACCAACTATGTACAGAAAGACCTCGGCCTCTCCGAGGCGTCAGCAAGTATCTTCCCTTCGCTGGTTTTCTTCTGGTTTCTGATTTTCTCTGTGCCCACCGGCATGCTCATGAACAAAATCGGCCGCAAGAAGACAGTGCTTCTCTCGCTGGCCGTAACCTTCATATCGCTGCTTATACCGCTGTTTGGCGAAAGCTACATGATTATGCTGCTTTCGTTCTCCTTCCTGGGCATAGGCAACGCCATTATGCAGACCTCGCTCAACCCATTGGTTACAAACCTTATAAGCAGCGACAAACTGGCTTCGACCCTAACTTTCGGCCAGTTTGTGAAAGCCATAGCCTCGTTCTCGGCAACACTTATAGCACCCTGGGGCGCCGCCACTGCCATGATGACCTTCGGCCTCAACTGGCGCATCCTGTTCCTTATCTACGCCGTAATCTGCCTGCTGTCGCTGGCTGCCCTGGGCGCCACACCCATCCATGAGGAGAAGCCCGACAAGGTATCCGGCATAGGCGAATGTGTGCGTCTGCTCGGCCGCCCGTTCATTCTGCTCTGCTTCATAGGCATCATGTGCCATGTGGGCATCGACGTGGGCACCAACACCTACGCACCCAAGGTTATAAGCGAACGCCTGGGTCTGGCCCTCAACGAGGCCATCTTCGGCACCACCGTGTATTTCATCTGCCGTACAGCCGGTTGCTTCCTGGGCGCCTTCATACTGCGTATGATGCCTCCGCGCAGCTTCTTCCTCATCAGCGTGCTGCTTATGGCTGCAGGCATGGTTATACTTATGACCTGCCACGACCTTACCATGCTCTTCACCGGCATCGGCCTTATCGGCGTGGGCAACTCCAACATCTTCTCGGTGGTATTCTCACAGGCCCTTATCGCCGCTCCCGCCGAGCGCAACGAGGTTTCGGGCCTCATGATTATGGGCCTCTTCGGCGGTACCATCTTCCCGCTCGGCATGGGTGCCGCTGCAGGTGCTGTAGGTCAGCTCGGCTCTATAATAGTTATGTCGGCAGGCGTGCTTTACCTGCTTGTCTACACCATGAAAATCAAAAACCAATAACAGCATAAAATCATGAAAGACCTTGTAGTAGGCATGGGCGAAGCCCTATGGGACATGCTCCCCGAAGGAAAGAAAATAGGCGGCGCGCCGGCAAATTTCGCTTATCACGTTAAGCAGTTCGGCCTCGACAGCTGCGTTATCAGTGCCGTCGGCAACGACGACCTCGGCAACGAAATCGTTGATAATTTCGATACCAAACAGCTCAACCACAACATCGAGCGTGTGGCTTATCCCACCGGCACCGTACAGGTTGAGATAGACCAGGCCGGGGTGCCCGTTTACGACATCAAGGAAAATGTGGCATGGGACAATATACCCTACACAGCCAAAATCGAGAATATCGCTCAGCGCACCCGCGCCGTATGCTTCGGCTCGCTGGCTCAGCGCAACGTGGTGTCACGCAACACCATCAACCGCTTCCTCGACGCCATGCCCGACGACAACGACCCGCTGGTAGTATTCGACGTGAACCTGCGCCAGGGCTTCTACAACAAAGATATTCTGTGCAACAGCATGAAGCGCTGCAACATCTTAAAAATCAACGACGAGGAGCTTGTCACTGTAAGCCGCATGTTCGGTTACCCCGGCATAGACCTGCAGGACAAATGCTGGATTCTGCTGGGCAAGTACAACCTTAAGATGCTCATTCTCACTTGCGGAATCAACGGCAGCTACGTGTTCACTCCCGGCAACGTATCGTTCCAGCCCACTCCACGTGTGGAGGTTGCCGATACAGTAGGCGCCGGCGACTCGTTCACTGCTGCTTTCATCTCCTCGATTCTGCTCGGTAAACCTATCGCCGAAGCCCACCGCAAGGCAGTTGAAACCTCTGCATACGTCTGCACCCAGGCCGGCGCCATGCCCATCCTGCCCGAGTCTATTGTGAAATAAAACAGCAAACATACTATCCTTCATAGCCGCCCGTCGCCATCCGACGGGCGGCTCTTATTTTGACTCCGGCGGGGCAGTTAGGAAATGCTATCGTACTCGCCCGCCGTCGTTCGCCACTACCCTCGCTTGCGGGTGTCGGGGGATGCCGTCACAACAACGAACAAAAAAAATGCGATGGCGCTGTGCCATCGCATTTTTTTAATGCTTGCTGCGGTTGATTACTTAACCACCTGCTTGCTTACAGTCTTACCTTTGCGGACAACATAAACACCGGGGGTAAGCTTGTCAGAAGCTACACGTACACCATCGATGCGGAAGTATTCGGCTGCTGACTCATCGGAGTCTACAGCTACATTCTCAACACCTGAGGTAGAACTCATAACGAACGCCAAAGGAGAGTAATCGCTCTCGCGGTCGTCGTAGCTCTGGCCGTATTTGTCGACCTGGCGGCCAAAGGCGCTAACCTGGTGATAGATGTCCAGACCCTGTACACGTTCGGGAACCTCGATGTCAATCGTGGTGGCGATATCGCCGAATTCCGAGCCGTGGTACTGTTTGAAGCGGAATGGCTCAATCAGATATTCGCCGGCCTTGTAGTTCTGGGTAATCTTCAGGTTGTCGACATAGAGGTTATCGTAGCTGCCGATTGCGAATATGCCTACAATCGAACGCTCGGTACCCTTGGTGAAGTTGAAGTTGAAAGTCTGCCAGCTTCCGGTAACCTTGGTTTCGGGGTAGAGGAGCTCTACCTGTTCGAAATCGCCGAGAGCGTCGCTCCAGTTGAACAGAGCGGCACAGCACTGAGTAGTGTAGAAGTACTCTTTGCCGTCTTCGCCTTCAACGCGGCTGGTCTGACCTGCAAGGTCAACGGTAAGAGTAAACTTGCCGCCATCTTTGCTGAAGTCGAACTCAGGCGATGTAAGGCCTGCCTGGCTGCCGCCCGATTCATAGAAGAAGGCATCAAGACAGAGGAAGTTGGTGTAGGGGCAAGCGTGGGTAGCTTTCCAGCCTTGCTGTTTGAGTTCGCGGCTGTAGTAAACATCGTATGTCTTGGTCCAGGGCGATTCGATAGTGAAACCGGTTTCGTTTCCTTCGAGGTCGCATATGCCGGTGAAGTCTTCGTCGGTCACCACAAAGAGGCCGTCGGCATCAGCTTC
The DNA here is from genome assembly GCA_910578365.1 of uncultured Muribaculaceae bacterium. Lineage (GTDB taxonomy): Bacteria > Bacteroidota > Bacteroidia > Bacteroidales > Muribaculaceae > CAG-873. Next base: position 16,157 of record CAJTRC010000029.1, read on the forward strand.
GCGCTTGTCGAAAGCAAAGTAGTTGTACACTTCGGCACCGGGAACATCGTTCCAGCTGGCGGTGTAAGTCCAGCCGTTGAGTATATCCACCTCGCCCATTACAGGTACTTCGAGGTCGTACACGCGGCAGGGGAAGCTTTCAATCGATGTGTGGCCGTTGTCGTCGATAGCCTTTACGGTGTAGTAATAGATTTCGCCCGACACGAGATCAGACACGGTGCATTTGTTGTCGGTCAACTTTTTGTCGGTGATGATGTATTCCTTTTCGGTAGAGCCGAACGGAGCGGAGGGGTCGCTCGAAGGCACATCGTGGTATACGCTCAGCAGGTAGCCGGTAGCGCCTTCGACAGCACTCCAGTTGGCTACGAACGACACACCCTTGTACTCGCTGTGCGAGAATACTTCGGGGCGCTCCAGATTGGGCTTGAGCTGATAAACCTTAATATCGTCGAGATATACGTTGCCGGGCAGATAAGCAACCATGTTGAATATTGTGGTGGGGCCGCAGTCGCGGAATACAATGCGGTAAGTAGTCCACTCCGATGGTATACCGGCCACGATTACCTGCTCTTCGGGCATGTGCCAGCTCGGACCCATGTTGTTGGTTTCTGCCATTTCTATCCACAGGCAATCGTAGGTTTCGCCTGCGTTCTTGGTACGTGCGCGGAACTCAAGCACTGCGGTGCCGTCGTACTTGCTCACATCCACCAGGGTGGTATTGACATGGGCCTGCGAAGGTGCTTTATTATCGCCGTTGCTCACAGCCTCCATGTACAGGCAGCCGCCTGCGGGACATGCCACACCGGGGGCTTCGCCGCCTACGCCCCAGTGGGGCTCATGGGTATACTTGGGATCGAAGTTCCACCAGGGATACTCTGCTTCGGAATCATCCAGTGTCAGTTTTACATTAGTGGCGGGCTCGGCCTCGCTGCCTGCTGTAAGCAGCGAAAAGTCTTCGTGGAGCACCAGTTCGAGTTCGCCGTACTTTTCAACTTCGGTAATGGCTTCGCCGCCGAATCCCATCACTCGCGAAGCTATGGTCATGCCCTTGCTTTGCATCATCATAGGAGCCTTGGCCGCCTTATTACGTGCAGTAAATTCCTGGCTTTCGCTCGCGCGCGGTGTGACTTTAAAAAGCTGCGCCTGAGCATTACCGGACATGGCAAGCAGCAGCGCCGGTAAAATTAGTGTAGTCGGTTTCATAAAACTATGGAATTAATTGGTTTGAAAAAATAGCAGTGGCGCGGTCGAACCGCGTCACTGCTTAAGTACATAGTGTCAGATGCGAATTTTCAGGGCCTTGCCGTTGGCGTTAACAACGTAAACACCGGCAGGCAGGCTTACGGGCAGCTGAGCTGCGCCTTCAACTTCGTATACAGCAACTGCACGACCGGCGAGGTCGCATACGCTTACCACGCAAGCACCGAGGTTAACGTCGATGGTGCGGGCGGCTGCGTTGTAGCTGAGGCTGCCTTCTGCAACAAGATTCTCGATTCCGCTCTTTTCGCCTACGGTAAGTTCGACGGCGGGAGTTTGGTTGTTGGTGTCATCGGCATCGCCTTCCACAATCAGGCGAGCGGCAAGCTTGTATTCACCGGCCTCTTCGAAGGTGTACTTCATGGGCTGGTTCGAAGTCTGTCCGGGAGCCAGATAGCGGATACCTTCGTAAGTTTCGAGCACGGTAGCTTCGCCGTCGCCGGCAATCGAGAGGAGTTCGATAGTGTATTCCTCAATATCCACAGTACCCTTGTTCTCGAAGTTAACACGGAAGGTGAGTTCTTCACCTGCATTAACATCCTCGTTGGGAACCGAAAGGCTGGTAGCCTCGATGTCGGCAACAGCAGGCAGCGGTTCGAGTGCGTAGCCGAAGGTGATGCAGGGCAGAGTATTAGCTACATAACAAGCTCTGTTATATTCACCATATATAGACTTATTGTAATTGTAGCACAGATGGTTGACATCGGTAGTAGCACTCGCAAGCAGAAGCGCTGTATAGCCTGCGCGCTGCATTGTAGCTTCTACATTCAGTACCAGGCCTTTGCCGCTTTCAAGTGTAAATAATTTCTGAAGTTTCAGTTCTACGTCCTGAGTTTTATCGGGGCTTTGTATGGTAGAAAGCAAGCCGTCGTAAACAAGCACGAAATCTTCGGCAGGCACAACTTCTACCTGATCTGATTCTTTAGTGTAACCGCTGGTACGGTCGGTCTGAGCCATGTAGACTTTTATGTACATAGGCTCAATAACATATTCTTCCTTGACAACAGTAAGAGTCAGCGACTGCAGCTGGTAATCATTCTGGTGCTCACCGAAGAATGAAGCCGGATACAGTATCTGGCATGCAGTATTCTTATAATCACGACGACAGAATGCTCTATTCTGCAGGTCAAACTCAGTACCATTCCACTTGGGCAGCTGCTCCTTGATTACCGGTGAAAGAATTCCTTCAAGAAGCGAGGAAACTTCGAGTACAGGAGTTACGCTGGGTTCGCCACCCTCGATATTAACTACAGCCTTCAGGCCATACTCGCCGGCAAGCTCAAAGCTGTGCTTGAACTCAAACTCTGCAGTTTCACCTGCTGCAATAGCGGCATTTTCATAGCTGCTGCCGATAAGCTGGTCTGCGATTTGATCACGTACGACATACAGTTCGACACTGTAACCGGTAAGTTCCGAATTGCCATCGTTGGCAACTGTTACTGTATATGTCTGTTCTTCGCCGGGTAAAACTTCGGTTTTGCCGGTAACCGACACTGCTTTGTAGTCGAGCGACAGTACTTCCACTGCCACAGGCTCGCTGCAGTCGTTTTCGTTGTCTTCGTCGCCTTCAATAGTTACGCGGGCTGCCAGCTGGTAGTTGCCACCATTTTTGAATGTTACGGTCATGGGTACCGATACTTCGAGCAACGACAGAATCGACTTGGGATCTTCAACCGATGCAAGTACCTCGTTGTTTTCTACGTTTACAATTTCTACTTTGTAGTTTTCAACGGTTTGTGTGCCGTTGTTCTTCAGGTTGGCAATAAATTCGTACGGCTTGCCGGCGTAAATTTCACCGGAGGGAACGGTAAGACCGATAGCTGCAAGGTCTACTACATCCACGGGCTGGGGCTCTTCTTCCTCGCCAATCATAAACACGAGGTTCAGGCCGCCTACATATTGTGTATCATAGTTTACATTGGTAACGCCCAGAGGTTCGCTATCACCGTAATAATACCTGGTGTGAGCGCCGGTCACACCGATTTCACCGTTGATGAATGCAGGATACGGGTTCGGACGATTGTACTCATCGATTTCAGCCAGCAGGCCTACAACCATCGACTCGCCCTTATGCATTATGTACGGTTTAGTCAGAGGTATGCGCAGACAGCCGTCGGTAACAGTAGAGAAGTCGATTTCAACACCGCTTGCCACTACAGTGAACGCCTCCTGAGGCAAAGCTTCCGAAAGTACGGTTGCATCGGAGGTGGCCAGCAATGCGGTCACTTTAACTTTACCGGACGACGGAGCGGTTAACAGGGGATATACAAGTTCTTTTACAGTATATGTTTCAACCTTTACTGCAGCGTCAAGAACAGAAGCCGGATAAAGGGCCTGCGAAGCTGAGTAGAGATTCCAGCTATTCACGCATATCGGGTGTTCGGTAGTCGAGTAGCTGCCGCCAACAACCTTAGCCTCCACAATATCGCCGATTTCGCCGCCGGGTTCTTCTTCGGGATCAGCCAAAGTATATTTGATGTTAAGCGAAGTTACATATTCCGTGAAATCATGACCGGGATTATCGGCGAAGGCCCTGTTCATTGAACTATTTGCGTAATAACGGGTGTGCGTACCGCCGCCGGCAGAGGGATCGCCAAAGTAAAGTGGGCGAGAAAAGGCCTCGGTAATCTCATGCTGATATGCTACCACAAGACTCTTGCCCTGATTTACCACAAAGTTGGCATCGACAGGGAATCTCAGAGCTTTTTCAGATTGAATCTGCGGATTGGACAGGTCGATTTCGCCGCTGAATACTTCTACGAGTTCCGACTCGGGAATAAAAGCGTCGAGGGTTCTATCATCGCTTGTGCCGAGATAAACCGTCATCTGCACCTTTCCTGATACCGGATAGGGTATGGCATCTTTATGATTCGAGAACGGAAGAATAAGCTCCTTAACTGCATAGGCGGGGGCTTCCTGAAGAGCTGCGTCCATAGTACTTGCAGGGTACAGAGTCTGACAACCCTGATATTTGTCTGCGTTTTTGTTGCTGTTAATAGGATAGCTACAGTTCTTGTACTCCATCCCGGCTACGGTAGCCTCCAAAACTTCATCCTGAGCAACCGCCGACAAAGCAGACATACCGATAGCTGTTGCAGCCATCAATGTAAGTAACGTTTTTCTCATTGTGTGAATATTTAATTGGTATAATAATCTGGAAAGCCCGGAGGCAAAAGAATTGCCTCCGGGTTATTTGTAAGGTATCAGATTCGAACTTTAAGTGTGAATACACTTTCGGCACCGTTGACCTTGAGCAGGTAAATACCCTTGTCACAGCCGATGTATGCCGAATTTGCTCCTTCTGCCACAGCAACAGTCTTGATGAGCTTGCCGGAGAGGTCATACACTTCAACCGATGTCATTTCGAAATCAAGACTTTCGACCGAAGCAGTGGCTGCATTATAGTATACGGCGCCGTCACCGCCGAGCACGATTTCGTCAACGCCGCTTTCTCCGGTATTCACACTGAGGTGAATCAGCGGAGCGTAAGCCATGCTTACACCTGACGGCTTAGCCGGATCGAATGCGGAACCGCCCTGATAGCGCATCGACGGGTATAATTCAGCACCCCAGTCGCCGTTGAATGTGCTCCAGTCCAACAGGTACTGCTGGTGTTCAGATTCTTCCTTTGCGACAGTAACAACCAACGGACGGGTCGGATCGAATTTATAGCCTTCTTCGAAATCAACTACCATATAATTGCGTCCGTTATAGAATGCCACATAGTCCTCGAAAAGCGGAGCATCGGTGACGGGAATGAAGTTGGCGCTTCTGCCGTAACCGGTAAGGTCGGTCTGGCTGAGATAAACCGATACCTTGGTACCGTCGAAAGGAATAAATTCTTCAAGCGACTTGTATTCCCATGCTATGCGGGTAATCTGCGGAGTCTTGCCCTTGTAGATACGGTCAAAGAATGTCACGTCAGGGGTATATATGGTCTGACTTGCTGTACAGGCCATGAAGTGGTTCAGCGGCAGGTTGGTCTGAGTCGCGGCCGTAGTCACATCTTCTACCGTTACATTCAGAGCAGGCACTTCCTCACAATTTGCTAACAGCCCTTCGGTCATGTCGTTCGACGGATTGCCGTCGCCTTCAAGAGCTACAATCGCTACAATTGTCTGTGCTCCCAATACCGGAACTGTTGCTTCGATTTCCACATAATCGGTCTGGTGCGATTCGATTTCGGGTACAATATCGGTTTCAGCGAACACAACCGGCGACTTGTCATTGCCCAGATAAGCAAGCTTCACCGAATAATTGCTCTGCTTATTTTCGCCGTTGTTATAGATTTTTACCGTGAAGAGATTATTCTCGATTGTACTCAGATAGAGGTGTCCATCGATAGATTCTGCAGCAAGGTCATCAGCCGGAACTTCTTCTATAGAGAAACCTTCTATGTAAAGCCACATGTCCGCTTCATTCTTGGTCAAGAGCTCATAACCGACATAGTATTCACCATCAACCGGAGATTTGAAATATGCAGTGTAGGTTTCGCCATTGGCGGAGAACTGAATATTTCTCTCAAGGTCTTCAAACAAAATATCTGTCATGCCTTCAGCTGTGGGCGTGGTACCGCCTACTATGCGTACGGATTGTACCGACTCCCGGCTTCCGCTGCCCATACCGCCGAAATATTCATTGTATGTGACCTTGTAGGTCTTGCCCTTTTCAAGCAGCAGAGTAGGTGTTACCAAAATGTCGTCGTTCTCTCCGTTCGACATCAACAGCGCGAATGTTTCTCTCATTATATGAGAGTTGCCGGTGTATTCAAACATACTTCCATCGCGATTTTTGTCGATTGTAGAAAAGCGCGAAGCCTCGGCTTTAGATTCAAAGAGTGTGCTGAAAGGCGGACGGATACCGGTACCGGCAAGTACGGCGTTCGACACTGCCGCTGAGCCTTTGCCTTCACCGTTGGAGGCCACTACCGAATAAGAGTAATAGTTGGCCTCGCCCATGGTATTGTCGCTGAAGTTTGTGGTCTTTACAGTACCGACTACAACCTTGTCGGGCATTCGTGTGATGGTGTAGGTGAGATCCGATGCGTCGTACCAGCCGTCGTTGTCGCCACGTTCGGGTATATCCCAACTGAGCTGTACCGACTTACCATCGGTGGTTGTGGCTACGACATTCATTACCGGGCCCGGCACGTCGCGGCCTACAAAAGCATCGATATTGCGTGGAACACCACGGCCTTTTGCATTCACCGGCACTACATAGTATTTGTGCACGCCGTTAGAGGCACCTTCGTCAACGTAGGTCATGGACTTACCTTCCTTACCTGTTGCAGGCAGCTTGGCTACAGGCTCACCGCTATATGAGTCGCGGTAAATCCACACCTCGCTGAGGTTGCTGAGGGGACGGCGATTCCAGCGGGTGGCAGGATTGTCCCACGACAGAGTAACCTTGTTGTCGCCGTTGGCGTCTTTGGTAAAGTTCAGATTTTCGACACGTGCAGGGGCATTAATGTTATCGCCGAGTTCGCCGTAAGGTACATACAGACCGTCAAGGCCTTCGCGGATACCTACGGTACCGATATTCTCGGTAGCGCCGTTCAGCGGGTCGATTTTTATGATATAGTTGTTGGTGAACTCTTCTTCGCCATCGAGACAGCCCCATGCCGACCACCACAGCTCGCCGGTTGCATAGTCGCAGGTAAGGTTGTTCTCATCGTAAAGCATTCTATAAGGTCTGCCGTTTACAAGAATGGGGGTTGAGCTGATAACTCTGAAATTGTCTTCAGGATCGAGGACATCCAGGCGGGTGCCTATATTGTTACCCTCTTCATCGCCTTCCCAGCGGAGGGCCATAAGCTGGTTTTCATAATTGTAGGCAGCAGCCATGTAGTACTGCGACAGAGTGGCAACTTTGGACTTGTACTCACCGGTAGCCTTGTCGACAGTATAGATTACCGAAGTAATAGAACCGTCGTCGTTGCGGACCATGGCATAGAGTGGCTCGGGATCGTTGGGATTCCACAGAAGTGCTTGCGGAATCTGCCACCACTTGGGGTCATAACCGGATTCATTCAGCAGCTGCAACTGCTCGGAATAGCCGGTTTCAGGGTCAACCTTTACCCAATTGTTGAGACGGGTAATACCCAGCGAATAGTACACTATACGGTGAGTGTAGTAAGCGTCGCCGGCCCATACACCGGCCACAGGACCAAGCATACGGGGGTTATCACGGTCCCAGCGGTTACCGAAGGTGAGTATGCAGCTTTCGAGTTTGTTGAGTTTCTGGGGTTCCTTGGAGTAGAAATCCAGATAGTGTGCTGTCAAATCATAATCAAATCCATTGCGAGTATGGGCAAAAATTTTGGTACCCTTGTCTTTGTTGGGATTCAGCGGTGCTCGCTGCATCGACGACGATGACCGGGGCATTTCCTGACCTGTAGGTACCTGAAGCATCTCAGGGAAGCTCAGTGTAGTCGGGGTGACGGCAAAGGCTGCTCCTGTAAAGAGCAGACCGGTGCCTAATGCGATAAGTTTTTGGTTCATTAGTATTTGGTTTAAATGGTTAACGTATTATGGTCTTGCTTACGTTTTTGCCCTGGCGCACAATGTATACACCGGGAACAAGACGGTCGGCGGAAACCTGAGTACCGTCGATACGGAAGTACTCCACAGGGGCATCGTTGCTGTCGACGGCAACTGACTCGATACCTGACTGTTGACCGTAAATCTGACCGGGAGCGAATTTCACCGAGAACTCGCCACGGCTGTTGGTTTCATACCATGTATTGGGATTAATTTCGGCCACTTTAAAACAGAGCGAGTTTTTTGGGAAGGTGATTTCGTCGTTGACGAAACTTCCGAAGAAGCCCTGGCTTATAGCGTCCTCGCGACCATGAAAGAAGTAATTGGGGTCGTTGAAGCAACGGTCGGCTTTCGACCATACTTCCATGCGTCCATAAGTGATGTCCACACCAAGACCGGCGGCATGCTCAAGCACGACTTCGTCGGGATTGGTGGCATCTATATAGATATACCAGCGGCGCGAATCGTCGTATTTGTAGCCTCCGGTCAGTGGCCATGCAGGACCGTAGGGATCCACCAGACGAATGTAGCCCGGACGCTCAACGCTTTCTTCCACTTCTACTTCATAGTCATATTTATTGAATATGAATCCGACAGGGATAAGCTCGCCGCAATCCGAAATCAGACGTTCGCAATAAGTCGCTTTACCGGCCTTGCGCCACACTGAGGTGTCGAACGATATTTCCATGTCGCGTCTATAAGCCGTGCGGGGAGTACCTTCATAATAGGGCACCACAAACAGAGTATAGAAACCGTCACCGGTGTAAGGAACGGCAACATTGCCACTTTCGCTTATTTCTTCAGACAGGATTGTGCCGTTGACAATTCCTTCGACTGCGGATTCTGCCTTGTCGCGCTCAACAATGGCTACACGTGCTTTTTCAACCGACTTACCGAGTGCGATTTCAAAATTAAGATGAGTCTGTTCATCATTGATACCTAAAAGGTTGCCGGTAATATCAAGGTCTGGCGCACCGGGCAGTTTGAGTCTGAACATGCCTTTCTGGTCGCAACGCGCATATTGAATGTCGTCGGTCCACTCCTGATCGTATTCCCACAACGAACCAAGAAGTGCCATCGGCGGGAATGTGATGGCTCCGTCTACGAGTTTGCCACAGACATTTTCCTCGTCGGCAAGCACCCAGTCTCCGTAACGGTTGTTGTAATAGTCATCAGCCACCGAACCGACAATAAGCATCTGACCATCGCCGGCAATATAGCCGGTTTTGCTTGTTTCGATATAGCAGTGTACCGGATCGGATGCATCCACGGTGATATACCATTCACCCTCCAGACAGCCGGGGCTGCCAATAAAGTCGGGATAATTGCTATACGGGTTCATGATACGATAGCGGCCGGGGGTCTGTTCACTCTCCATAACCTCAACTTCCACTTCCGGAAAATCGGAGTAGATATACCAGGTATGCAGGAAATTTTCGCGGAACGTTCCTGTTCCAATTGACTTCCATGTTTCTTCTGCCGCGGATGCAGTCGGCGACATAAGCGCAGCTGCGAGTACCGGCAGTGCGATACGTGTAAATTTCATTTAATTGTTATGTTTTTATAGATGGATTATTTTACAATCAGCTTAGTAGTGGATACGCGGCCTGACTCGAACACGCTCACGATATAGATGCCTGCGGGCAGTTCGACACGACCGGCCCGGCTGAGGGTAGCAGCTTTCGAACCGTCGGGACGATAAATTTCGGCTGTGGTGAAATCGCCTTCGACCGAAATAGCGCCGGGCAGAGCGCGTACCGATGAAGTATATGCCATGATGTCGCCGGTTGATGACTTCTCGCCCACACGACATTTGGCGGCAGTAACAATCTCGCCGGTGGAGCGATCAATAAGCAGGGCAGCCACTGTAGTGTCTTCGATTTTCTGTCGCTGTGGCGAACCTACAGGAACTGTTTCGTCGTAAGTATATTCCTGACCGCGCGAGAGCGATGCGGGGAATACGTCCTTACCGTTCCAGTGGTCAATACGGCGGGCAACATCATTATACATTACCTGCACCGAACCGGGCTTATTTTCCCAACCGTACATATTGCCGTTCTTACCTCCGCTGTAGTAGTTGTTCTGGCTGTAGGGGCCTACATTGTCTTCAGTCTGCACTATGGCTATGCCGTAGTTGTGGCTTTCGACATCGTTGCCAAATCGTGCTGTAGTGCGAACAAAGATTGATTCACCGCTTTCGTCGGCGAGTTCGGCGCTGACTTTGAGGTCGAGATCAACCACACCTTCAAGCTCCTTGTAATAGGCTTCGCAGATGGTGAGATTAGGAGTGAAAGTACCGTAACTGCCGCTACGGTTGATGCTTGCGTAGGGGTAGCCGGCACCATACATATCATCCCATTTAGAATAAGATGAGCACTTCATCGGGTCGCCCGGATAGTTGTGCACGGCAATGCCCAGATAGGTATCAGGGTAATTCTCGCGCATGTGCTCCATAGCCACATAACCGGCGGGGCACCATCCGCAGCCTGTGCCTGTACCCTCTTCAATTACCACAATACGTGGTTTTACGAAGTCCGATGCCAATACTTTAGTGCTTGCCACGACAGATGCAAGAAGGTTTTCGGCGCCGTTGACTCCGCTTATACTAAGCGACACAGGCAGTTCGGAATTTTCCTGCGATGTACGGCCTTTCAAAGCCACAGTAGCTTTTCCCATAGGTTCTATGACATTGTCTAACGCTACAGTCGACAAAATCGGATTGTCGGAACCGAAAGCCGCAGACAGCGAAACACTCGAAACCGGAGATGACGAAATATTATATACGTCCACCGAATAATTGAAGTCGACATTCACGCCCACCGACTTTGGCAATGACAGCCTCAGAGGCAACAGTGCATTGGAAGGCAGGTTGTCACCCTCTATTATACCACGTATGCAGACAGAGCCGAATGACGGAAACACGTTCCACTCCGGAGTACCGCCATCGGGCCATATTCCAAGGTGGCTGAACAAGCCCACACCATCGAGCGCTTCGGCATCGAAGGCTATAGGTTTGTCGTTGCTGCGAGTCTGACGATAGGTGTATCCGATGTAGAATTTGCGTCCTTCAATTTCGTAAGGAGTATCGAGAGTGGCAGTCGTAAAACTTTTTGCTTTCAGAAATTTTGTTTCAGACTGAGTATAGAATGGTTCGCCTTTCAGGTCGTAGGTAAGATATATGGTTGCGTCCTTGGACAGGCCACTGTTAAAGCCTACAGAAACAGCAGTAAGCTGCGAGCCCTGCATGGCTTTTGCCACTTCTTCGGGCACCTCGATAGCCGCGCTGTAGTTAGTTCCGGCTATACCAGTACCAACACCGTTGATATTGTCGGTACATATACCGTAGGTGAAAGAAGTCTGGGCATTAGCGCCATAAGCAGCCAATGCAACCATTGAACATAGTAAAAGTTTTTTCATATATTATATATAATAATGTTGATTTAGTTGGTTTCGCACGGTAGTTTGACTTCGATCAGCCGCTTGTTCAAGCCGCTGCCGGAAATGAAAGCAGGAACAAAAAATGTTCACGGGGGTAAAATTAGTAAAAAATTATGGTTTGACAAACAAAAAAAACGATAAAAAAAGTTCGACCCCGTTTTTTAGCGTATTTTTTGTGAAAATACATAGGCACAGGTGATATTATACCATATATCTGAGAGTGTTAACGCGAGTTCGGGATAAGGAACACCATAAAAAAGTTGAACGGGAGTTTGGGAGTTTCATTAAAAAATAATTTGTAAATAATTGGCTTTAAATTTGGTAGAGTCAATTTTTCTTTGTATCTTTGTTCTACCGTGTTCTAATTATAAAAGTATGTATTTAGACATTCGCAAAGGCAAAG
>CAJTRC010000030.1 GCA_910578365.1 uncultured Muribaculaceae bacterium
ATATTGTTTCTTTGCCACAAAGCCTGGAGTGAACTTCGACTTTGAGGTACCCGAGTCAAACGGGCAGCTTGTCCTCTGGGATTAGTTTCAACCTATACAAATGAATCAGGCGACCCTGACAGGCCGCCCGATACTCTATAGTAAATTAAATATTCTTATCCCGAACTCGCGTTAATAGAATGATTGAATTTAACTTTATGAAATCGTTAAAGCCCTTTCCGGTCAATTTCTAAATAGCAGGAGCCGGAAAACCGTCGGTAGTGATAGTCTGCATGCCTTCAGGAGAATCGATTACAAACAGAGCCTCTACATCGGGCATACTGTCAACCATGGCGCGGGCCTCAGGGTAGGGCATAGCCATTGCCGCTGTGGCAATAGCATCGGCAAGAGCGCACTCTGAAGCCACCACAGTAACACTGAGTGTCGACGTGACCACCGGATAGCCTGTGACGGCACTGATGGTGTGGCCTATGCGCTTGCCATCGGGCATGTTGCGGTAATTGCGGTAATTGCCCGAAGTAGCCATGGCGGCATCACGCAGTTCCACCACCATTAGGCGGTCGTGGGTGGTATGGCCGTCGACATCGGTTAGCGGAGCATCTATTTGTATACGCCAGGGCTGACCTTGCGGATTGAGGCCGCGTGCGTTTATTTCGCCGCCTATCTCCACCATATAATCGGAGCATCCGTTGCGCTGCAGCACGCGCGCTACCAAATCTACTCCGTAGCCTTTGGCAATAGCCGAAAAGTCAAGGCGCATGCTGTCGGAGTCCATTTCGATGCGTCCGCCGGCAATATGGCATTTGTCGAGGCCCACACGGGCAAGTGCCGCTGCTACGGCAACCGAGTCGGGGGCGGACTGCTCGCCATGGGTGCCGAAGCCCCATAGCTCCACAAGCGGCCCTACCGTGGGGTCGAAAGCACCATTGCTGGCGCGGTGTACCAGCCGTGACAGATCCAGAACCTCGGCCAACATCGAATCGGCGGTCATGTCGCTGCCGGCATTAATGCGAGCCACTGTGGAGAATGGATTGAACATGCTCAGCGACGAATCAATAAGCTGCATTGCTCCGGTGATTGAATCGTCGAGCCTATTGTCGGCGCGGTAGCGAATATTATATGTAGTACCCCAGGTATAACCCGAAAAGTTATAAAAATAATCGCTACAACTTGCAAGAAATAGAAATATTGCGTATATTAGCGGCGTAAAATATATTTTTTTCATAAAACCTGAATAATAAGAGCTTCTTTATTCTTTACTTTTGCGTATGTCATATTTATTTTTAAAAGTTCTAAACCTCAAAGATACGAAAAAAGCTTTTAAAACGCAAGCAGGGCGAACCAATGCTCTCAAATCCGTGTTAATCGCATAAGTTGCTTTTTGGAGGCACCTATTTTAATAGCATCTATAAGTCGAACAATCTATCAAAACCATTTAGAATCATGAATCGTAATTATCTTTTCTTAGCTCAGGGCTTCGAAGAAATTGAAGCGCTTACAGTTGTAGATGTACTTCGTCGTGCCGGAATGGACATCAAGACTGTATCGGTTTCAAGCTCAGAGCATGTATCGGGCGCACACGGCATCGAAGTGACAGCCGATTTGCTGTTCGACGACAGCGACTATACCGATGCCGAGTTTCTGATACTTCCCGGCGGCATGCCGGGTTCGACCAACCTCTACGAGTGTGAGAAACTTCAGCAACTGCTTACCTCGCATGCAAGCCGCGGAGGCAAAATAGCCGCTATCTGTGCTGCTCCGGCTGTTGTGCTGGCTCCGCTCGGGCTGCTCAAGGATAAGGAAGCCACGTGCTACCCCGGCTTCGATAAAGACTGTCGGGCGGCAGGTGCCATTATGCGCGACGCTCCTGTAATAGCCCTCGACAAGCTTATAACCGGCAACGGCCCAAGCGCTGCGCTGCGTTTTGCCCTGGCCATCGTGGCCAATTCGATGGGCGAGTCGCAGGCTCAGCAGGTAGGCTCGGCCATGCTGTTTTACCCCAAGAGCATGAACTTTTATTTCTGATGAACAGCAGCAAAGTATGACAGCGTTGGGAGTCTATCTGATTCCCGACGTTTTTTTTATTGCTGTCTTACTTTATATGTTTATACAGGTTCTTGAAGTCGTGGCGAGAGCCGAATACTGTCAGAATGTCGCCATCAAGAACCTTCAGTCCTGGTTTCGACAAGTCGAGAATCTCGGGTACCGGTCGTGATATTCCCATCAGGTTTTTTCGTTCAACCGGTCGTGCGGCGGCTATAAGGCGCAGGTTGTAATTGCGCTCAAGGTCGAGGTCGGTGTAGGCAAGTCCTCTGAAAAACTGCGGGGCGTGAAATTTGAGTACGAAATTGTCGGCGTCGACAGCGAGCGATTCGATAGCCGTGCCCAGTTCCATTTCGTGGCTGAGGTCGGAGGCGGCGCGCTGTTCGGGCGTGATAATGCGCTCAACCTCGAAGCCCTGCAGAATCGACTCATGGAGTTTGTCGATAGCGCGGGCATAAATGTGTTTTACGCCGTTCTGCTTCAGCAGGGCCACTGTTTTGACGCTGGCTCCAAAGTTTTCGCCTATGGCCACAATTACCAGGTCGACGTTTTTCAGTGGCAGCACGCCTATGGCGGTTTCCTCGGTGGTGTCGATAAGATAGACAGTGGAGATATAGTCCTTGATGGCTTCGATGTTGCTCTGGCGAATGTCGGCGCCTATTACTTCATGGCCCATGTCGGTGAGGTCGCGGGCGAGGTTGGAGCCATAGATGCCCAGACCGATTATAAGGTAACGCATATAGATGTAGGATGATTGTCAGTTGATTATTACGCTTTCTTTGGGGTAGTGCATGGCCGTGTCGCGCTTGTTGCCTGCGAAGCCCAGGAGTATGGATATTATGCCCACACGACCCAGGAACATGGCCATGCATACAAGTATCTTACCGCCTATGCCTAACTTGGCTGTGGCGCCTAACGATGTGCCTACGGTGAATATGGCCGATACCACCTCAAATACGGCGCTTCGGGTGTCAAGCCCTGGTTCAAGCAACATCAGCAGCAAGGTATATACAGCTACTGATATGAAGCTGAGAAATATCACGGCGTTGGCGCGCCTGATGGAGTCGGTGGCTATACGGCGCTTAAAAGCCACGGCACCGCTCTGGCCGGTGATTATTGCGCGCAGATTCAGAATCATTGTGGCTATGGTGTTCACTTTTATGCCGCCGCCCATCGACTGCGAGCCGCCGCCTATCCACATCTGCAGCATTACTATCAGCAGTGTTACCGGCAGGAACGATGCCGGGTCGACCGAGGCAAAGCCGGCGCTTCGGGGGGTGAGCGAGTTGAACACCGACTGCACTATCCGTTCGTAGCAGTCCATGCCGCGCATGCTGTTGTGGCTTTCAAGCAGAAAGAAGGCAACCGAGCATACGCCCAGAATCAGCAGTGTGGTTAGGAGTGTAAGTTTGGTATTGAGGCTGTACAGATGGACTATGCGTGCCGGGCGGCGGCGTCGAAACAGCCACGAGGCAAAACGTCCCAGGTAGTCGGCAAAGCTGTCCTTTATGTTTACCAGAATCGGAAAGCCTATGGCTCCGGCCAGCACCAGTAGCGAAGTGACTATGTATATGCTCTGGTTGCCGTTCATCAGTACAGGGTTGCTGAGGCCGCCTTCGACACAGCTGAAACCGGCGTTGCAGAACGACATTATGGAGTGGAACGAGCAGAATATAAGCTTGTCGTCCAGGTCCATGCCCATTCCGTCCGGTATGGTAAAGTAAATCATTACAGCTCCTATGGCTTCTACCACCAGTGTAAAGCCAAGGATGTATAGCAGCGTGGGCAGCAGTGCGTTCATGTTTTTGGAGTAAATCATGTCCTTGACCATAAGCTGACTGTATATCGAGGTGGTTCCGCTGAAGAAGAGGGCGAAGAAGCTGGTGAACGTAAGCACACCCAAGCCGCCTATTTGCGCCAGCAAGCCAAGCACCAGCAGGCCGAAGGGTGTAAAGGTGTCTGCAATGTCGACGGTAGTAAGGCCGGTGATACATACTGCCGACGTCGATACAAACAGCGAGTCGGCGTAGTCGATGCCGCTGTAGGTGCAGCGGGGCATCATAAGTAGCATTGAACCTATGATTATGAAGAACAGAAAGCTTCCGGCCAGAATCATTGATGGATTTGTGCGTCGGCCGGTGAGGCGTGTGAATCCGAGGCTGAGTTCTAACAACGAGTATGCCCCTAATACGCCGTATAGAAATTTGCTGCTGTAAAGCAGAGTGTCGAGCATTGGTATCCACGGATGTACGGGCCGTGGGTATATCCATGGAAGCAGGGTGATGAGCACTGCTATGTCGACCACCCATTTGAGTATCTTGGTCTGGCTTACGGTCTGCCGGTAGTTGAGCAGCAGGTTGTAGGCGATGTTGAATATGAATATACCCTGCACCACGCGCAGGAAGGCGCGCAGGTGCAGGGCTTGTGTAGGCTGGAGGTCAAAGCCAGCGAATATTATCAATGTGGTAATGCAGAATACCGCCATTACCATTGTAATTATGCCGAGCGCTCCCGATATCAGCCTGATATTGGCTATGAAATGCTGTATAAAGCGCATATAGCGGTAGCTATAGAGCCTTAAGCGGTAACGTAAACGCTCGAACATGGCAGGTGCTGCAGGCGATTAGTCGGGGTGGGGCTCAGGTAGTGGCGCGCGACAATTTGAAGCCGGCATATAGTCCGTCGTACGATTCCAGCAGCTGCACCATTGACTGCACGGTACTGTTGCCCGAAAGCTGCGACACGGTCTTGATAATCTTTATCAGGCCCGAAACATCGAAGGTAAGGCTCAGTGTGTTCACAGCCAGAGTGGCTCGGGTGCTGATTTTGCCTATGTTGATTTTGTTGAACGCCTTGAAGTTAAAAATCAGGTAGCCATTCTCGCCTTTTTCGATTGTGCCTGTGAGAGTGCCGCGTTTGAGCTGAATGCTGAAATTGCCTTCTTTGTCGGCTGTGAACTGCAGGTTGGTGAGTCCGGCTTTCTGATAGTAGGGTTCGAGTTTCTGCTCTATGGTTGCCGAAGCGGCAGCTCCGCCAATTTTCTGCAGGGCGTTATCGCTGGCGAAGTCCACTGCCGGACTTACATATTTCCATTCGCCTTCAAGTTGCGAGGGGTCTACGTCCTTGTCGGAAATAAGGTTGCCTACGATGCCGCCTATGATATTGCCGAGCTTGTTGTCATTGCCGTCGGATTCTGACGATGAGCCACCGCCAAAGAG
Source organism: uncultured Muribaculaceae bacterium (assembly GCA_910578365.1). Lineage (GTDB taxonomy): Bacteria > Bacteroidota > Bacteroidia > Bacteroidales > Muribaculaceae > CAG-873. Next base: position 5,262 of record CAJTRC010000030.1, read on the forward strand.
CCCTTTGAGGTCGAATGCAGCGGCGCTGAGATTTGTCAGCGCAAGTGCTACGGCCAGAATGATAAAATGTCGTGATAAGGATAATTTCATATTTTTTCTATGTCTATGGAATGCAGGCTTCGTGAAGGTTGTATGCCGCGTTTTCGTCCTGGTCTTTGAGGCGTTTGTCTATTTGCTCGAATATAGAGTTGTTCGACTTGAATTCAGGCACGATGTGCTTCATTTCCTCTACAAGTTTCAGGCGGCTACCGTCGTCGACACACTGGCGGAGTCCTTTCAGGTGTTCAAGCACATCGTTGTACTCGTATATGCGCACTTTGGCAATCATAATCTTTTTGTGTCGGGTGGCAATGGTGGTTTCGCGGTCGTTGAGCAGCTCTTCGTACAGTTTCTCGCCGGGACGCAGACCGGTTTCTATAATCTGTATATCCACATCTGGTCGCAGGCCGGCGAGTTTAATCATGCGCCGGGCGAGGTCGTAGATTTTTACGGGCTGACCCATGTCGAAGATGTATATCTCTCCGCCGTTGCCCATGCAGCCGGCTTCAAGTACCAGCGAGCAGGCCTCGGGTATGGTCATAAAGTAGCGGATAATGTCTTTATGTGTCACAGTCAGAGGTCCGCCTTCTTCAATCTGGCGGCGGAACAGCGGAATTACCGAGCCGTTTGAGCCGAGTACGTTGCCGAATCGGGTGGTGATGAACTGAGTTGAGCGACCGTCGACGTTTTTGCGCAGGTGGTAGAAGAGCGACTGCACGTATATTTCGGCGATGCGCTTCGACGCGCCCATCACATTGGTGGGATTCACAGCCTTGTCGGTGCTCACCATCACAAATTTCTCGACATTGTATTTCACCGAGAGGTCGGCTATGTTTTTGGTGCCGAACACATTGGTCAGGACAGCCTCGCACGGGTTGCGCTCCATCATGGGCACATGCTTGTAGGCAGCCGCGTGGAATACATAGCGTGGACGGAATGCGCGGAATGCCAGTTCCATGCGCACCGAGTTCGCCACGTCGCCTATAAACAGATGTATAGTGGCCTTGGGGAATGCGGCTTCCATCTGCAGCTGCAAATCATGCATGGGTGTTTCGGCCTGGTCGACGAGTACAATCTCGCTGGCGCCGAGAGCGGCTACCTGATTCACGATTTCGCTGCCTATTGAGCCGGCGGCGCCGGTAATCATTACCACCTGGTTGGTGATTATGTCTTTGATTGAGCTTTTTTCTGTTTTGATGGGTTCGCGTCCCAGCAGGTCCTCGATGCGGATATTCTGGACATGTGTCGACAGGCGGGGCTGGTTGTCGTCGTTGGTGTCGAATTCCTCAATCTGGTTCATCATCAGCAGATGGATGTTGTTGTTGAGGAAGGTATCGGCCAGACCGCTGCGCATAAGTTCAATCTGCGATGCCAGGAATATAAGAGTGTCGCAGCGGTATTTTGCGAATATCTCTGTGATATCGGCTTCGGAGTAGTTCTCCACGGGTATGCCGTTGAGCGAATTTTCATGTCTTTTGCTGTCAAGGCTCAGCAGGGCCACGGGCTTGAATCGGCCTTCGACCTCGATTTTCAGAGCTGAGGCAAGCACAAAGGAGTTTATGCTTGAGCCGAGCATGATTACGCGAGTGCGTTTTTTGTCGATTGCAGTTATTGATGTGTAAAGGTATTTGATGAGCAGTCTTGTCATAACCATCAGCGAGAAGCTGAATACTGCTATGATAAACATGTTCCATACGCTGAAGTATGTGTATCCTATGATATCCGACATTACCAGCGAGCTCAGTATCAGCAGCAGCGATGAACTGCCGATGAGCAATACTATGCGGTACACATCTTCAATCACCGACAGGCGGACTATGTACTGGTTGGTTTTGAACGCCACGCACAATATTGCATACACGGCGGTTACGATCAGAGTCTTGGCAGATGCTGAGTATATCCATCCGGATTCCATACCGGTGGGGTGGGAATTGAAACTGAAAGTAATGATGCTGCTGAGCAGAACTACCAATACGTCGGCCATAAAGACCATCCATCTTGGGCTTGGCGCGTCGATAAAAGTATGCGCGAGCCTGGAGTTTGAGATGAATTTAAGAAGTTTGTGTTTCATATATTATTGTCCAGGATAAATCTCAACTTTCTGCGAGGTTAAATTTTAATTTTATGTAAATGCAATTCCGATATAGAAATCTAATGACTTATGTTGCAATTATGCTTTGCAAAGTTACATGATTTTAACCGATTATGCAACCAAGCAACGGTAAAAAATGCTGTAGAACACTTTTTTTCGCTGCTTTGGCTGTTTTTGAGTCTAAAAGGATGTGTGTTCGGAGAAAAATTACTAACTTTACAAAAAATTGTAAAACCGCATTATCACAGTATGCAAAGAATATTACGGGCTGTAGTGCTTGCAGCTATGCTACTGGCATCGGTGGCTGTTCCACAGGCATTGCAGGCACAGGAAGAATTCCGGCGCAACCTCGAGCAAATAGCATTTGTGCCCAAAGGGCAGTGGATTACCGGCGTGAGTGTCAGCTACTCTCAGTCATCGCAGGATAATTATCAGTTTTTTGTAGTAGAGAATCTTTCGGGCAACACTTATACTTTTAAGGTAAGCCCCATGGTGATGTTCGCCTTTAAGGAAAACCTCGCGGCGGGCGGTCGCTTTGCTTATTCGCGCCAGCGTACAAAGCTTGATGCCGCACGTGTAGTGATTGATTCCGAAACGGACTATAATGTCGACAATCTCTACTCCATAAGCCATAACTTCTATGGTACTGCGGCTTTCCGAAACTATATCAGCCTTGGCCACAGCACTCGTTTCGGACTTTTTAATGAGGTGCAGATGCAGTTTGGCGGTGGCGAATCCAAGCTGTGCAACGGCAGCGGCCTTGACTTTACGGGTACGTTCGAGCGTTCGTTTTCGCTCGATGTCGGTCTGGCTCCGGGCATGGCAGTGTTTCTGAGCAATTATTCGGCCCTGGAAGTGAATGTGGGTGTGCTTGGTTTCAGCTATCAGCGCACACGCTCCACTACCGACCGCATATATGTGGCCGAACGCAACCATAAGTCCGCCAATTTCAAAATCAATCTCTTTTCAATAACCTTCGGAGTTTCATTCTATATCTGATGAAAGCCAAACACTATATTGTATTAATAGTATTTTGGGTCACGCTGCTTTCGGGCTCGGTGCCGGCAGCGGTGGCCCAGACCATCGTGCGCAAGAAAGAACTCGCTTCCGATACTGTAGCGCTGTCAGCCCGCATCCCTTCGGAGAAGGTGATTGTAAACGGCGATACGGTGAGCATGGTGATTCCGCAACGCAATTTTGGCCGCTACGACCGCGGTCTGTTCAACTACCTGTTCATCCCCAAGGGGGAATGGGCCTTTGGTCTTACTGCCTCGTACGGCGAACTCAACACCGAAGATATACAGGTGCTGGGCATACTTAAAGACCTTGATTTCAAAGGTAAGATTTACTCCATAAAACCGTCGGTGTCGTACTTTGTGGCTTCAAACCAGTCGGTAGGTCTGAAATTCAACTATTCGCGTGGTATAGGCGACCTTGACAATCTCGGTGTTGACTTTTCCGAAGATCTCAATTTCTCGATTTCCGATGTCAGCTACTACACTCAGTCGTACGCTATTTCGGCATTTTACCGCAACTATGTCGGTTTGGGACTCGACAAGCGCTTTGCGGTGTTCAACGAGGTCGACCTTGCATTTTCGGGCGGTTCATCGCGCTTCAAGCGTATCTACGACGGCGCTCCGCGCGACACCCGCACAATAATCACCGAGGCCTCGCTCAACTTCTCGCCGGGTTTGTGCGTGTTTATTCAGGACCATGTGTCGTTTAATATTTCGTTCGGTGTGTTCGGCCTGAAGCTGCGCAAGGAACACCAGACCACCGACGGGGTAGAGGAGGGCAGCCGCTTTACCTCGGGCGCGAATTTCCGCTTCAATATCTTTAATATAGCCTTTGGCTTGATGGTAGTGATATGATGAAATCAGTAGCTATACACACTATTATATATCTGGTTGCCGCGATGGCGCTGGGTTCGTGTCTGAAAGACGATATACCTTATCCGCATATACAGGCCAACTTCCGCAACATAGAAGCGGAAGGTGTTACTGCAGGTCCGGTAATCGACTCCATAAACCGTACGGTGACTTTGACTTTCCCCGAAACGGCAAATATATATAATGTCGACGTCACTGCCTATACCCTTACTCCCGGGGCATATATAGTGGGCGACAGCATCACGGGAGGCATCGACCTGTCGCAGCCGCGGAAGGTGACCTTGCGCCTGTATCAGGACTACGACTGGACCATAAGCGCCAGCCGTTCTGTGGAGCGATACTTTAGCGTTGCCTCGCAGATTGGCGCTACGGAAATAGATGTGCCGGGCCGACGGGTATTGCTGTCGGTTTCGTCGAAAGCAAATCTTGCCGCCATAGAGGTGCTGAGCTGCAAACTCGGCCCTGAAGGTTCAACCATGACTCCGGAACTGCGGGGCCGAACTGTCGACTTTACCCGACCGCTGGAAGTGGAAGTCGACGACTGGGGGCACAGTTCCATCTGGACAATTTATGTGTCGACTACCGATGCGTCGGTTACCACAGCATCGGTCGACCCGTGGACAATGGTAGCCTGGGTGTACGGCGAGGCCGAGTCGGGCCGTACCAACGGTTTCGAATACCGTCTGAAGGGCGATACTCAGTGGATTCGTGTGCCGCAGTCCGATGTAGTGGAGCAAGGCGGCAGTTTCCATGTATGTCTGAAACACCTTTCGCCGCAGACCGACTATGAAGTACGCGCTTACTCCAACGAGGAGTACGGCGAGGTACTCGAATTCACTACCGGCAGCGTGCTGCAGGTACCCAACAACACCCTCGACTCCTGGTGGCTCGACGGCAAAGTGTGGAATCCCTGGCCGGAAGGTGGCGAACAATACTGGGATACAGGCAATAAAGGCGCCACTACACTGGGCCCGTCGAACTCCATACCTACCGACGACACCAGCAGCGGCACAGGCTGGGCGGCTGAGCTTCAGACCAAATTCGTGGGCATAGGCATGATTGGCAAACTGGCCGCCGGAAACCTGTTTGTAGGACGCTACGTGCGCACCGACGGAACCAACGGCATTCTCAGCTTCGGCCGCGAGTTTGCCGAACGCCCCACCAAAATGCGCGGATACCTGAAATACAAGACAGCGCCTATAAGCAGCACCACAGCAGGCTTTGAGTCGATGAAGGGACAGCCCGACACATGTATTATATGGTGTGCGCTTATTGACCAGGCCGAGCCGCTCGAAATACGTACCAACCCGTCCAACCGCCAGGTGTTCGAACCCGATGCTGACTATGTGGTGGCATACGGCAAAGTGCAATATGGCGAAAATATAGACCAATGGATACCCTTTGAGTTCGAACTCGACTATAAATCCACATCGCGCGTGCCACGTTATGTGATTATCACAGCGTCGGCAAGCAAATACGGTGACTATTTCACCGGCGGCGACGGAGCCGTGCTGTACGTCGACGACTTTTTGTTTGAATACGATTATTAAACAGATATATGACCAATAGAATAAACTGTTTAAGCGCCGCAGCTCTTATGGCCGCGGCGCTTGTGACAGGCGGCCATAACGTTTTCGCCGCCGAGGTTTCCGACTCATGTGCCAACATCTGCGCCACCGGTAACGCCAACTCCACTGTGAAGGGAGTCGACGACATACGCCGCTATCTGCCCAAAATCGGAGCGGCGTTGCGCCCGCGCTATGAACTGGATACCGAACATGGCAGCAGCCGGTTTCAGATTCGTAACGCCCGTGTGCGGCTTAGCGGCACTATTAACTCGGTAGTCGACTACTTCATGCAGACCGATTTTTGCGACGAGGGCAAGATAAGGATGCTCGATGCCTATGTGGGCTTCCGGCCCGACAGCCGATGGTATCTGCAGGTGGGGCAGACCCGCGTTCCGTTCTCGGTCGATGCCGCCCGTTCGCCCGGCAACTATCTGTTTGCCAACCGTTCGTTTATAGGTCGTTATATAGGCAACCAGCGTTCGGTAGGGCTTAGAGGCTGCTACACCCCGGCATCATTGCCAATAGCTATCGAAGGCGGTGTGTTCAATTCAGCGGCTATGGGCGAGCATGCTGTATGGCTGAAGCACTTTACCTATAGTATAGAGGCCCGCGGCACTATAGCCGGAATGCTTAGCCCGGTAGTTTCGTTCAAGAGCGATGTGCCCTCAGGCGGTGTCCGTTCAAATCTGCTGTCGGCGGCCGTGACACTGCGCAGCGGCCATTGGCTGGCCGAAGGTGAATATGTGCTGCAGACTTACAGCCACGGACGGTTCAAGCGCTGTCACGGCTATAACCTGCAGGGACAGTACATGACTCCGGTAAAGCTGGGCATGTTCAACCGCTGGAGCGCCGAACTGCGCTACGACGGCATGAGCGATCACTCAAATGCCGTGCTCAACTCCGATAACCTCCTCGAATGCACCAATATACGCCGCCAGCGCATAACCGCCGGAACTACACTGTCATACGTGCGAGGTTCAACACATGTCGACGTGCGCGCCAACTATGAACAGTATTTCTATCCGTCGGGCTACTCGGTGCCCGAGGGTGCGGGCAACAAACTCGTGACAGAGATTGTTCTATATTTTTAGTTAAAAATAGACATCCGACGAGGTAAATCGCCCGAAAATTCGTAAATTCGCATATTGTTGGAGTACATATAGCCACGCAATAATGATGAAATAATGCATATATTATGATTGATTGTATATTACCACTTATATCAGTAACAGACATCTTCAACGCCAAGGAATTTTTCGCTTGGTTTATTCAGAACGCAAGCTACCTTTTCGTATTCGTGTTTATGGTGGTGGAGAGTTCGTTCATTCCTTTCCCCTCCGAGGTGGTTGTGCCTCCGGCTGCCTATCTGGCAGTACAGCACGGAGCACATGCCGGTCAGGATATGAACGTGTATGTGGTGGTACTGGTAGCCACTCTCGGTGCCATAGCAGGAGCTATGATTAACTATGGGCTCTCGGTGTGGATTGGCCGCCCTATAGTGTACAAATTCGCCGACTCGCGACTGGGGCACGCCTGTATGATTGACCGCGCCAAGGTAGAGAAAGCCGAGAAATATTTCGATGACCACGGAGCATCCAGCACATTTGTCGGACGTCTGATTCCGGCTGTGCGCCAGCTGATAAGCATACCCGCAGGCATAGCACGTATGAACTTGCTCAAATTTGTGGTATTCACCGGTCTTGGCGCACTGCTGTGGAACGCCATACTTGCCGGCCTGGGAGTACTTCTGGCAAGCTATGTTTCAGTCGACGACCTCCTGCCGCAAATAGAAAAATACAACAGCTACCTCTCGCTGGCCGGTCTGCTGATTCTGCTGATCTGCGTGGCTGTAATACTGTATAACGCATTCAAGACAAAGAAACAAGCCTGATTATGATAGTAAGTCCTTCGATTCTGTCGGCCGATTTCGGCCGCCTCGACCAAGATATAGAAATGCTCAACCGCAGTGATGCTCAGCTAATTCATTGCGACGTTATGGACGGAGTGTTTGTGCCGAACATCTCCTTTGGCTTCCCTGTAATCGAAGCCGTGGCACGCAAAGCCACCAAAGAACTGGATGTTCACCTGATGATTGTAAATCCGCAGAACTATATCAGTCAGGTGCGCGACTGCGGCGCTGCCATTATGAACGTGCACCAGGAAGCATGCGTGCATCTGCACCGTACTGTACAGGCTATAAAGGACGCAGGCATGAAAGCAGCCGTAACCCTTAATCCTGCTACTCCGGTGGAAACCCTTACCGATATCATCACCGAACTCGACATGGTGCTGCTGATGAGCGTGAACCCGGGCTTCGGAGGGCAGAAATTCATTGCCAACACTGTAGCCAAGACACGCCGCCTGCGCAGCCTTATAGACCGGAGCGGCAGCAAAGCGCTGATACAAATTGATGGTGGCATAAACCATGAAACCGGACGGCTGGTAGCCCAAGCCGGCGCCGACTCGGTGGTGGCAGGCAGCGCTGTATTCAAAGCCGAAAATCCCGAATTATATATAAGCGAACTCGCTAAACTTTGATGATAAACCTTTTCTTCGGAACACACAATGGATGAATTTGGTATGAACGGCGACTCGCCGCGCAAACAGTCAACAGCCGGCAACACCGCTGCCGACAGTCGCGCCGAAGTACCGCGCCGCGAGGCAGCAGCACAGCGCCGGAAGACCCGTCCCGGCCAACGCGGAAAAGCCTCTTCAGAGCAGAAGCCCTACGGGGTGTCTGACTTTATTTTCGACCGCCGTACCCACATGGGGGTAGGTGTGGTGCTGATTGTGCTTGCTGTAATGATAGCAGTGACCACAATATCGCATCTGGCGCACGGAGCCGCCGACCAGAGCCTTACCGTAGGCCGCAGCGTAGTCGATATAGTCGAATCGGGTGAGCCGGTGCAGAACATCGGGGGCGCATTCGGTGCCAAACTGTCGCAGATGCTCATGGCCGAAGGACTCGGCGTGGGAGCTTTTGTGCTTGTGGTATGGCTTGCAATCATAGGCCTGAGCCTTGTGGGTGCCCGGCGCTGCAAGTTCTGGACTGTTACATTCCGCAGCCTCTTTACAGCAATAGCGCTGTCGGTGGTTGTGGGCCTGCTGACATACAACTCCGAATCCTATACCCACTGGGGCGGGGCTCACGGTCACTTTGTGAATCAGGTGCTGATTGAATACAGCAGCTGGCTGGGCGCTGTGTGTGTGTCGGTGATGATGCTCGGCCTCCTGGCGAGTGTGTATCTCAACCCATTGATTAAGGCCAAGAAGGCCATGAACGAGAAACTTACCGCCTTGCGCGACGTTCGCCGCGAGCGCATCGAGCGTGACCGTCGGCGTTCGCTTCAGGATGTAGGCACTGCCGACGTGCAGAATGCCGATGCCAAGCTCGACTCCAAGCCCATCAGCTTTGACTTTGCCGACAAAGCCGGAACCGGCAGCGAAGAGCCTCCAGCCGCCGAAACGGCCTCGCAACTCTCCGACATGTCACTATGGCCTGAAAAATCCGGGGCCGATGATGACCCCGACTTTGTTGACCACATGCCTGAAACCGAAGTAAAAGAGAACAACATTGCCGATGACTTCGGCAACCTGAGCGATATGCCTGATGCCGGCTTCGGAAATATCGGCTTCAACATCGACAGCGACGACGAACCCGACCTCGCTGACAAAGCCCCCGATAGCAGTTCAAGCACTGTCGAAGAACCGGATTTCAGCATTACTGAAGCCGAAAGCATCGAACAGGCGGATACACATGAGACTCCGGGACAGCACAACAGCATCAATCTCCCTTACGACCCCCATGCCGACCTGTCGCGCTACAATATGCCCGGCGTCGACTTGCTCGAGGAGCGCGACTGTGGTCCCGTTATCGACGAAGGCGAGCAGGAAGAAAACAAGGAGATGATTGTAAACACCCTCAAAAGTTACAACATAGCCATAGCACGAATCGAGGCCACAGTAGGCCCTACGGTGACACTTTACGAAATAGTGCCCGCCGAAGGTGTGCGCATAGCTCAGATTAAAAATCTCGAAGACGACATAGCCCTGAGCCTCGCGGCACTCGGCATCCGCATCATAGCCCCGATACCCGGTAAAGGCACAGTAGGCATCGAAGTACCCAATCGTGTGCCCCGGACAGTATCTATACGTTCCGTACTTGGAAGCAAAAAGTTTCACGAATGTACCATGAAGCTACCCATGGCAATGGGCACCACCATTAACAACGACGTGTTTATACGCGACCTTGCCGACATGCCCCACCTGCTGGTAGCCGGCGGTTCGGGTCAGGGCAAATCGGTAGGCCTCAATTGTATAATCGCATCGTTGCTGTACTACAAACATCCGTCGGAACTCAAATTTGTACTCATCGACCCCAAGATGGTTGAATTCAGCCGATACTCACGGCTGCAGAACCACTATCTGGCCAAACTCCCCGGCACCGACGACCCCGTGGTGACCGACCCGCAGGAAGCCGTGGCAACGCTCAACTCGCTGTGCGAGGAAATGGACAACCGCTACCGCCTGCTGCGAGATGCCGGAGCAGTGAAAATAGTGGAATACAACCGAAAGTTCGTCAACCGTCAGCTCAACCCCGAGAAAGGACACCACTATCTGCCTTATATAGTGATAATCGTCGACGAGTTTGCCGACCTAATTATGACCGCCGGCAAAGAGGTCAGCCACCACATTATGCGTATAGCCCAAAAAGCACGTGCCGTGGGCATGCACATGATTATTGCAACCCAGCGCCCGTCGACCGACGTCATCACCGGCCCAATAAAGGCAAACTTCCTGGGACGTATCGCGTACCGCGTGCAGCAAATGGTCGACTCCAAGACCATCCTCGACCGCCCCGGCGCCAACCAGCTGATTGGCCGAGGCGACATGCTCTTCTCGCACAACGGCAAGATGGAGCGAGTACAGTGCGCTTTCATCGACTCCGACGAGGTCGACCGCCTGACACGCTTCGTCGACGACCAGATGGGCTACCCCGAGCCATATCTGCTGCCCGAGCCCAAAAACGAGAATGGCTTCGACGGTCCGGTGCTCGACCCCAACCAGCGCGACCCACTATTTGCCGACTGTGCCCGATTCATAGTCACACAGAGCAGCGCTTCCACATCGTCGCTCCAGCGCCGTTTCAGCATAGGATACAACAAAGCCGGCAAAATCATGGACCAAATGGAAGCAGCCGGCATAGTGGGCGCATCGCAGGGACAGAAACCACGCGCTGTGCTTGTCGACTCAATCACCCTCGAATCGATACTCAACAACTGATTGTTCCGAACTTTGTTATAACAGCAATGAAACGAACCCTCACATATATAACAATGGTGATAGCAGTGGCCCTTGGAGCCTTTGCCGCCACTCCGCAGCAGCTTATGGCTACCGCTTCGAAAAAACTCGCCGACGCCCCCTCGGTAAGCTCCACCTTTACAATTGTGACCAACGAAGGTCGGGGAGGACAGGCACTCGGCTCCATGCAGATGGCAAAAAAAGCATGCACCATCAGCGCCGGCGGAATGACAATGTGGTACGACGGCAATACCCAGTGGGTATACTCCGTGGGCACCCAGGAAGTGAATATAAGCAAACCACAGATCGAGGATTTGCTTGAGTCCAACCCGTTTGTACTTATCAGCAACTATGCAAGCCACTTCAATGTAGCTTCAGGCGGCAAAAACATAGCCGTGCTGACTCCTAAAAACAAGCAGAACTCAGGCATCGACAAGGCTACAGTAACATTCGATGCCAACGGCTGGCCGGCAAAAATAAGTGTGAAATTCCAGAACGGCTCCACTATAAAGGTAGCCGTGAGCAAAATCACCATAGGCAAAGCCCTGCCTGCATCGACATTCCGCTTCGATCCGCGAAAATACCCCGAGGCCGATATAATCGACCTGCGATAACACACTATACCAAATCATTCTTCCCAAAAACACTGTTAGAATTATGGAACCCATCACCACCAAATGCCTTATCATAGGCGCCGGCCCCGCCGGCTATACCGCCGGCATATATGCCGGACGAGCCAACATGCAGCCAATGATGATCGAAGGCCCCCAGCCCGGCGGACAGCTCATCACCACCACCGAAGTCGAAAACTTCCCCGGCTACTATGAAGGCGTCACAGGCCCCAAGATGATGGAAGACCTGCGCGCACAATGTCTGCGCTTCGGAGCCACCATCAAGTCCGGCATAGTCACCGACGTTGACTTCAGCAAGCGCCCCTTTATAGTTCGTACCGACTCCGAAGAATTCCATGCCGAAACCGTAATAATCTGCACCGGCGCCGCCGCACGCTACCTCGGACTGCCCGACGAGCAGAAATACCAGGGCATGGGCGTATCGGCATGTGCCACATGCGACGGCTTCTTCTATCGCAACCGCAACGTAGCCGTAGTAGGCGGCGGTGACACAGCATGCGAAGAAGCACTCTATCTGGCAGGCCTCGCCAAGAAAGTGTACCTGATAGTACGCAAAGACTATCTGCGAGCCTCCAAAGTAATGCAGCAGCGAGTATTCGAAAACGAAAAAATCGAAGTACTCTTCAATACCAACACCGTAGGCCTCTTCGGCCAGGACGTAGTGGAAGGAGCAACTGTGGTGACACACAAAGGCACCGAAAACGAAAACCGGTACAATATATCCATCGACGGCTTCTTCCTCGCCATCGGCCATACACCCAACACCAAATTCCTGCAAGGTAAAATCGAACTCGACGAACAAGGCTACATCGTAGTCAAAGGCCATGGAACCGAAACAAACATCCCCGGAGTATTTGCCGCCGGCGACGTGGCAGACCCTGTATTCCAGCAGGCTATCAGCGCTGCAGGTATGGGTTGCCGAGCCGCCATACAGGCCGAACGCTTCCTGGTAGAAAATTCTTGATAAAAAATATGCCGAAAAATTTGGCAAATCCGAACTAATGCCTTAAATTTGCGTTATAAAAACAAAGGCAAGAGAGCCACGGCAGCAATGTCGCTTAAAAATACACCCACATCAAAGTAGATTGGGAAACTCGTCAATTTTATATGAAATACCGAGACAAGCTTAGCCGCCCGATGGCGGGCCCCGATCCTCGCAAGAGGATGCTTTAAGCCAGGCGGATTACAAAGGACGGCGAGCTCTCAAATCCTGTCTTTTCGGAGTTTCATCGCATCCTTTGATGTGGACTTATAAGGAGGCTGTGTTGTATTAATTTACGACACAGCCTCTGTTTTTTCTGAATATATTTGATGTTAATGGCTACGGCGAAGAAGGCAATACCATGGCGAGGCCTTGTCTTGCATACTCTCCGTTGTTCTTGCCTGACGACACCCGGGCATGCGCCATATGTCGGGATATCAGGCTAACAATATTGATGTTACCATAACTGCCGCAGCTGGAATATCGGCAGAAATCAATTATAAAAAAGAAATATTGAAATTATGCCGTGAAAAAAATGCCAAAAAACTTGCACAATCCAAAAACTATCCGTAACTTTGCACTGTCAAAAACGGAACCCACCGCGATGACAAAATGGAGAGGTGGGTGAGTGGCTGAAACCACCGGTTTGCTAAACCGACGACGGGAGCAATCCTGTCCACGAGTTCGAATCTCGTCCTCTCCGCCAAAATATTTTTCAAATCCCTGTAAGTAGCTCATTTACAGGGATTTTCATTTTAGGGGATTTGCCGGCGCATAGTAATAAACGGCTACACACATGCTACACGACCGCAGCGGGGGAAACCGTGTAGCAAAAATTTAACTACATATTTGATATGGCGTGATATTTGCCGCTTACCACACTCCGGATGCTCGAGCGCGCGCCAGGCGGGCCGAGCCGGTGACTATTGACAATAATGTTTGGATAGGTGGCAGTGTCACAATTCAAAGGGCCATAGCCTTCCATAGAACCAGAGTTATCTTTAAATTAAAAGATGTGGTCCGATGGAAGGCTATGGCCCTTTGGTTTCTGTGCTAAAGTGCGCCGGAATTTCGGCCGGGTCCGTCAGAGCACCTCTTTGGTGCGGCTGATAGTGCCGTCGGAGTAGGTGGTCACGCTGATGGCCATGCCCGATGCGGGTTTTTCGATGCGGCGTCCCTGCATGTCGAACCATTCGGTCGATACGGCCCGGCGGTTGATGTCGATGTCGGATACGGCGGACGAACCTATGGGGAGTATCTGCTTGAAGCTGCTCCATCCGGCTGCCTTGCGGTATGTATCGACGTCGGCGGCGTTGACGTATAGTATAGTGTTGTTGTAGGTGTTTTCGTCGATTGCATATGAACCGACTACCGGCGGCCGGTGGCTTTTGCAGGTTATGGAGTTGAAGCGGCTGTTGAATAAGCAGAAATCGTCTATGCTGCGGAAACTCTCCGGCAGTACCAGGTTGCGTATGTCAGTGCAGCCGTTCAGCGCGAAAGCATCTGCTGATACCACACCCTCGGGCAGCGACAGCTCCTCGCAGACGCGCGAGCGGGGGTACTGTATGAGGGTTTCGACAGCCTTGTCGTAGAGTGCTCCGTCGATAGTGCAGTTGTTGGGGTTCTGCTCGTCAACCACTATGTCGGTCAGCAGAGGGCAGTCGGTGAATGTAAGTGGGCGTATGCGCTCCACGTCGGGGCCGATGGTGATTGTGCGCAGGTTGTATGCCGGGCTGAATGCGTAGGGGGCCACTACGGTCACGCCGGCCGGAATGGTGTATTCGTCGGCTCCCTTGCCCGAGGGGTACTGCACCAGCATTTTGGGGCTTTTGAGATAAAGCACGCCGTCGATATCCTCAAGTATCGGGTTGCCTTCCTCTACTTTTATTTCGGTGAGTCCGTTGCAGTTTGTGAATACATTGGAACCGAATTCCTCGACTGCTGCAGGTATTGTCACTGTGGTGAGGTCCTCGCAGTACTCAAAGGCATAGTCGCCTATGAATGTCAATGTGGAGGGCAAAGTCAGAGTTTTCATGCCGTAGCAGTGGCTGAAAGCCTGGTCCATGATGTACGACGGACCATCCTTTATTACCACCGAAGTTACGAACTGACAGTTGAAAAGGGCGTGGTCGCCGATGCCGCGGACCGGTATTTCGGAGCCATTGTAGCTGACCTTGCCCGGAATCACAACGTTGTCGGTGTAGGCTTCGAGATTGTTCTGCAGGTCGAAGTAGGTGACTACGGCACCTTTCTTTTGGGGGCTGGTGTAGTTGTAGAATACGGAGCTTGCTTTAAAATCATAAGCTTGCGCCGTCGGACATGCCGACAGCGCAAGCAGCAGTGCTCCGGTCAGTGCCATTTTGTTGGGTTTCATAACCGGGTGTATGTATTAGTGATTATTTTACAATCTTGCAGGTCTTGTCCTGGCCGGCGCGTACCACGTATACGCCCTTGGCCAGATGCGAGGCTGCTATGACGGTGCGTGCGCTGTTGAGTTGAGCGCTTGCCACAGCCATGCCGCTGAGGTCGTATACGGTAGCGATACCTTCGCCGCCGATTACCACTATGTCGCCGCCTTCAACGCTTACTTTCACGGCCTGGTCGGCTACGGCGTCGGATGCCGATGCCGGGTTGCCGGGCTGGGTGAAGTTTACTTCTACGTATGAGCCGGGAGTCATCAGCATAAGCGGGGTGTCGATGGCTGCGTCATACGGGTTGGTGTTGACTGTCAGCTTTACGTTGTATACGTCGGTTTCACCGGTAGGCTCGATAGTGTAGTCAATCCATTCAGGCTCGCTGACGCCGTCGAGAGTCAGCGCCATGCGTTCGGGTTTGTGGAAGGCCTTGACCTTGAATTCGGCCTGGCCGCCTTCGAGGGGCATGTTGATGGCATTCTCGTCCATGCGCTCAATCCATGAGTAGCTCGAACCAATGTTCATGCAGATGCCTGCGAACTGGTTTGAGGAAGGATAGGAGATAAGGTTGCCGAAATTCTCTTGCCAGCCGGTTTCGTCGGCGTATGCCCAGAAATACAGGTATGAGTTGTTGCCGATTGTGGGGTCTTGTGTGGTAACGTAGCAGAGCGATATGTGGTTGCCTTCAGTGAACAGCACGTTGCCGTTGCTGTCGCGGCAGGGGTTCGACAGCATTACAAAGAAGTCTGTGCAAGCATACACAGGAACATCGAAGTCCATGCGAATCATGTTGAAATGGTCGGAGCCTTGGGCCTTGGGAAGTTCAGACCCTTTAAGGCTGGTCTTACCGATGATGCCTGTGGGTGCACCGGTTTCGTCGACTGCGAATACGGTGGCGGTCAGAACGGCGTTGTCATCGAAGTCTTCTTCAACGCGGGCATAGAATTCCACGTAATCGAAGCCATAAGGATGACCCGGCTCGACCTTGTAGAAGTTGAGTATACCGTCGATATCGAGTGTTTCGGGCATGCGGCCAAGGATGGTTTCCCAGTTTTCGTCGACATAGGGGCTGAGGGCTATGTGATTCGGCGAAATTCTAACCTTGTGTGTGGGGTCGGTGATGTCGTAGTTGCATGTTGCAAATTCACCGTCATATCCACTGTCGTCGGTGCCGGTAAAGAGGCCGCCGGCCTGGAGCTTGGTGAAGCGGCTCTGGTAGGGCTCTGATACGCGGCTTTCAAATGAGCCTTTGAGTACCGGGGTGGGGTGCTCGCTGCCCATTGCATAGGCCGGTGTAACGAGGTTGCGCACGGGTGAGGTCTGCAGTGTGCCGTCAGCGTCGTGGAATGTCCACTCGTTTACCATTACGTCGGTGGAGGTGTTGGTCCAATTGAGTTCAACGCCGTTGGGAACATACAGGCGCGGAGATACGGGATAATTGCCCGTGGGCGATATGCCTTGGTAGAGGGCTGAGCCCGGAAGAGTGTATGACGATACGGGCATAGGCACGCTGACAGCCACATTGTCGATGGCCATGGGCTGGCCAAGACGACCATAGTAGCGGAATGCGAATTTCACTTCTTTGTTGAGGTACTTCTTTATGTTTACGTACACGGGGTCGTATTTCGAGCGGTTCCATTGTGCCAGGTCGTCGCGCAATTCGTCTTCTGTATAGTTGACATTGATGTGGTCTTCAACCAGGTCCCAGAGCAGTGTCCAGTTTTCTCCGTTGTCTTCGCTTGCATAAACTTGCAGGCTGTTGTTGAGGCCGTCGAAGTTATTGGTATCGCGGTTATATGTGACCCAACCCGGACGTAACCAGAGTTTAAAGTGCAGCCAGTCTTCGCCCACGGGAGTGATGGATGGTGTCACGAGCCATTCATCCTGGAACTGCAGGTCAGTGTGCTGGTCGTATGCCACGTCGGCCATGATGTAAGCGAATACATCGCCTTCGTATGCATAGGGCTGGACTATCGGTCCCCAGGCGCTCTTGTTTTCGTTGTCGAGAGTCTGCCAGGTAATGTTGTTGCCGCCTGTCGAATTAGTTGCGGTGAGGCCGACTTTGCTGAATTCGCTCCAGCCTTGGGGCAACCATTCGCGACATGATATTGTGAAGCCGAACGGACGATCCTCAAAATCCTCGAAGAAAGTGCGATTGTTGTCAGCAGTGGCTCTGGCCTGTGGTGCCTTGAGAGTTTTCTGCATGGCCATTTGTACTTTTCCGGTCGGATTGACTTCTGCCGGTCGGATTGCCATACCCGACAGAGCGGGTACGGCAATTGCGAGTGCACTGATAAAAAGTTTGTTCATAGAGTCGGATGTAAATTAAATTGAGTTAGATTATGATCTTGAAAATTTGGTTACCCACTACTGCCACATAAGCGCCGCTTTCGAGGTTTATAGTGTATATGTTGCCGTGACCGGCACTTACGGCTGTCTTGCAGCCGTTGATGCTGTATACGCTGATTTCGAGGCCTTCGGCGCCGCTGACTGTGAGTACGCCGCCGTTGGCTGTTACTTTCACAGCCGATGCATCGATATCGCTTACCGATGATGTATTCACGTATTCGTAGCGTAGCGGCTTCTGTTCGGATTCGTTGTTGTCGAGGTCTTCGTCGCCGTCGAATTCAATCATGGCGCTTATCAAGTCGATGTCTTCGGCCGACTCGGGGTTCTTCCATTCCAGTTCGAACTTGTAGGTGATTGATTCGTCGGTGTTGATGGGTTCGCCGTATTGAGCCGATACTGGATAGCCGTATACCATCAATACTACTGTGTAGTCGAGAGCCATACTGGCGCCGTTGTTGAACACGGTCACGCTAACTTCACCCTTTTCATTGGTGGCTATGAATTCTGGAACGGTGATTTCGGTGATTGTAAGATCGTTGAGATAGCCGGACATGGCGGTTACGATAGCTTTTGCCGAAGTTTCGGTGCCGCAGCGTGTTGCCACGTGATAGGCCGAGAAGCCGCGTGGCATTTCCTTGCAGGTGTATGTCATGGCTTTTCCGGGCATGATGGCTTCTCCGAGGGTTTCGGCGGTGAGGGTTTCAATCAGAGTAGATCCGCGGTAGATGTCGATGGCATCGATTGATGTCAGAGGTTGGTTGTTCACGTCATTTTTGGGAGTGGTGAAGCTGAGTACAATGTCGCGGCTACCCTTTTCGGCCGGAGCTGCGGTCAGGTCGGTTATTGCAGCAGGGGTGGGGTATATGGCTGTGATTTCGATATCGTCGATACGCAGAGCGATGTTCTGGAAAAAATAATTCGAGGTTTTTTCGAAGAACGATATGTAGTAGATTCCGTCGGACTCGACTGAGAACTTGGCGGTGCGTTCCTCAAATACTCCTTCGTTTTCATCGTCGGATACATATTTGATGGATAGAAGTTCAGGCTCTACGAGGCTGCCTGCGTTTGCTTCATTAGCCAGAGATACGCCAAGTTCGAAAGGTACGGGCACTTTTACTGCCGGTTCTGAGCTGTAGTCCCAGGTTGTGGGCGATTTGGCACTTGCACCGATTTTGAATTTGAGAGTATATTCCACACCGGCTTTCATCTCTATCGGGGCGGTGAACATATAGTCATCGTGGTAGTAGTAGTACATGGATTCGACTGAGGCGAATTTATTGCCGTCAACTTCATTTAAGACCCATGTAGCGCTTCTGGGATCGCCGTTGACAGTGGTCATGCCGGCTTCAAGCAGGCTGGTGATTGAGTTGAAGTCCTGGATATAAGGTACGTTGTACGGTTTGCCGGCCATGACCATGCTGCTGGTTGTGCTCAGGGGGTCCATGCCTTCGTAAACCCCGCTTACTGTCCAGCTGTAGCCGCAGTAGTAGGCGTCGGGGATCTCATCCACGAACGAGCAGTCTTTCAGTCCGGTGGCTACTTCCACGTTGCCCGGGTTGCGGGTCACGGTGTAGCTGAGCTTCGACTCGTCGAGTATGCCGCCGTTGGCGGTTTCAGGTTTTTCCCAGCTTATGGTGGCTTTGTTGCCGTCGATGGCAATGTCCACAGCCTTGATGGCAACAGGCCGGTCGAAGCCTGAGAATACCGAGGTGGAGGCTTTCGGACCCGTTCCTGCGGTATTGGTGCAGACAATAGTCACATTGTGTGTACCTGTGGCCATTTCGATTGTTTTTTCCACTGCGCTGCCAGCCTCGGCTTTGTCGGTTACCGCGTCGGTTCCGTCGACAGAGATTGTGTAGCCGACTTCGCCGTTGAGGGTATTGCCGCCAAAGGTCTTGGAGGGCATTGTAAAGCTGACTGTTACCAGGTTGTCAGCGCCGGTAAATTCTGCAGTCAGGTTTTCGACTGCGGCGGGTGCACGCTTGTCGGTATCGGGGGCCGGAATGAACAATCCCTGGTAAAAGCCCTCGTCAATAGTGTAGAGCGCAGTGGCCTTGCCGGTGGCGAGGTCGATTTCGTGCAAGGTCTGCTTGGTGTTGTAAACCGAGGGACTTGCCAGCCAGTACATCTTGTCTGTGGCGGGGTCTATTACGGCCGACTGATTGTTGCCGTTCATTTGTATTCCCAGAGAGCCTACTTCGGTGAGTTCGCCTGTCTGCTTGTTGATTTTTACGAGGATTCCGCTCTGTGCGTTCACGCCGTAGAGTTCGCCTTTAGAGTCCGCTGCGATAGCGTTGATGTAGGTGAACATAGGGAAATCGGCAATTTTGGTCACGCTTACGGCCTCACCGTCGTATATGCCCAGACACCAGGTGTATTCCTCGTTGGTATTGGCTCGGAATATACCGTAAATTTTTTCGTCGGCAAACGAGTAGGTCATATCCTTGGCTATCAAGGTGGCGGGATAGTCTTGGTTCGATTGGTCGCGGTAATTATAATACGAGTGAGTCCAGGGACCATCGCCGTTGCCTTCGGCAGAGGCTTTAACGGCGTATACCGAGTAGCTGTAGGTGGTACCATAGAGTTTTTCTTTCGATACGAAAGTACCGCCGGAGCCGTTGAATGAGTATTGAATGTATGAACTTCCGCTGATTTTGGTGGTCTGGCTGTTTGCTGTCGACAGGGTGTAGATGCCTTTAGAGTAGTCGCCGCGCACAGCATAGATTGCGGATGGTTCGTCGTCAGAGATGTCGATTCTCTGCTGTGGTGCTGCTGCTGCGCTTCCTGCCGCAAGGCAGACGCCTAAAAGAGCTAATGAGTAGGGTAGCAGTCTTTTCATATAATAGTTATTTATGGATGGACGCTGATACAAGCATGGCTACGAGCTTAGATAATTTCTTTATGAGATTGGTATTGGTTTGCAATACGACTGAATTTTGCTTGTTTGAGAAACAATATGTGCAAAGATATGACTGTTTTTTTAACTTGCAAATAATTTTCACACTTTTTTTCTGTATTTTTTGAAAAAAATTTTTCGGCCATTCTTTTCAGTGCTTTACCAAACTATGCCACAGCGCACGAATCAGAATATCCGTACTAACGAAATTCGTTATATAAATGGTTTGAAAAGGTAATGGCGTCGGGCAACAACTTCCGCTATGTCATCAAGACTTTCAAGAATCACGCCCATACAATTCTCAATGATTATTACTATGCGCCAAACAATCGGCCGGACCGGCTATATATACAAAAAAAATCGAGGTTGAAAAACCTCGATTTCATCCTTTCTGAGGCGTCTGGCGCACCACCGTTACCAACGCTTTTTGATTGAGGGGGGCTTGTAAAATGAAAGAAAAGACTCGAACGCCATAAAATCAGCGTTCGAGCCATGCCTTTTTGCCATCTTCAAGTTTTATCGGACAGCAATAATTTTTTTATCTCATTAAAAAATTCTTCCTGAGACTGTTCTGCATTCGGATTAAACAACAGACCTTGCTGATTAGCTTGATAGGTTAGTTTATCTACATTAATTCCTGCCAATATTCGAATATGCGGCGTTTGCTGAATAAACTTATGTATTTTAAAATAACCTGAAGCGCGAAAATATCCTACAAGTGCATCAAAGAAATGTACTTGCTTATATTTGAAAACACCCTCTATCTTCTCAAGAAGAGTATGATCTTTTTCGTTTGTGAAGAAATTCGTGCTCATTTTATATGCTAATTTGATTAATATTCTTTTTATGCAACCTTGCCGGTTTCGATTTCGGATTTAAGGAATTGGAAGATATAGACTGCGCCCTGGTAATAGACTGGGGTGCGGATATAGTTGTTCATTCTACAACTAAATATATGGATGGCCATGCTGTCTGCCTTGGCGGAGCAATAGTTGACAGTGGAAATTTTATCTGGGATGAGTATCCTGATAAATATCCCGGATTGACTCAGCCCGACGAATCATATCATGGACTGGTATTTACCCGACATTACGGTCAAAAAGCCTATGTTGCCAAAACGACAATGCAGTCTATGAGAGATTTGGGTGCAGCTCAAGCTCCTCAAAATGCGTTTTTATTGAATATCGGACTTGAAACATTGCATCTCCGAATGCCTCGTCATTGCGATAATGCGTTGAAGATAGCAAAATTTCTTCAATCGCGTCCTGAAGTGGCATGGGTAAATTACCCACAGTTACCAGACAATCCAAACTATGGTCTCGTGAAGAAATATATGCCTGACGGGACGTGCGGAGTTTTAACTTTCGGGCTAAAAGGTTCTCGTCAAACATCTGTTGATTTTATGGATAGTCTGCAATTGATAGCAATTGTTACTCACGTTGCTGACGCCAGAAGTTCCATTCTTCATCCTGCAAGTCACACACATCGACAGTTGAGTGACGAACAATTGTTGGCTACCGGTGTGGCTCCCGATCTGATGCGTCTATCGGTTGGAATTGAAGATGTTGACGATCTGATATATGATATAAAGCAAGCATTAGACAAACTGAAAATATGACTAATCATAACATTGATGGGTTTACAATCAGACCCATGAAAGAATCTGATAACAGAAACATCGCGAACTATATTCGTGCTGTCATTGATGAACACAAAGCATCTCAGACCAATAGTGTTTATGATGATCCGACTACTGATTGTGTTTTTCAATGTTTTCAAGGTGTAAATGCACAATATTGGGTAATAGATTATAATGGCATGGCTGTTGGCGGTTGTGGGTTCTATCCAACTAATGGGTTACCTGATGGATGTGCTGAGATTGTAAAATTTTACATACTGCCAATTGCAAGGAATCACGGCATCGGCGCATATATTCTGGACTACGTGATAAAGCTGGCACAGAAAGCAGGATATAGGCAATTGTATCTTGAAACAGTGCCTTTGTTTTCCAAAGCTATAGATATGTATGTGAAACGAGGCTTTACCGACCTGTTTTTATTCGTCACATAGTCTCCGTCATGCTGCTGCTCACAACAACAGAAAATATACTCGAAAGCAACTCTCAAAACTGTGTCGGGCAAAACTCGGAGCAGGCTCTTAATAACCCACTTTTCATTCATTAATAGAAAAG
>CAJTRC010000031.1 GCA_910578365.1 uncultured Muribaculaceae bacterium
CGTGGAGCCAGACTTTTGTCCTTAGCTTCCTTCCGATTCTCCTCACGGCAGACACCGTTGCCTCGGACTATGCGCTTCCCGCTATCGGGGCGCGCTCGGGACTTCCACCCGTTAGATTATGCCCATGTCGGGCGAACTAAATTAGCGCTCCTGATTCACAATCAGGGGCGCTATCAATTTTTTTATCCGTATGTGTGGCTGATTACGAGCCGAGATAGCTCTTGAGCAGACGGCTGCGCTGACCTTTCAGACGGCGGATGGCTTTCTCTTTAATCTGACGCACACGTTCGCGGGTGAGGTCGAACTTGGCGCCGATTTCCTCCAGAGTCATTTCCTGGCAACCGATGCCGAAGAACATCTTCAGAATCTCGCGTTCGCGCTCGTGCAGCTGGCGCAGGGCACGTTCAACTTCGTTGGAGAGCGACTCCTGGTTGAGAGTGGCGTCGGCCATGGGCGAATCGTCGTTGGTAAGCACGTCGAGCAGACTGTTGTCCTCACCTTCCACAAAAGGCGCGTCCACCGATATGTGGCGACCCGAAACTTTCAGGGTGTCGGCGATTTTGTCTTCAGGCACACCCAGCGATTCGGCAAGTTCCTCGGCCGACGGGCGGCGTTCGTTTTCCTGCTCGAATTTCGACAGAGCCTTGCCGATCTTGTTCAGCGAGCCAACCTGGTTAAGCGGCAGACGCACAATACGCGACTGCTCGGCCAGAGCCTGCAGAATCGACTGGCGAATCCACCATACGGCGTATGAGATAAATTTGAAACCGCGTGTTTCATCAAATTTACGGGCGGCCTTTATCAGACCAAGATTTCCTTCGTTGATAAGGTCGGGAAGCGCAAGACCCTGGTTCTGGTACTGCTTGGCCACCGACACTACGAAGCGCAGATTTGCCCTTGTGAGTTTTTCGAGCGCTTCCTGGTCATCCTGCTTGATACGTTGTGCCAGCTCTACTTCCTCTTCTACCGAAATCAGCTCTTCGCGGCCGATTTCCTGCAGATATTTGTCGAGCGAAGCGCTCTCACGGTTTGTAATTGATTTTGTAATCTTTAGTTGTCTCATATCTCTTATATCCGGATTAAGCGTGCAAAGTTACGATTTTTTTTCGATACACGAAAGTGCGTCCGCAGGTTTAAACGATTTTCAAGACTCTTTTTTTACGTTTTTATTATTTTTAACAGCATTCGGAGAGTGGAGGCATGAATGCCTCCACTCCCGCGGCTTACTTATAGCGGGCCCAGCGAAGGAGTTCGCCGAAGGTGGGTTTCTTGCCGTACATGAATATGCCTACGCGGTAGATTTTGGCGGCAAGCCATATCAGGGCCACCGACGAGGCATATAGCAGCACCAGCGACACCAGTATCTCCCACAGCGGTATGCCGAAAGGTATGCGGGCCATCATCACCATGGGAGAGGTAAAGGGCACAATCGAGCCCCAGAAGGCCGCCCCCGACGACGGGTTGTTGATTACCGACGGCGCCAGCACAAAGCCTATGATTATGGGCAGCACGGCCACCATCTGCAGCTGGCTGGCATCCTGTATGTTGTCGACAGCCGAACCAATGGCCGCATATATTGATGAATAAAACAGATAGCCGCCCACCACAAACAGTATCATATACACGAACAGCATTGCCACATAGCCGGCATCGCCAAGCTGCGACAGCACTCCGGCAAAGTCGGAGTCTATGCCGGACAATGAGCCTATTATTGCCGGCATTGCCCATACGGTAAACGACAGCACTATCGCGGCCCAGATTAGTATCTGTGTCAGCGCCACAAGGCCTACGCCGATAATTTTGCCGGCCATAAGTACCGACGGCTTCACCGACGAAACCACTATCTCGAGTACACGGTTGTTCTTTTCCTCTATAATCGAGGTCATTACCATCTGTCCGTACATCAGAATTATCATGTAGAGTATGAATGCCATCGCAAGGCCCATGCCGTAGCTCAGACCCGACGAGGTTTCTTCGTCGGCCTTGTCGATGCGCATGGTGCTGAGTGCCACTTTGGCATGCACACTGTTGAGTATCTGCTCCAGATTGTCGATGTTGTAGCGGCCGAGGCGTATCGACTCTATGCCGGACTCAAGCTGTCCGCTGATAAACTGCTCTACCATCATCGAGGCGGGGCCGTGGGTGTAGAGCCGCACGTCCGACGGATTGTCGACCACGTCGCGCCCTATTTCGAGCACGCCGTAGTATTGTTCGTCGGCCTTGGCGGCGTCGAGGTCTGAATCGACTACTGTAAAGCTCACCTCGCTGCTGTTCTGCAGGCGCGCGGCCAGCAGTCCACTGTTATCGATTACGGCTATGCGCTGTTTGTCGGGGGTTGATACCATGGCTATCAGAGCCGGCACCACCATCAGGCCCAGCATAAACAGGGGCATAAGTATAGTGGTGATTATAAAGCTTTTTCGCTTTACGCGCTCGAGATATTCGCGCGATACTATAATTGAGAGCGGTGAATTCATTGCTGCTTGGTGTTAGATGCTTCTACGGTTTTGATAAATATGTCGTCCATCGACGGCAGGAGTTCGTTGAACCCGCGCAGTTCTATCGCACTGTTGGCCAGCGAAATCACACGGCGCATATCGTCGGAGGTGTTCAGGCGCAGTTTGGCGCCGAGGTTTCCGTCGCGGTCGGGAGGCAGAGCCTCCACCGAGGCCACCTCCGAGCCGAGGGCAGCCTGCAACGAGGCATAGTCGCCGCGGAAGCGCATCTCCATACTGTTGTCGCTGAAACGGCGACGCAGCTCGGCCACGCTGCCGCTGAGTATGTCGTGACTCTTGTTGATAAGGGTTATGGAGTCGCACAGTTCTTCGACACTCGACATATTGTGGGTGGAGAATATCACCGTGGCGCCTTCGTCGCGCAGTTTCAGAATTTCGCGTTTGAGTACATTGGCGTTTATGGGGTCGAAGCCCGAGAATGGCTCGTCGAATATCAGCAGTTCGGGTTTATGCAGCACCGTGACTATGAACTGTACCTTCTGGGCCATACCTTTCGACAGTTCTTCCACTTTCTTGTCCCACCAGTCGGAAATCTCCAGACGTTCGAACCATTGGCGAAGTGCCTGCTCGGCATCGTGCTTGCTCATCCCCTTGAGGCGGGCGAAGAACAGGGCCTGTTCGCCCACCTTCATTTTCTTGTACAGACCGCGTTCTTCGGGCAGATAGCCTATATTCACCACGTCGGCGGCGGTGAGCTGATTACCGTTGAAGAATACTGTACCGCTGTCGGGGGCGGTGATATGATTGATTATGCGAATCAGAGTTGTCTTGCCGGCGCCGTTAGGGCCAAGCAGTCCGTAGACTTTTCCGCGCGGCACCTCGAGCGATACATCGTCGAGAGCGGTGTGATTGGTAAAAGCCTTAGTAATGTGTTCTGCTTTGATTATAGAATCCATATTATAATATTGTTTACCTTAATATGACGCATAAAAAAGGTAAAAATTACATATCGACCATAGATATTTTTGCGCCCGCTGTCCGTACCTGCCCGTGGGGGATAACGGGGGAAAAGTACAAACAGTACTTCTGAATTTTCTCTGTGAGCCGTTTGCGTTCGCTGCGCGAGGCGGGCTTACTCCAATATGCCTTGGGCACTGATGCGGAACCGGCACGGGAGGCCGTCGACTGGATATAGCTCGTCGATGTCGGGCGATATAGCGTCAATCCACTCGTCGGGCAGAATCTGACCGGCTCGCCATATCCGCTCGTCCGAGCCGCCGTACACGGCCAGCACCACTGTCTGCCCCGACGCTATGGCTGCAGTCAAAGTCGTGTCGGCTTTCAGCTGCGCAATCTCTGCCCGACATTCGTTGCAGTCGGGACTGTAAAAGAGCAGCAACACCTGCCGGCCGCGGTAATCGCTCATACGCCCATGGCGGCCATCGCGGGCAGTGAATTCAAAATCCGGAGCCTCTGTACCCGGGCGGCACTGCGCGGTCATGCGGCGCATAAACTCAATTGCTTCGCGACGCGGATAGTCGGCAGCCAGCATGGCGTCGGCAAATAGCAGGTACACCTCGTCGTCGGCTACAGGCGAACGGCGATCGAGCAGATAGCCTTCGGTGAGCAGCGACAGCTCGTTGGCGGCGAAGCGGCTCACGGCGGCCCGGCGCACCATTACCTCTACCGCCCGACGGCGCGCACAGCTGTCGGCCACGGGCATCACCGACATGAAATCGGCGAAATTCCTGCCCATAAACTCGCGGTCGGCCACGGCTGCGGAGTCGCTGAAATCCATATTGTCCCAGAAGTGCTCGAGCAGCCATGCAGCCCTCAGCGGCGCCGTACGCAACTCGGAAGGTATAGATGGCAAAGCCAGTTCGCGCCCGCAAAGGGCAAGCGAACCGGCCAGGCCTATTAATATGAAGATTATTTTTTTCAAATTCATCTCTAACGGTCTACGCAGCGTATAAAGCAAGCATCGGAATTTTGAAAATCATTGCCATTCGAAACTTCCTTTTGGAATATATTGGTAGGCGGCAGATAATTGAAGTCAAAAGTAAAATAATTGATATCCAGAGCGACCGACGGCTCTAATTTGCCAGTATTAGCATTAACGGCTGTACCTATCTGCTTTGCCCAGTAAATAGCGCCGGGACGCATATACAAGTCGTAGAACAGAGGCATCGCCTCTGATGTATTTTGCGATGTACGTCCACATGCGTACCTCAGCGTTCCATCAACTGGTTCGGTTCCAAGTCCACGTGTGCTATGCTTACGATGCCCGTAGCCCGATGCTCCGATAGGGAAGAAAACATGATAGCCACGGAGTGGATCACCTTCCTTGGCAACGTAAGCAAAGCAACCGCGCATACCATATTTAGCGTCTGCAACTCCATTAACATCACGCTGATATCCGTATGCCTTGTTCAGGTCGCTCTGAACCTCGGTAGCTCCGTCGCCATAGAGTACACCATAACCTTGCTCGGTAGCTTTCTTCAAATTCATGAAGTCATCGACAGTCGCCACAGTGCAAACTTTGCCATTTACAGTCGGGTCGGCAAAATTATTATTGTAGAGAGTCGACGGGGGCTGACTGCATTTTTCACTACCTATTGTAGCCCACGACACGTTCTGCTTGGTTGTTGCCAGGGTAAATGAAGTTCGCTGTTTATCAGCAGAAAAGTCAGCGGGCCCAACATTTACCCAATAATTCTTATGAGTATATTTATTGCAGCTTGCATCGATAGGATAGTCCCAGCGGCAGAAACGGAAAAGCGAGCCTTCATCAACCACCTGATCAACCTCGTGATCTTTGGTGTACATGTTAAATGTATGCCATGCCGGGCTTCCGGAATACAGGCGTACAGGCGCATGCCCCTGACGCACAAAAATCAGATGCACGCAGCTGTAGTTGTGATATTCTACCCGGACTATTGCAAAGCGCGATTTGGTATCTTTCTCTCCCTCACTTATTGTTCCTTGGAATTGAATATTGAAATCGATAGCCGTTCTGGTAGTACCCTCAACCTGGTCCTGGCCGTCGAGTTTTATAAAATTACTGTCACCGGCCACTATGTATGCCCGCCAGGGACCCTGAGATTCCACATTCGTGAATTCTGTGGCATTTTCACGATCGAGCTGCTTCATAACCACATGGAAGGGTGTATTGTTATTATAATTGCGGTATACGCCCTTGGGGTTGACAATTCGGCGGACCTGATATACTTCCGTGCTTGCGACAGGCAGCTTGGTATCGTCGGACAACGTAATAGATATTGACAGCACAGCTTTGCGGGGATATCCCACATAAGGATTGTTGCCGGTATACGCCGAGGTAGACACAAGCTGCTTGGCTCGGGTGTACAACGGTATCTGCATTTCTATCACATTACCGCTTCCCCGGATTGTATATTTACCAAGTTCCTCTGTACCGTGTTCACCGGGTTCCGGGCTATATAATCTGTGGCCGCGGCTTATCACAAATCCTTCTTCGTCCGTGAGTTCCTTTTCATAGTGTGCCTTATTATCCTCTGTCACGACAGTCTGGCTTGTACGAATCAGCGACAAGAATCCATTATACGGATATTTTTTTCCGTACTCACCATTTTTGTCGGCTGTATGGTTGTAATCCAGACGTGTTGCGTGGTCTTGCCCATCCCACGGAGTGGCAAATTCCGGAGCCCAGTTATTCGAAGAAATATCTATATTGATCGACTTGATTTTCTTGCCGCCGGTGTTGATACGCATCGGCATAATCATGCTGTGGTTGTACAGATATGAGATGTACAGAGGGTTGGGCAGATGAATGCCCGGAGTTTCGTCGTACTCTATATGCCAGTCGGCATCGTTGCCGTTGCCTTTAAAGCTGAGAGTGAGCTTGTAGTGGTGGTTGCGCTCGCAGTCGTAGTTGTTTTTCACGTCCTTGCCAAGCATGAAACGGAACTTGATGGGTCCGGAGCTTACATAGTCGTTGTTGCGCGACTCGTAATATCCGGTAACCTCCACGTATGTGCCATTGGGCTTGCTGTCTTTGGCGGCATCGTGGAGCCACTTTATCGAACCGTTCTGATCGAGTACAGGATTGCCGTCGGCATCTGTTTCAAAATCGCCTGCATCGGGATGGTCAACATTGCCGTCGAAATCCGAGTCCTGATACTTCATTGCTCCGGTTCCCTGCATGTTTTCGAAGAAAGGCAGGCAGAAAGCGGTTTCGTCGTGGAAATTCACTTCTTTGCCGTTGCGCTTGTACGATGTGAGCTTGCTGTCGCGCACCACCGACGGCCAGTTCTCGTAGTTGTCGTCATCGGCTGTGCCGGCTCCGTATACTATACGGTAGTCCGACTGAGTAATGCCGAAACCGCCATTGATTGTGCTGCCGGCCTCTGGAGTGCCTGCAGCGCTGTAAAGGCCAAGATAGCAGCCGTCGGCCACATCGTACACCCTGGCGTCTTTTATGTATACGGTAACATTCTCGCGCAGGTTGCTGCCGTCGAAGTCTATAGTCAGTTTCGAGGCGGCACGCCGTATCCACGAATGAAGCGAGATGGTTTCGGGGCGCACCTGCACCACACTCTCGCCCTCAAGGTTCATGCCGCGTGTATCGGCACGCTCGTTGGTGAAATATCCGAACATGGGGCATTTAAGCGCCACGGTACTGTTCCACTGCAATTTAATGGAGCGCAGTTTGTCGATGGTTTCTATGCCTGCGGACTGCGGCGAAAGGCCGTCGACATTTGCCACGGCAAAAATTTTGTAATTGCCGTAAGGCAGGGTCATGTCGGACTTCACGCAGTATGTCTGCTCCTGTACCCCGGCTCCGTTGGTGGCGTTGTCGGGCAGACGATCTTCAAGCTCTGGCTTGTACTTGCCGAGATCTACCGCCACCGAAAGGTCGCGCATCAGTTCATTATCGGTGTTGTACACCAGAAGCACCAGCGAGTGTATCGGATTCATGGAGTTTCCGTCCGGAGCGGTGGTATAGTCGTTGCCGGCACCGTCCTCGCCATCGAACACCATGCCGTCGCTGCGGCTGCCGGCATTAAGATTTGCCACTTCCATAGGAGTGAAACGCATCTCTACAGCCACGCGGCCGTAGCCCTCGGGTATGTCGCCGGGCACATCGAGCGGATCGAGTTCGCACGATGCAAGCCCGAACAGCAATGCCGCTATTAATAATATGTTATGAAAATATCTGAACATAGTAAATCAGTTTTTTGGGGGAAATGCCTCACACTCTACAAGATTTATCTTTTGGTCTTCGCCCATATCATTGCGGTAGTACTTGTCGTTGACCCAGTCATAGAAGAAGCGGTCAACACCTTTGCAATCCATCTTTATTACAAGCAGATTGGCAATTCCCAGGTCTTCTCCGTCGTACAACTGATAACCGTGATTGATTACAGGTGAATGCAGCAGCAGGTTCTCGTCTTTGCAAGCATTGTCGTCGACATCCCACAGATACATCACCTTGCCGTACTGGTCAGTGCGTAGTATAAAATATGTATGCACCTCTTTTTTTACCGGGTCCACGTCGGTAAATTCCACAAAAAATCTGCGCAGCTGCATGGGCGAGGTCAGCTCGGTGCTGCACTCTTTGTCGGTGTAGTACTTCTGATTCACACGGTCGAACACATACATCAGCTCGCTGTTCTTGGGCCAGTAGATATAAAAGAGCGATTTGTCGTCGTTAAACTCCACACGAGTGGCAATCGGCTCTTTGTCCTTGTTGTAGTACTGATAGTCCTTGTCGGCATAATAATAGCGCTGGTCGAACTTGTCGATGATAATCCATCCGGTTTCCTCGTCGCGTGTCAGGCCGTATTCGGGCTGCAGTACAACCTCGCCATAAGGAATCACGTCGACTTCCACTTTCAGGTCGGCTTCTCCTTCGAGGCGGTTGAGAGTATAGTCGTAGACGTTGTTGCGCAGTATGTCGAAGTGATCGCCGGTCTTGGCTCCTACAGCATAGGCCGGAGGTGTGTTGTAATACTTGAAGTCGACATAGAACGAGCCGGGTGAGTTTTTGAACCTGACTTCGATACGGCTACGGACTGCCTCGGCAAGAGGCTTCTGCGCATTGCCGCCTTCGATATTTACAAATTCGGGCACATAGAGTATCCAGTCGCCATTGGCTTCGTCGCGGTAGAAATCTACCGACTGCTGTCGGGTAGTGCCCGCAGGAACCGATGGAGTTTTATAATAGTCGAGATGATAGGCGTTGCCCATATAGTCGTCCTGCTGCTTTACGCTCCGGGGGCCCTGGTACAGCGCGGTATTTGCTCCGATGAGCTTTACCGATTCAAGGTCGAAGCTTTCTTCGCCGGCACGCACGCGAATTTTTGCGAAAGCGCGCAGCATGTGCAGTGTGCCCAGCTCGGTACACCAGCCGCCGGAGTAGCTCAGGCCGGTGAGCAGATTTGTAACACCGTACATGGGTATCAGCCGGCTGCCTGCCACATCGGGGCCAAGGGCTATATGGTCATCGCCGCTGTTGTCGGCGCTATTGGCGCTAAAGCGGAATGCGCGCTGCGATGCGTCGGCCACATCGGTTATACGGCTCTGGCCTTGGGTCAGCTCGGGATAGTTGCCTCGCCAGTTGGCCAGCACCATAAGTTTGAGCTGGTCGGCTCCGTCGATAATCTCCGGGGGGAGAGTGCCGTCGACACGGTATGTCTTGTTAGAGCCGTCGGTCGACACTAGCTTTATCATTGTATGATTGAGCGAACCCAGATAAAGGTCGTTGCGGTCGAACAGCAGTACCTTGAAATCGCCGCGTTCGATGTCGATAAGGTTTTCTATGGCCGAGCCTGGCTCATATTCGCCGGGCGACGGAGCTCGACTTACGGTCTGGTTGCCGGTAGTGATGTAGAAACCGGCACTGTATCCACCGTCCGACTGTCCGCCGCCGGGTACATCGCCATTGTCGCATGCTGCCAACAGCAGCACGAACATTAGCGAAGCCAGCAGCGCCGCAGGCTGCATGGTCCGGTATAATATATTGTGTGTCTTCTGCATAATTACATATCTACGTTCTGAAGAATTACACGCCAGCTGTTGATGTATATGTACGAATCCATCCAGCGTCCCTGATCGTCGAGGAAGAATACCATAGAGTAGTCGTCCTGATAGTCGAGATACTCCTGGTCGGTAAGGGGAGTGCCGTCGGGGCGCTTGTAGTGGCTGCGCACCAGCAGGGCATAGTCAATCAGCGGCACCGATACTATTTGTTCGCCCTCCTTGTTATAGATGTTCACCTTGAGGTCGCCTCCCTTGGTCAGACGTGAAGTGCTGATGTGAGCCACCGCAGCGGCTACCTGGGTTACATAGCGCGAGCCGTCTTTTCCGGTTTCAGGGGTTGTGTAGTCCGGAACGTCGACACCGGCCAGACCGGAGTAGCTCGAGTGGGCGAAATATGTGAGCGGTTCGTCAGGCAGCAGAGTGTTGTCGTAGTCCATCTTGCCGTTGTCGCCGCTGATGGTAAATGTAAAGTCCTCGTGGTTGAGCGAGTTGCCCGAGAGGTGCTGCAGCACTATGTGCAGGTCGTTGGTGTCCTTTATCAGACGCACTGTCTTGATGTGTACGCCCTGCTCGTTCTCAAACTCCACATCGGCCGACATGCCGTGGAACAGACGTTTGAGTTCGTTGCGCACATGCGAGCCGCCGGTGAGCATGCCGCTTGCCGGCTGACGGTCGTCGAGGCGGCACTGCAGGTTCTTGCCTACTGTGGCGTCGCTGACCTTGAACGAAGTCTGATGTCCCTCGCCGCACCAGGCCAGCAATGTGTAGTTGCCCGGCTCCACGTCGACGTCCATCATATAGCCTTCCTGTGCAAGCGCCTCGCCCGACTCGGTTTTCTGCCACACCACACGGTCGGTTTCGGGGTCGAGCAGATAAAGGGTCACGGCCGAAACCTCGGCTGGGAAGGCATCGGTAAATTTCAGGTTGGTATCATAGACGAACTTTACCTTGTAGTACGGATCGCAATCTCCTTGCTCGTCATATATCATGCCGTTGCACGATGAAAGACCGGCAATCATTGCCATAGCCGCACAGAATTTAGCGATTATTCCACATTTGATTAGTTCCATTGTATAGTGACGTTTGCTTGATTTACGTTGATTAAATATATGTTGTGACCGGACATGTGCCGGCTCTTTGTTGTCGAAACAGGAGGAAAACCCAGTCTGAGGGGCTTTCGGTGTAGGGTTGTCGAGGAGAAGGTGTATGAAATGCGAGAGAGAGTGAAAGGAAAGTGAAGAGCCGGACCCCGGACCCGGGGTCCGGCTCTATCGTTGTTATCGATTAAGAGGATTAAAGTGTGTGCGTATTTCAGAAATTACAGTTCAACGTTCTGACTGATGATGCGCCAGTTGAGGATGTTGATTTTGGCGCCTACGTAGTACAGAGGATCTTCGGGGGTGTCAGGCTTGATAATGATGGTAGCGTCATCGGGATCGTAAGCACCGTGGCCAAGCTTGCTGAACTTGTTAACCGAGATTTTGTACCAGTGGTTACGAACTACACCGTAGTAGCCTTCCTTGTCCTTGTTGGCAGCAGTTGCGTTGTGCTCAACAGGAATGAAGTAGAGGTTGGTACCCTGGTTGTGCCAGATGAGGGGGGTATCACCCTGGAAAGCGGTCAGGCGAGCGGCCAGGTCGTTGTCAGCACCTTCGAGTTTCACGAATTTTACCTCACCCTCCTCGTTTACGGTTTTCTTGTAGAGAGCCTTTGCAGCGTCGGCAAGTACAATGTCAACCTTTTCGTATCCTTCTTTGCCTACGAATGCGATGTCTTTAACATCAACCTGAGTGTAATCGGTTACAGTTGCATCGCCCTCGGTCTTGCTATCGGCAAGGTAGTAGTAGTTCAGACCCTTGGTGCTGTTCTTTAAGCTGTTCAGAAGGTATGCCTTGAAGGTATCTTCGAGATAAGGTACACCACGGTATTCAACTATGTTCTGAACTTCGCCGTTGGCGTTGTAAAGCTTGGTGCGGAGAACCACGTGAGTAACCTTGGAGTTAACAACCAGCTTCTGGCCGGCATTGTTCTGCTGATAGATGTTCTCGGGAGCGTTGGTGTTCTCGTAGCAGTACTCGGCATAGTCAAGCGAAGCGGGAGTAGTCAGCGCAGGAATGTTGGTATAGCTGAGATAGTTATCGAGGTTTGCACCGCCTTCATAAGCTCTGGAATATGCCCA
The DNA here is from genome assembly GCA_910578365.1 of uncultured Muribaculaceae bacterium. Lineage (GTDB taxonomy): Bacteria > Bacteroidota > Bacteroidia > Bacteroidales > Muribaculaceae > CAG-873. The sequence continues at coordinate 11,656 of CAJTRC010000031.1, forward strand.
GAAGCTGCGGTAGCGGTCAACGCTCTGCCAGGAGGTGAAAGGATTGGTGGTGGCCCAGTCGGCTTTCAGCTGCTTGCCTACATAAGAGTCGATAGCGGTAGAGTTCAGACCCCAGCCGATAACTTCGAGGTAAACCTTAGTATTTGCTAAACCGTCGCCGGAGGTGCCGTTGCTGTTGTCGCCGCCTGCGATAGTCTGCTCAATTACATAAAATTCCTTGCCGTTGATTTCTTCAGTAGGAGCATTAACAGTCAGCTGTACCTTGGCAGCCAGACGCTCTACATACACGTCGACAGGGCTGTTGTTCTGAGCTTCGTCGGCGGTGAGCTTGAAGTTGCTTTCGTTAAGCTTGGTTACGTTGTAGTACTTGTTGTCGTGGTTAGCGTTTTCTCCGAAATAAGCCGAAGTAGACATCACAAAGTTCTGAACGTTCTTTCCGTTCTCCTTCTTGAAGTTATCAGCATAAACCGACAGTTTCTGAGTGGTAGCAGCGAGAGTGGACTCGGCTGTGAAATCCTCCATGTTCAGCACTGTGAGCATATAGGTGGGATATTTGTTGCCCTTGAGTCCTTCGAGAACGAGGATATTCTTGGTCGACATATACTCGATATTGTCGTTGACAGGGTCGTCCTCGCCAAAAGAGGGAGCGTAGTTAGGTTCTACACTTGTTACCCAGTTGCCTTCTTCATCAAAGAAGAAGAAGCTTGCGCAGTCTACTTTGTGCTCGAATTCAGCACCATCTTCATACAGGGGTTTTTCATAATCTGTGCTGCGGCCCATACCCATATCGCCGGTAGAGTTGATTGTAACAGCGAGATAGGCTTTCTGACCATTGCCGGCACCGTCTTCTGCACCGCCATCGACAAAGGGCTCTTCGCTGGAGCAAGCACTCATCAGAGCTACTGAAGCAAATGCAGCAAAAAATTTAGTTGTCTTGTTCATAAAAGTTTATTAATAAATGATTGATTGGATTGTTATTCTTTATTTTAATCTCTCTTATTATATTATTTAGTTGGTTTAATCAGATACTGAACTGTCTGTCGTCCGACAAAGGCGTCGATTGTATCGCGCTGGGCCACAGCTTTTTCCATGCCGTCGGCGGCGGCGCGGTCAAAGAGGTTGCGTGCGCGCTGCAGGTCGCCGGCCATAGCAGCAAGAGTGGCTCGGCTGTAAGTGGCCTCGGCACTGTTGCCGGCGTTGTCGAGCATGTTCTGGGCCTCGTCGAGCTTGCCGTGCTTCATATATATGTTGGCGGCGTTGATAGCAGCCTGACGGTCGGTGGGATGCACTTCAGCCGCTTTAAGGAACACTGCCTCATACTCGGTGCTGCCGGGTGTAAGGGTCGATGCTATGCGCTGGAAGTCGACCGGACGCAGATTGGCCGGATTGGCGGCGTACACCTGCTTGAGTTCTTCGATATCCACATAGGTGCGGATTTTGTATTTAACCGTGTAATCACTATGACGCAGAGCCGGATAGATGCTGTCGAGCAGGAATTTGTATTCCTTGGGATAGCGGCGCTGAATCTCGGAGTTCTTGGGGTCGGGCTCAAGGTCTGAGTCAACAATCGACAGTATTTCGTCGCGGTGCGGAATGTCGAGGTCAAGCAGTCGGCGGCGCAGACCTTCCCAGTCTTCAGGCTCGTAGTCGGTCGACATTATAGCCGGGTCGAAGTGGTAATAGTCGCGCACATACACCTTCAGAGCCTCGGTACGGCCTACCGCCAGGCGCACGTTGTTGCTGTACGAGCCTTCGGGCGAGGCGTAACCCTTGATGGTGATGCCGGTGATAATGGCGTCGGGGTCGTTCTTCACAAAGTCGATACTGCTGATAATCTTGGCCAGTTCGGCACGGTTGCCGCGGTAGTGCTCGCGAATCTCGGTACGGTTGACAATAAAGTCGATGAATGCGCTGCCCTCGGCGCTGCGTTCGATTGATTCGTCGCCTGTCAGGGCCACATATTCAAACTGCGGGTCGTACACAGGCTCGGTATAGTCCAGGCGAGCCAGCGGAGTTTCGGGAGCCGGCTGCATGGGGTCGCAGCAGTAGCTCAGACTCTGACGCATGTCGATGGTGCAGTTCTGCATCCACGGCATAAAGTCGATGTCGGTACGGTATTCGATGATGCCTTTATCGGCAGCCGACCACACACGTGTGCCCTGAGGCAAATCGTTGTTGCGCAGGTGGTGGTAGTAGCGGTTGCGCCCTGCTATGTACACCGGCGACAGCTCGAGCGAGTCGGCGCTGCATTCGGCACGGAGCACAGGGGTGAATATCACTTCGCGGTCGCGGCCCGGGTTCACATCGGCAGGATTGATGTCAAGACTAATCTTCATACGCTTGCCATCGTCGTAACGGGCGATTTCGATATCGCTTAGCTTGAGAGTCGCGGCATCCTTGGCCACGATTGCCGGAGCCACTGCAGCAATGGCGACGGAAACGAATATGGTTTTAAGCGCTTTCATATCAAAATTCGTATATCAGGTTGATGGCCGCCTTGGTGGGACCTACATAATTGTGACTGTAGCCGGTCTGCACTTTCTGTCCGCAGTCGCGACACTCAAACACATCGCTGCGTGTGTACACCCAGCCCAGACCTATTTCGGCCTCGATGTTCCAGTGGCGGTTGATAATCCACGAATAGCCGTATGCGATACCTGCGCCGCCCATCCAGCCCTGGTAACGGTAATCTTTGAGTTTATTGAAATCCGTACCCAGAAATTTAAACGGCAGATTCAGGTGTCCCCAGTTGTACTGGCCTCCGAGCAGATGCGCACCAAAGAAGTGGCCCGACCACGCCTGACAGAGCCAGTAGCGGGCTTCGGGCTGAACCAGCCAGTGCTTCCAGCGGCGGTTGTCGATGGTCCAGGCGTTCAGGTTGGCACTGAGGTCGAAGGTCCATTTGGGAGCCATCCGAAACTCAATTCCGCCATTGAGCGTCAGTCCGGCATCGTAAAGCAGATTGGTCTTCAATGCCGCTTTCTGACCGAATACAGCAGTTGAGCACAATATGGCCAACACTGCAGTCAACAGTCTTATCTTCATCAGTTATAGTATTTATTTAATTGAATACATACAATAAGCGCCTAAAATGACGGTATATCACAATATTCTTCGATTGATTTATAGTTGGTTTTCGATTGGTTTATCACCGCAGGCGACAACTGTGGGCTTTACGGATATATCAGGTTTCAATGCGGAATAAAGGAAATGACAGGGCGCACCCATGGAAAACCTTCGCAGACAACAATCCGCAAAGTATTCAAACACAGACACTTACCCTCACCATGGGGGGGGGGATTTTATTGGGTTTTTCTGCGCGGACTGCTTGCTCCGTACAGAAAAAGCATTAGTATCCGGGATGTGAAATTTCATAATTACAATTCAGATAAATCAAGGGATGAAACCAAAAAACAATATGCTACTATCTTTATTTGGATATCCAGGTCTACTTTTATCTTTGTTTAGACACCACAAATTTAGTAATTCTTGACGAACCGACCAAAAGATCTTAAAAACAAAACCAATATTTAACATTCTTTAAATATACTTAATGAGCTTTTTTATAACAATATAAAAAGAGAATGCCACCATCATAGGCAGCATCCTCTTTCCACGTTTCAACTATTTATTTATGAGAGCCTCATTATCCAGTATCACTACTCGATAGTAAGGACGAGGGATGCTGTGATACATTACTTTCATAATCTATTACTATAACACTACCCCGGCCCGTTTCTATCTTGAAATTGATATAAAAGTGGCTCTGCGTGGTTTAAAATATCTAAATTTCAGTTATATAAATACGCATGGCCCTCAACTCCACGCAGCCACGATCGGCAAGCCGCCGCAACAGTTCCACCGCCTCGTCGCTGCGGCTGCGGTAGCGTTCGGCAAATGCCGTCAGACTCACGCCCTGCCCACAGGCAGCTACCACCGCACGTACATCGGCCAACACGGCTTCTTCGTTGAGTGGTTCAGGGCTGTGCCAGCGCCTGTATTCGTCACGGCAATAGTCGCAACGGCCGCACTCGGCCGCATCGCTCTCGCCGAAGTAGCGCAACATGTCGCGCACACGGCAACCGCCGTCGCCGAATGCGAATGCCTTGATACTCTCCATGCGCGCCCGGGCCCGCTCAAGCCGGTGCTCATACACTGCCAGCGGCAACGATATGTAGCGGGGCAGCTGCCGGCGCTGAGTGTAGCATATATAAGGTTCGAGGCGCCGCGGCACATAGTGCAGCACATGCATGCGGCTGAGTGTGAGCAGCGACTCGTACACCCGCTCGGTGCCAAGACCGCAGTCGCGCGCCATGCGCTCCTCGCTAATGTTCACATAGTCGGCAAAGAGGCCGGGATAACTGCGCAACAGGCACTGAAACACTGCGTCGGTGTCGCTGTCGAGCTCGAGCGAGTAAAATTCGCGCTTGTCGGCGAGTATCATCACACGCGCCATGGATGCGTTGTCGTCGACATACTCCAGATAGCCGGCAAGAGTAAGTATGCCCAGGGCGCTGTGTACACGCGCCGGCTGAAAATGGTTTAGGGCACAGAATTTTTCGATATTGAAGTCGTAAACCTGCTGAAAACCGCCATCGACGGCCACTCCGAGCCACACGCCTATACGGTCATAGATTTTCACTATGTCTTCTTTTGGCGGAAAGGCATCGGCCAGACGGCGCCCCAGCAGGGCCTTGTCGGCCCCCGATACCAGCAATACCGCGTATGAGTCCTTACCGTCGCGGCCTGCGCGGCCTGCTTCCTGATAGTATTCCTCAAGCGATGACGGCAAATCGTAATGAATCACAGTGCGGACATCGGGCTTGTCTATACCCATGCCAAAGGCGTTGGTGGCCACAATCACACGCGTAGCACCGCTTTTCCAGTCGTTCTGACGCGCGTTCTTGTCTTCGGGCAGCAGACCTGCATGGTAATAGTCGGCGCTGATGCCGGCGGCCTGAAGCACTCCGGCCAGTTCGCGCGTGCGCTTGCGCGAGCGTACATATACTATTGCGCTGCCCTGCGTGTTGTTGAGAATCTTCAGCATGGTTTCCTCCTTGTGCTCGCCCCGGCGCACCAGATAGCTGATGTTGTTGCGGCTGAAACTGAGCGAAAACAAGGCCGGCGAGCGCATTTGGAGTTTTTCGCTGATGTCGCGCACCACCTCGGGGGTGGCCGAAGCTGTCAGAGCCAGCATCACGGCATCGGGGAATTCCTTGCGCAGGTCGGCTATTTTAAGATAGTTAGGCCGGAAATCATAGCCCCACTGCGATATACAGTGGGCCTCGTCGACAACTATCATCGACAGTTGCCACTGGCGCAGCTCGCCTATGAAACTGCTGCGCTGCAGGCGCTCGGGCGACACATACACCAGATTTGTCTTGCCCAGACGGGCGCGGTCGAAGGCAAGCTGCTGCTCGGGGCGACTGAGTCCGGAGTGGATACATACAGCCATAATGCCCCGCCGCCGAAGATTGTCGACCTGGTCTTTCATCAGCGATATAAGCGGAGTCACCACCAGTGTCACACCCGGCATAAGCAAGGCAGGCACCTGAAAGGTGATACTTTTACCGCCGCCGGTAGGAAGCAGACCAATAGTGTCGCGGCCCGACATCACCGACTCTATAATCTCGAGCTGTCGGGGTCTGAACGAAGTGTAGCCCCAGTAGCGGCCGAGTATGTCCGCGGGCGAACTCACTTGCGGGTGTGAATCTGCTTTACCTGCAGCTGCAGCGACGATACTGCGTTGCGGTGACGGTTCTCCTCTATGGTAAAGCAGATGTCGAATGGCTTGCCGGAGTGGATGTACTCGAAGTGTTGGGCCATGTTGAAGGCTATGGCGCTTATGACCTTGCCCGAGGTGTCGTCGACAAGGTCGAGCTTTATATGCTCCAGCTGCTTGCCCACGAGCTTGCTGCTGCCGAAGTCACGCACATTGCGGGCGCAGAACACCGGCTTCTGGTTGCCGGGACCAAATGGATTGAACAGCCGCAGAGTAGACACAAATTCGGGTGTAATCTGCGAGAAAGTAAGCAAAGCGTCGATGTCGATCTGCGGTGTCAGCTGCTCCGGAGTGATATTATTGGCTACATACTCCTCGAAGCGACGTGTAAACTCGGGTATGTTCTCCTCCTTGAGCGACAGTCCTACGGCATAGGCGTGGCCGCCGAAATTCTCAAGCAGGTCGCGGGCCGAGTCCACGGCCTTATAGATGTCGAATCCCTGCACCGAACGCGACGAACCGGTGGCCAGACCGTTGGTAAGAGTCAGCACCACCGAGGGTTTGTAGTAAAGTTCGGTAAGGCGCGAGGCCACAATTCCGATGATGCCCTTGTGCCAGTCTTTGTTATAAATCACAATTGACTTTTTGGGCGAGTGCATTTCGCCGCGTGCCTCAAGAATGGCGTTTGCCTCGTCGGTAATCCGCTTGTCCAATTCCTTACGGTCCTTATTGTACTGGTCGATGGCAAGCGACCGGGAGTTGGCATCCTTGCTGTCGCGCGCCACAAGCAGTTCAACAGCCTCACGACCGCTCTGCATGCGGCCCGAAGCATTGATACGAGGCCCGATTTTGAATATCACATCGCTTATACTCAGCTCTTTTCCACCCATGCCGCAGGTACGGATTATAGCCCGCAGACCCATGTTCGGGTTTGTATTGAGGCGTTTGAGCCCCACATATGCCATCACGCGGTTTTCATCGACCATAGGCACTATGTCGGCAGCTATGCTCACGGCCACAAGGTCGAGCATGCCTTCGAGTTCGGCGGTGCCGATACCGTTGCTAATCGAGAATGCCTGCATAAACTTATAACCTACTCCACAACCCGACAGATGCGGGCACGGATAGGTACTGCCTTCGAGCTTCGGGTTCAGTATAGCTACGGCCGGAGGCAATTCGTCGTCGGGCACATGATGGTCGCAGATAATAAAGTCGATGCCTCGCGACTTTGCGTATTTGATTTCGTCGATAGCCTTTATGCCGCAGTCGAGTATGATAATAAGCTTCACACCGGACTCGGCCGCGGCGTCGATACTTTTCTGCGATATGCCATAGCCCTCGTCGTAACGCGTGGGTATATAGTAATCGATTTCAGAATAGAAATTCTGAAGGTAGCGGTACACCAGAGCCACCGCAGTAGTGCCGTCGACATCATAGTCGCCGTACACCATTATTTTTTCTTTAGCCCCCATTGCCTTGTTCAGGCGGTCTACAGCCTTGTCCATGTCGGGCATCAGAAACGGGTCGTGCAAATCACGCAGCGACGGATGAAAAAATTTCTCCGCCTCCGCAATCGAGGTAATGCCGCGCTGGACAAGCAGTTCGCTAATGGGCTCACAGCTTGAAAAGCGTCGTGCCAGCTCGTTTTCGAGTTTCTGTTCTTCTGTAGTAAGGGGTAAATAATTCCATTTACCTGTCATTTATGTTGTTCTTTTTTTAGCTGGATAGCACACTCCTGACAGTTGTGGAGTTAAGAGGAGTTAAAAACGCTGTTTATGGCGATAGACTGTCGGGCGTGTAAAAGCGGCAAGTACCTTCGCCTGCTTCAATATGCAAAAATAGCCAAAATAATTCAATTATCTTGGCTATTTAAACTTATTTAATACTTAATTTCTACTGTCTGCTCAGATGCACATCCATCTGCGGGAAGGGGAAGCTGATTCCGGCCTTCGGCAGCTCGTTGTATATCTGTTCGTTGACCTGGTAATATACATCCCAGTAAAATTCGGTGCGTGTCCATGCACGGACTTTCAGCACCACGGCGCTGTCGGCAAGCTGGTCGACCACCACTACCGGTCGGCGCTCCACACGTGGCACGCGGCGCCGCAGGCGTATCACGCGGTCGCTCTCTTTCTGCTCGGCTTTCTTCTTCCGGCTCATGAACATGCGGCGGTACCACGGCAATTCCGGCACCGGAATACTCTCGGCATTCTGTTGGCGCGGACGGCGCTCGTCGGCCATATTATCGCCCTCTCCCATAGCGGCTCGCCGGCGTCGCTCCTGCTCTCCGGCCCGTTGCAGCCGGTCTTCCTCGATATAGCGCTTGACCACACGCGGGTCGGCCTCAAGCAGTTCGAGAATGCGCTTGCGGGCATCCTCGACATTGTCGCCGTAACTGATTCCCACCGACCAGTCGACACGCCTGTAATCCTCGCGCGACCAGTTGTTGACCGAACCCGTCGACAGTCCGCCGTTGGGTATTATTATGGCCTTGTTGTCGTAGGTGGTGATGATGGTGTGGAATATCTGTATTTCCTTGACCGTGCCTGCAAAGCCCTGGGCTTCGATATAGTCGCCCACCTTATAGGGCTTCAGCAGCAGTATCAGCACTCCGCCTGCAAAGTTCTGCAAGGTGCCGCTCAGAGCCATACCGATGGCCACACCGGCCGAGGCAAACAGCGCTATGAACGATGATGTTTCTATGCCCAGAATACCTATGACAGTAACGATGAGGATAAAGAACAGCAGCATCTTGACCATACTCAGCACAAAGGTGGTGAGCGAGCGGTCGACATTTCGGCGGTGAAGTATCACGCTCAGCAGGTTGTAGAGCTTTTTGATTACGAATTTGCCGGCATAGAAAACCACTATGGCTATGGCCAGATTTATTGCAAAGGTAGTCACCGAGCTGATAAATTTGTCGAGAAGGTCGTCGAGCGGCATCGACTTGAGCATCGCCACTTCCTGTTTGACGCTTGGTATGCTGTCGGGAATCTGCGCCGGGGCTACCGGTATCTGTAATGGTTTCATTTGTCTGTTTTATGTCTGTGTAGGTCAGTCGGTGAGCAGCTCCGATGCCACATCGCTGAACCACGATGTGGTGTCGTAGCCTTTGATACGGCTTTGAGCCTCGTTTTCAAAAATATATGTTGTGAGTCCGCAATGCGATTCTATAGCCAGCCGGTTCCATAGGAAAGGCGTAGCGGCCTCATATAACACAGCTTCGTCCATGAACCGGCGGAACTCGGCCAACAGGGCATCATCAGAACCAAGTGCCTCTACATAGTGGCCAAGGTCGAAGTGATAACAACGGCTTTCGGTCATATAGCGCTGAGGCTCGTAACCTGCAGGCCATGGATCGGAGGCACCGCTGTAGATGTCGCGCACTACAGCGGCCAGACCGTCAAGAGCGGCGGTATTGATTACAGACATGGTACAGGTGCGGTTGACGCCGAATTCTCCATCGTAAAGTTCAAAGGTATTGCGGGCAGCAGTCAGAAGGTCGGCCTCAGGTGCGAAAAAGCAGCGTATGTTGCGATTGTACGGCATGCCGTTCGACGGCAGTTCCGACGGACTGCCCACAATCAACGGCGTGGCGCGACGCAGTTCGTAGGCAACCTCCACCGAACCCATATAGCAGCAATCGAAGTACACAAAGCCGAAGTTCTGCCCCTGAAGCGTGCGGGCAAGGGTGGTCAAATTCATTTTCTGCCCCTTGTCGAAACCGAAAGCCAGCGGAGCTACCATTTCGCCGGCATTGTCGAGCTCATCATCAATACCATCCTGCAGCCAGCCGCTGGCATGACTCCAGAGTACCAGGCCATATTCGTCGGCCGGAGCCACTCTGCGCATATCGTCGAACACAGCTCGCATGCGCACACTGCTCACCGATGAAGTTTCGCTGTCGTACATAGCCAGGGTATCGATGCCGGAGGCCGTGACTTCTTTCAGCACCGGGTCGCCGGACGGTGGCACATGATACACCAGCAGACGGCCGTCGGTAATGTCACCCGCCTTGGCTGCCTGCTGCATCTCGGCAAGGTCGGACTCGTCGAAACGGCCCGTACCCAAATTGTTCGACGCCACCATATAAACCAGCACGGTGCGGTTTACCGGCAGCACAGGTGCGGAGGCCGGCTCCTCATGGCACGCCGCCAACAGCATCACCACCGAGCATATAATCAGTTGATATCTAAAGAGCTTAAATAATTTCACAATACAAAGTTAGCAATTATGCCACATTTTTCCAATCATTTTAACTAATTTTGTAGCCTCATTCATTTCAAACACTTATGACACCACAGCAAATCAATATATCCGACTATAATTACCCCCTGCCTCAGGAACGCATAGCCCTGCACCCGCTGCCCGACCGGGCGGCCTGCCGCCTGCTGCACCGCAAAACCGACGGCGACATCAGCGACCTTGTATTCCGCCAGCTGCCGGAGGTGCTGCCGCCCGATGCCGTGCTGGTGTACAACAACACCCGTGTAATCAATGCCCGACTGCATTTCCGAAAAGCTTCCGGCGCGGCTATAGAGATATTCTGCCTCGAACCCTACAGCCCTGCCGACTACGAGCGCTGTTTCGCTGCCACTTCGGCCTGCAGCTGGCTGTGCTTTGTAGGCAACAGCAAACGATGGCGCGAAGGCATACTCGAACTCCCCTGCCCTACCCTGGGCACCACGCTCAAAGCCGAGCGACGCATGAAAGTCGACAACGCTTCGGTGATTGACTTCAGCTGGGACAACCCGCAGGTAACATTCTCGCAGCTTATCGACGCGCTGGGCGAGATACCGGTACCTCCGTACCTCAACCGTGCCTCGGAGGAAAGCGACACCCACGACTATCAGACTGTCTACAGCCGCATCGAAGGCTCCGTGGCCGCTCCCACCGCCGGACTGCACTTCACACCCGAAATCCTATCGCAAATTTCAGAGCGCGGCATACCGCGCCTCGAAGTAACCCTGCACGTAGGCGCAGGGACATTTCAGCCCGTGAAGTCCGACACCGTAGGAGATCACACCATGCACAGCGAATTCATTGCCGTAAACCGCGCCACCATCGAAGCCCTGGCAACCACCAACCGCCCCATATACGCAGTAGGCACCACCACCGTACGCACTCTCGAAAGCCTCTACCACATAGGCTGCCTGATTAAAAGCGGCAAATGGCAGGGCGAAGTCCCGCAGTGGTACCCCTACAGCGCCGAACACCCGCATCTGACCCTCGGACAGTCGCTCGACGCCATTCTGCGGCATCTTGCCGACAGCGGCAGCGACAAACTCATTGCGGCCACACGCATAATCATAGCCCCCGGATACGACTACAAAGTAGTAAGCGGACTGATAACCAACTTCCATCAGCCACAGTCCACCCTGCTGCTACTGGTTTCGGCCATGATTGGCGATGACTGGCGCCGCGTCTACGACCATGCGTTGGAGTCAGATTATAGATTTTTAAGTTATGGTGACGCATGCTTATTTGAAAAAAAAATTGGCAGATTAAAAAATAATCACTAACTTTGCACTCGCAAACGTTCGGGGCGTAGCGCAGTCCGGTAGCGCACCTGGTTTGGGACCAGGTGGTCGCAGGTTCGAATCCTGTCACCCCGACAACAAATTAAAGCCTTGAAAATTAGGTAGATAACCAATAATTTTCAAGGCTTATTTTATGCTTGTTTGTAATAATTAAGCATTACTACGGCGCATTAATAGCTGTTTGGTTAGGTAAAGTCAAGCAAATCAAGTTTGATTTATGCAAGAAATGAGTCTTGACTCTGAAGAATACCAACAAAGTACTTCCGACGGATTTTCGCAAGAAGCGTAAGACTCCAAGCTCTCAGACCGATAAGACCGATAAATCGAGTACGAAAATCAAAATATGTCAGAAATTTGTTGTAACTTTGTAATCAGATAAGCACAAAGGATATCAACATTATGGCAATACCTATAAAAGCAGCCCCTATTCTTTCCAGAGAAATCGCCGATGATTTCGTGCGGAAGGCAGAAGAGCGTGAGAAGAAGTTTTACAACATTCCTGAAACTGAAGGCCTGCGTACCCATATGTTCTATTTCGATTTGTTGTAGCTTAATTTAGTATGTCTTCATCTAACTTCAACACATATTATGAGAATATCGACCATGATTTCTGGAGGGAGCTGTGTGTCGAACAGGGCGTGTTGCGCTGTTATGATAAAGGCGAATATTTTATTGAGCGTGGTCAAGTAGGCCGATATATAGGGTTTGTCAAATCGGGCACATTGAAATATGTGGCCTATGGTATCGATGGCTCCGAGAGTGTTGTAGGGTTGGAGTTTGAAGGCGAGTTTGTAGCAGATTTTCCATTCTCTCTTTATGGAATAAAATCTCGCGTTTCGATCGTAGCCGTTACTCCCTGCGAAATATATTGCGCATCGGCGAGAGAAATAGGTATGCGTATAAAATCAGACGCTGAGCTATATCGGGTTGTTGCCGAAACCAATGTGGCGCTTTTCGACACCACCTATGACCGATATATCAATCTGCATGTGAAATCGGCACAGGAAAGATATAATGAACTCATTGAGAGGTACGGAGATATATTTTCGTATTTCTCCCTCAAAGACATCGCTTCATTCCTTAATATTACACCCACACATTTGAGCAGATTAAGAAAATCTTAATAATTTTCAGCCGGCCTCAACATTTGTTGAGAGTAAAGTCCCGATTTCTATCTAACTTTGCGCTCAAATAAATCTGAATTTTTAAATGGGTAATCGACTGAATATATTAGCACTGGTTCTGCTGTTTTCCGTTGTGGCGCCGGCTCAATCGGAGAGGACTGACAGCATCAAGGCTCAGGAACTCAAGGAGGTCGTCATCGAAGGGCAACTACAACAAACTTCGGCCACGGTGTCAACCTATCTCCCGACCAAGCGGCAGCGTAATGCCGCACAGAACGGCCCTGAACTGCTAAATCACATGGCAATCCCTCAGCTCGGACTGGTGTCGGGTTATAATGTAACCACAAATTCCGGGCAGAAAGTAGACATCTACATTGACTTTGTGCCGGCATCGGAGCAGGATCTTAACGGTATGCGCATGGCCGACGTTAAGAAAGTGGAATATTATGATTTTCCCACTGACCCGCGTTTTCAAGGCTCTCAGCACGTGGTAAATTTTATCATGCAGAAGTATGAGTATGGCGGATATGTGAAAGCATACGCTAACGAGTTCTTCATTGCTAATTCAGGGCAGCTCAACCTTTTCTCGAAACTCCAATATAAGCGTATGACCTTCGACATAGGTATCGGCACATGGTATTCTGCGAATGACCATATGAGCCAGTCAACAGTTGAAACGTACCGCCTTCCACAGACCGACGGTTCAATCAAGATTTTTGAGCGAATATCCAAGCCGGGCTATGCCAAAGTTCGTCAGCAATCGTATTGGCCTACCTTCAAGGCTTCATATCTCACCGATAAGATAACTATGGTAAACACTTTGGGTGCAAATTTCTTTCGTTCGCCAAAGCAGAATACAGCCGGCTCCGTCCGCTTTTCTCCTGCCGATTTCCCCTCGACTGAATATACCGACGAACAGAACAACCGTACTAACTCCATTACCTATTCCGGCTACTGGAAATTCGCATTACCTCATGGCAATAGCTTAAGTTTCAATCCTTATTACTCATATTCTCATACCAACCAACACCGACTTTATTCTGAGCACACAGGCTCATCGTTTGCCAATGGAGCAATAGATGATTCGCACCGTTCCACCGCATCATTGCGATTCATGCACGACTTTGGCAAATATGGCAACATTACAGCCATCCTCAACGGAACACTTCTTTCCAATCGTACACAATACTCCGGCACTTCGATCGCTTCTGACCGTCTGACTACTTATCGTGTCGGCCCGGGCTTGTTCTATAACTTCAAAACCGATAAGTTTAACGGATTGCTCGGCGGAGGGTTCAACTATGACCATTCCAAATTAGGCTCTGAATCCGAACACTCCACACAACCGTGGATGGATCTCTCGCTTCAGTATGGATTCAACAGCAAAAATTCAATAAGTCTGGAGTTCCATCATGCCACATGGACTTTGGCATCCTCCTATCGCAGTACTGTCGTAATTCAGTCAAACCCTCTGTTCAGCTATACCGGCAATCCGGATGTTCAACCATATAAAAGCTGGGATGCAAGCCTCAGATATGTATTCATGCCCAACAATAAATTCAACTTCGCCGCTTTCGGTCAGACCACCGTAATCACAGACAGATACGCTTATTTATATGAGGCATCGCCAAACGGGATTTTGCGTACTATTCAGCAAAAGGGAGTGGGCAATTACTCGTCGTGGCTATATGGTGTACAAGGAACTGCGCGACTGTTCAATAACAGTCTGATGATTAACGGACAGGTATCGCACCGAATAGTTCGTAACGGCGTTCCATTCGACTGGACCAAGCAATGTGTACTTTGGCATCTTCAGGCATTTTATTATGTTGGTGGATGGAATTTCGGTCTGCAATACCAATCACCGCAGGAATATTGCGACGGTTATGTCAATGGCGCGTGGATGAAAGACAAAAGCGCATATACCGCTATTGTGGGATGGGGAAACTCCTCATGGAACGTACAGGCACGTCTAACCAACCCATTCCGGTGGAATTGGCGTGCCTCCAAATCCGAAACCACAAGTCCGAACTATGATGTTGCCACCACATACTTCAATACAAGCTATCATTGTTACGTACTTCTGTCGGCCACTTATACTTTCGGCTTCGGCAAGAAGATACAGCGCGGCAACGAGGCATCGCAACAGATGGGTACATCGTCAAGCATTTTGAAATAAGCAGCATCCTCATATTTTACAAAACTCCGGCAGCAATGTCGGAGTTTTGGGTTTTAACCAAATACAAATTACACGTTCGACATTACCTATTCGACACTGAGCGCGTCATTCCTGAACAGGTTATTCAGAAAAAAATTTGTGTTATGTGCAATTGGTTTATCGAGCCATATAGTGTTGTTAATAGCACAACTTGCTTCCGAAAAACTGTAAGAAATCACATATCGCTCCGACTTACGAGGCAATGGGAGCAATACGGGAACACAACGGCACTTAGTTACCCCGACATCCCCTACATATCAGGAGCTTACACAAATATCAACGTACCCCTTTCAGGGGCCCAATTTATTGTATGATAATGTATAAACTAAATACAGCATACCCTCTAAAACTCAACGAGTTATAGAGGGTATGTAGTGCGCATGAAGGGACTCGAACCCCCACGTCCTAAGACATCAGATCCTAAGTCTGACGCGGCTGCCAATTACGCCACATGCGCTTGCGAGTACAAAGTTAGTATTTTTTTTTGTCTTCGCCAAATTTTTCATTAATTTCTCAAGGCATATATTTTTATTATACCTTATTCTTACTGTCTACATATGATGTTATAGCCGGTTCCGGTATATCCGGTTTTGCGACTGAGGTATGTTAGCGTGCGGCCATGTCGTAGTAGCTGTTCACCAGCGAGTCAGTGTACATGGCGTGGTCGGCACCGCTGTCGTCGCTGCCGCCGATAGGTATGGACCTGATGGCATCATCGGACGAGCCACAGGCGAGTATCATGACCACATAGGCCGCAAGTGCAGCCACAGGTATCAGCATCTGAACCTTTTTAGATATTTTATTAAGCATATTATAAGGTATGTTATCAGTATTGTAAAATAGGCTGTCATGTCGTAACGGCAGTATGTGCCGGGCACAACAGCGAGGTATTGCAGGAGTTCGTGAAGCGGTCCGGTGGCGCAGGCCAGTATCGTCACGGACTGACGGGCGAGGCTGCGCGAAAAATCGAGCGGTATCTGGAAGCACATCAGCGAGGCGTACCAGAGGGCATCGGGCATGCTGTCGACGAGCCATTGCGGCAGCGTACAGCCGCTTACGAGATGGGTGAAGTTGAACGCGCCGTTGAACAGGCCCTGCGGTCTGAACAGCAGATATATAGCCAGAGCCATCAGAAGCATCAGCGCGCCGGCTATATATCGGTGTACGTTTAATCGAGCGGATTCTTTATTTTCCAAATAACGCGAGTTCGGGATAAGAACTTTATGATTTTCAACCAAGCAAAAGACATAGAGTATTGGGCGGCCTTTCAAGGTCGCCTGATTTATTTGTACAGTTTGGTGTTGTTAATCCCAGAGGACAAGCTGCCCGTTTGAC
>CAJTRC010000032.1 GCA_910578365.1 uncultured Muribaculaceae bacterium
CGAGTGGAATGGTAATTTCTGTATCAACATTATTTTTTGAATTAATGGATTTTTAAAGTTACCCCCGCCTTGGCGTTTCTTTTGCTGAATTGCTAAAAGATACGCCACCGGGAATTTAACATTTATTATTAAACACCCTCTTAAAGTCGGTTCGGCAAAAATATTATTTGTTGAATCGGCTCTTACATTAAAATGCCTTGAAACTCATGTCGAGGCCCTTTACCGAATGTGTAAGAGCTCCAACCGACACAAAGTCTACTCCACACTCGCCATAGGCACGGAGAGTATCGATGGTAATACCACCCGACGACTCTATTTCAACACCAGGATTAATAGCGCGAATCATTTCCACTGCAGCTTTGGTGCGCTCCGGAGTAAAGTTATCGAGCATTATGCGGTCGACGCCGGCATCGAGAGCCTGACGGATTTCATCCTCATTACGAACCTCAAGCTCGATTTTCAGGCTCTTGCTATTCGCCTTGCAGTAATCCTTTGCGGCCGATACAGCCTGAGGAATTCCACCGGCAAAGTCTACATGGTTATCCTTGATAAGAATCATGTCGAAAAGACCTATGCGATGATTCTCACCTCCACCGATTTTCACCGCCATTTTCTCAAGCATGCGCATGCCCGGAGTAGTTTTTCGGGTATCAAGGACCTTACAGGACAAGCCTTCGAGCTGCGCCTGATATCTGGCAGTAGTAGTGGCGATGCCGCTCATACGCTGCATAATATTAAGCATTACACGCTCTGTCTGCAAAAGCGAACGCACCTTGCCCTCCACTACAAAAGCGATGTCGCCAGGGCGCACATGGCTGCCATCGTTGATATATACGGTCATTTTCAGCTCCGGGTCGAACTTGGCGAACACCTTGGCGGCAATTTCCACGCCTGCCAGTATGCCCTCTTCCTTTACTATCAGGCGCTGACGGCCTGTTTCATCAGCCGGAATTGTACTTAACGTAGTATGGTCACCATCGCCAACATCCTCTGCAAAAGCAAGATTGAGCAAATCATCTATAAGCTGATCGGTAGTTTTCATATATGTGTTATTTTAGTTTCTTGACGCAAAATTACTCATTTTTTCTTATTTTGGCAAATCGGCTAATAGCATATTCTTCAATATTGCAGTATGCTCCTGCCGGAGTACCCTCAAGACAAAGATTCTTCTTGAAACTCTCCATTTTCATCTCTTATATAGGCAGTACCATATGGAGCGTGTAACAACGGAACAATCTTAGAATCATATTGGCAGATAGTATTCAGCTTATAGATACCGCTATTCTCAGTCACCGACATATATTCGTCACTTTCATCACCTGCGGTAAATCGCCATCCGCTGTCATATTCTTCAAACCAAGCTCCTTCTTTCGGCTTTTCGCGATACATATATCCGACCGGCATACCATCTACTGTAATTCTGTCAGTGGCTATACATCCGTCAGATGTTTCCCAATCTTTAAGTATAAGCTCGTTTTCTCGTCCGGTTTTGAAAAAGCACTTTTTATTTTTCATTTATACTATTTCTGTTTTTGCTCTTAATATTATCTCGTTTTTTGCTGGCTTATATGCCGGAGAATTATTAATTTTGTCCGACAACAACAAAATAACAGCATGAAGATACGATTAATCTGCATTGGCAGAAACCGCAACAGCCAACTCGAAGAACTCATAAAACAGTACTGCGCGAAGATTCCGCACTACATGCCCTTCGAACTCACGGTAATACCCGATGTAAAGACCGGCAAAGGCATGGACAGCGAGCGCCAGAAGGTTCTGGAGGGTTCGCTGTTGCTACAAATTGTAGGGTCTGCCGACCGCCTGGTTCTGTTCGACGAACGCGGACGCGAGTTCAGTTCGCGTGAGTATGCCGACTATATAGCCCGCCAGGCCCACAGCGTGAGCCGCAACCTTTGTTTTGTTATCGGGGGGCCTTACGGCTTTTCTAAGGAGGTGTACGAGCGAGCCGACGACAAGCTGTCGCTGTCGCGCATGACATTCTCTCACGAGATGGTGCGCCTGTTCGCTGTCGAACAGATATACAGAGCCATGACCATATTACGCGGCGAGCCCTATCACCACGACTAATCGAACAGCCCCAAAAGGTCGGCGGCGCTTACATCGTTTGTATTGTTTACAGCCAAGTCAACCAGCGGGGCAATATCGCTGTAGGCGTTTGTAGTGGCCACACCCACTACCTTGCCTCCGGCACGGCGTCCGGCCTCTATGCCGGCGAATGAATCCTCGAACACCACAGAATCCTCGGGGCGGCAGCCAAGGCGTTCTGCTGCCTTGCGGTAGCCTTCGGGGTCGGGCTTCGACTTCTCTACATCGGCATCGGTCAGCACCACATCCATCAGTTTCTCTATCTGCGGAAGCCGTGCAAAGAGTTTTTGCATTTTAGGCAGGTTGCTGCTTGTGACTATAGCTGTGGCAAAACCGGCGGCCCGCAGGCCCTCTATCATGTCGCAGATACCTGGAAATAGTTCCGCTTCCATTTCGGCTTCGAACTTTACCAGCAGTGAGTTTATATGCTCGCGAACTTCCATATCAGGGAAGTATGTTTCAAATATTTTAGGCAATGTGCTGCCTTTGATTACCTTGGCGAAGTTTTCCACGCCCGTGGGATATAGACGGTCCATATCGTTCCAGAACACGGTATACAGGCTTTCGCTGTCGATTATCACACCATCAAGGTCAAACAGTACTGCTCGTTTTGTAGTCATATATCAATTCATCAGTTTTGCGACCGACAGCAATGGTCGTCGGCCAAGATACGATAGTAATATTCCTATTTTGTTTTTCAGACGCACCCGCCGGTTGAAAAGCGATGCCAGACGATATTGACGTATCTGCCGCCAGCATTGTTCTGTCAAAGCCTGTCCGGCATCATTAAGCGATGCGAGTATAAATACATTAAAGTTTGCGCTCAGCTTGCGGTCGCGGGCTGCAGGCAGCAGACACGGCTCATTAGCGGCCACATACTTTTCTATGGCATCTGTGGCTCGCAGCGAATCGGCCCGGCTCGGCGTCCATGAGTTAAGAAAACTGGCCGGATTGTGGCGGTAAAAATACACCGGAGTATCAATCACCGCTATAAGTCCGGCTCGCAGATACAGGCGGCAACTGAGTTCAAGGTCTTCGTAGCGCATGGTTTCGTCGAAAGGCTCCTCCACAAGCAAGCGGCGATGCACCAGCATGGCCCATGGCGAATTGTGTCCCCCACGCTGATAAAGTGTACGGGCCGCATAGTCCACCGCCCCGTATTCTTTTATGCCAAAGCCGTCCGATGCCGCCGCGCGGTGTCTGTCGGCTGCAGCGGTGCCGATTATCACCGGAGCCTTGGTGCGCCGTTCAGTGGCGGCAAAAGCGTTCAGTGCCCCGAGCAGCAGGCAGTCGTCGGCATCGACAAAGCATACGAACTCGCCGCGCGCCATGCCCACGCCTAAATTCCTGGCCGACGAAACTCCGCCGTTAGCCTTGCCGAACACTCTCACAAAAGGGTATCTGCCGGCATATCCGGCAAGTATTGCCGCAGTGCCGTCGGTGCTTCCGTCGTCAACTGCCAGAAGCTCAAAATCGACGCCCCGCTGAGCCACGATGCTGTCGAGGCATTCACGGAGCAGTGTGCCTCCATCGGCAGCTCCGTTATATACCGGCACAATTACCGAAATCATTTTACTCTCACTTTTGCCGAGGATTCGGATTCAATATTCACCCTGTTGAGGGCCGTAACAATATATACTCCCGGGGTAGCTATTTTCAGTTCGCGTGAGTTGGTCACGGCCACTATGGCCGAAGCATCATCGAGGTTCACTTTCTTATCCGTGTCAAAGCGGTACACCACAAAGCGCACGGCGTCATTCACACTACGGCTTGCTTTCGGAACATCCCAGCGTAGTATTCCTGACGACACACGCACCGAGGCCGGCGCAGAAGGCTTGTCGGCGCACAGCCATGTATATTCAGGTACGATTGCCACCGACTTATGCAGCTCGGTACGCAGGCGGTCGGCCACCCCCTTGTAATTATCGCTTATGCTATATGCCGGCCACCAGCACACTCCCTGTATATTCGGCGCCATACGGCAGGCCTGAAGCTTTGATTTAAGCTGGTCGGCTTCGCCACCCAAGTCCGGTTTGTCCATGCTGCGGTTCACATCCTGGCCTATATACAGATGGCACGACGATACATTCTCGTTCCACCAGTTCACCAGTACATCGTAATCGGCCAGACGGTGTCCGCGCTCCCAGTAGAGTTGCGGAATCAGATAGTCGACCCATCCTCGTTCGGCCCACAGCAGCACATCGGCATAAAGGGCATCGTAGTTTTCCAGCCCGGCTGTTTCGCTGCCTCGGCTGTCACTTTTTTTATTGCGCCATATTCCAAAAGGACTTACGCCGAAGCGTACCCACGGCTTCAGACCATGTATGGCGCCATACACAGCTTCTATCAGCCGGTCGACGTTGCTGCGGCGCCAGTCGGCACGCTTCATTTTGCCTCCGTACTTGCGATAGCTGGCGTTGTCGGGAAACTCGGTTTTGCCCGGATAGGGGTAAAAATAGTCGTCGAAGTGTATGCCGTCCACATCGTAGCGCTTCACTATATCGCTTACAACCTGCACAATGAAATCGCGGTTGGCCGGCAGTCCCGGGTCGAAATACAGTTTGCCTTCGTAGCGCAGAAATCGCTCGGGGTGCTTATGGTACAGGTGATTCTTAGGCAAAGTCTGCTTGGCTGCGCTTGTAACCCTGTACGGGTTCAACCACGCATGCAGTTCCATACCCCGTGCATGTGTTTGTTCAATCATATACTGCAGGGGGTCCCAAAACGGCACCGGAGCTTTGCCGCCGACAGTGAGGAATCGGCTCCACGGCTCGAGCTCCGACGGATAAAAGGCATCGGCCTGGGGCCTTACCTGAAAAAACACGGCGTTGACGCCTGCGCTGTGCAGTTTGTCGAGTTGCAAGCTGAGGTATTTTTTACATTCCTCAGCCGACATTTTGGCATATTCGCCACGATAGATAGTGTTGAGCCACGCTCCGCGGAACTCCCGTTTGGGCTCTTGCGCCATAACGGTCCATGCCGCAGCCATAAGCCCCAGCAGGATCATGTATATTTTTTTCATTGCTTTATATCGTTTTCGAGTGTATTCACAAGCTGACGCGCTATGCGGTTGTTCACCCGCTGTTTATACAAGCCTATCACTCCGCCTAACACTCCGCCGATACAGGCGCTTACAAACACGTCGGGTTCGCCCAGCAGCCATATTTCATACAGCAGCGGCGCCACAATAAGAATACCAAGCAGATACCCTACCCGTTTCACCCACATCTGCCGGCGCAGTACTTTCACAGCATGCGACATCGCATCGACAATTGGCAAATCGGTATAATCAATATTTGAGATAAATCTCGAGAAATGCAGGTTTACCACACCCAGCGCCACACCTACAAGACCATAAGCTATGCCTACCCACAGCGGCAGGTCGATCCACACCAGCAACGGAGCCAGCAGCGGCAACAGAAAGCCCAACAGGGCCTGGGTACGGTAGCGCCGTCCAAGACGCTGCTGCAGGCTCTGCGATTTGCTTATGGCAAGTTTCTGGGCCATGCCTATGGTCCGCTCGTCGAGTTCGTCGACCTTGCGGTTCAGCATCTGCCAGTTTCGTTTTATATCTTCCGGATTAAATTCCATAATTACTACTTTAAAATTTAGCGGTTTACAGTCAGTCGCCTGAAAACTCGCGGCCTAAATTCATAAGCTTTTCCTTTATACGGTGAAGGCGTACAGCCACATTACTCTTACTCAAGCCGGTAATCTTCGATATTTCGTCATAGCTGTGTTCGTCGAGCCACAAGGTAATGATTGCCTTTTCGAGAGGTTCAAGCCTGGCGAGCATTTGCTGGAATTGCCTGTAGCGCTCGGCATCGAACTCGCCCTCGCCTGTATAAGGCAAATCGGCAGCAGTATCGAGCGACAACGACATACTGTGGCGATTGTTGCGCCGCAGCCATGTGATACAGGTATTTATGGCTGTACGATAAATCCATGTCGAAAGCGAAGCCTCGCCGCGGAAACTGTCGAGTCCCTGCCAGAGATTGATACACACCTCCTGATACAGGTCGTCGAACGGCGCATTCTCCGACGCATATATATAACACACCTTCACCACAACGCGATTATAGCGCTGCAGCAGCTCGGTATAACGTTGCTGGCGGAGATTCTGATTGGCCATACTATATTTATTGACGGAATAATGAAAGAAATATTACATCCACTGACTAATTTTTGCAAAACTTTCATTAACTTTGTAGCACATTTTAATAAACAAGCTCTTAGTATCGGCCACTAACGCCAATCATCGTTATGAATAAAAACAGTCTTGTATCAATATCCGACATTTCACGCGATGAAATGCTTGATCTGCTGCGGCGTGCGCGCTATTTCGAGGAAAACCCCAACAGCAAAATCCTCGACGGCAAAATCGTAGCAACATTATTTTTCGAGCCTTCAACACGTACACGCCTAAGTTTCGAAACTGCTGTCAACCGACTCGGAGGCAGAGTTATAGGCTTCTCCGACGCTTCTACCACAAGCTCGTCAAAGGGCGAAACCCTCAAGGACACCATCAAGATGGTTTCGAACTACGTCGACCTTATTGTAATGCGCCACTACCTCGAAGGAGCTGCCAGATATGCCACCGAAGTAACCGACGTACCTGTAATCAACGCAGGCGACGGTGCCAACCAGCACCCCTCGCAGACTATGCTCGACCTGTACTCGATACTAAAAACCCAGGGCACTCTCGAAAACCTCACCATAACCATGGTGGGCGACCTCAAATACGGACGCACCGTACACTCGCTGCTCATGGCAATGCAGTACTTCAACCCTACGTTCAACTTTGTAGCATGTCCGGAACTGCGCATGCCACAGGAATACAAGGACTTCTGCAACGAACATGGCATACGGTACAACGAAACCACCGAGTTCGCCCCAGAGGTGATAAACTCAAGCGACATCATTTACATGACACGTGTACAGCGTGAACGGTTCTCCGACATAATGGAATATGAAAGGGTAAAAGACCGCTATACACTGCATAACGAAATGCTGGCCGACTCAAAACCCACTCTGCGGATACTACACCCGCTGCCACGTGTGAACGAAATCGACCGCGATGTCGACGACAACCCCAAAGCTTACTATTTCGACCAGGCCCGCAACGGACTCTTTGCCCGACAGGCCATCATAACACGCGCATTAGGCATCGACCCCGAAAAGTAACACTATGACTACCGACAAAAAAGAACTCGCCGTAGCAGCACTCCGCAACGGCACCGTTATAGACCGTATCCCTTCGCCGGCTCTGTTCAAGGCCGTCGAACTTCTTGGCATCGCAGGCATGGACACAAATGTGACCATAGGCAACAACCTCGACAGCAAAAAAATCGGCAAAAAAGGAATTATCAAAGTAGCCGACGTAGAATTTCCCGAGGCCGTGCTCAACCGCATAGCTCTGATTGCCCCGGAGGCCGTGGTGAATACTATCCGCGACTTCAACGTTACCGCCAAACGCCCCGTGGAGCTTCCCGACTGCATTGTGGGCATTGTACGCTGCGGAAACCCAAAATGCATCAGCAACAACGAGCCGATGCTCACCAAGTTCCATGTAGTGAACCGCAATCCGGTGCTTATCCGCTGCCATTACTGCAACCATACTGTCGAAGGCAACAAAGCCCAGATTCGATGAAGCAGCAATGGAAGCCGGGAACAATGGTATATCCGGCTCCCGTAGCTCTGGTAAGCTGCGGCACATATCCGCATGGCAAGTCCAACCTTATAACTGTGGCGTGGACAGGTACGGTATGCACCAATCCGCCGATGCTGTATATTTCGGTACGTCCAGGCAGGCACTCTTACCCGATTCTTAAGGAGAATATGGAGTTCACCCTCAACCTTACCACAGCCGACATGGTGCTCGCCACCGACTGGTGTGGAGTAAAGTCGGGCAGTGAATTCGACAAATGGCAACACACCGGGTTGCACCCTGAGCCGGGAGTGAATGTGGCCTGTCCGTCGGTGGCCGAATCACCGCTGTCAATCGAATGTAAGGTGCGTGATATCATAAGCCTCGGTAGCCACGATATGTTTTTGGCCGATGTAGTCACCCTGCTGGCCGACGAACGCTATATCGACCCCGCCACCAATGCTTTCGACCTGGCTGCATCGGGTTTGGCAGCATGGTGCCATGGCAGGTACTATGCCCTCGGCGATATGTTGGGGCACTTCGGCTTCTCAATAAAGAAAAAAACTAACCCCCAATAAATAACCAATTATGGAAAAAGACACTGCAATTTTCGAAATTATCGAACGCGAACACCAGCGTCAGAAAAAAGGAATCGAACTTATCGCATCTGAAAACTTTGTAAGCGACCAGGTGATGCAAGCCATGGGTTCTTGCCTCACCAACAAATATGCCGAAGGCTATCCCGGCCACCGCTATTACGGCGGATGCGGCGTTGTCGACCAGTCTGAACAACTGGCCATCGAACGTGTAAAAGAGCTTTTCGGCGCTGAATACGCCAACGTTCAGCCTCACTCAGGCGCACAGGCTAACATGGCCGTGTTTATGGCATGCATGAAACCGGGCGATAAATTCCTGGGCCTCAATCTGGCTCATGGCGGACACCTCTCGCACGGCAGCCCCGTAAACTTCTCCGGCCTGGTATTCAACGCACTGGAATACAACGTATCGGCCGAAACCGGCCTTGTAGACTACGACCAGATGGAAGAAGTGGCCCTGCGCGAGCGTCCCAAACTGATTCTCGGCGGTGCAAGCGCCTATAGCCGCGACTGGGACTATGCCCGCATGCGCAAGATTGCCGACGAAATCGGTGCCATTTTCATGGTTGACATGGCGCACCCCGCCGGTCTTATTGCTGCAGGACTCCTCGACAATCCTCTGAAATATGCCCATATCGTAACCTCCACAACCCACAAGACTCTGCGCGGACCGCGCGGCGGCATCATCCTGCTGGGCAAGGACTTCGAAAACCCCTGGGGCAAGACCAATCCCAAAGGCCAGATACGCATGATGTCGCAGCTGCTCGACTCCGCCGTATTCCCCGGTGTACAGGGCGGCCCGCTCGAACATGTAATCGCCGCCAAGGCTGTGGCATTCGGCGAAGCTCTCCGTCCCGAATACAAGGAATACCAGAAGCAGGTCAAGGCCAACGCTCAGGCTATGGCAAAAGCCCTTTCCGACAAAGGCTATAACATTGTCAGCGGCGGCACCGACAACCACTGTATTCTCGTTGACCTTCGTTCGAAGTTCCCCGAACTCACCGGCAAAGTTGCCGAAAAAGTGCTCGTCGACGCCGACATCACCGCCAACAAGAATATGGTACCCTTCGACAGCCGTTCGCCCTTCCAGACCTCGGGCATACGTCTGGGTACTCCCGCCATTACCACCCGCGGTGTAAAAGAAGACCTCATGGGCGAGATTGTGGAAATGATTGATACCGTACTCAACAACGTAGAGAACACTCAGGTTATCGACTCTGTTCGCGCCAAAGTCAACTCCATCATGACCGAGTATCCCATGTTCGCATACTAATGCAGACTGAGAATCCACAGGAATATATTATAATTGTGGCCGCCGGCACGGGAAGCCGCTTCGGAGCTTCGGTTCCGAAGCAGTACTGCTCCCTTGCCGGTGAGCCTGTATTGATACATACTCTGAAGCGAATCAGCCTGATTATGCCTGCGGCCACTCAACTGCTGGTTATCAGCCGCGAGATGGAAAGCCTGTGGCTCGACCTTTGCCGCAGCCACAACTTTAAGTCGCCGGAGTACACTTTCGGAGGCTCCACTCGCTTCCACTCGGTAAAAGCCGCCCTGGACATGCTTGCCTCGCGGGCTGCCGACAACGACATTGTATATGTCCACGACGCGGCACGCCCCCTGCTCTGCCCCCATGTAGTGGAACGTCTGCGGCACTCCGTCGCAGCCGATGCCGGCTCAGGCGCTGTACCGGTAATAGCAATGGCCGATTCAATACGCATGCTGCAGCCCGACGGCATTTCGGCAGCCGTCGACCGCAATCTGTACAAGGCAGTGCAGACGCCACAGGCTTTCCGGTTCGGACGCATCATCCGGGCTTACTCACAGGAATTCAACGACTTTTTCACCGACGATGCTTCAGTAGTGGAGCGATACTTCCGGCGCCCTGTCGACATTGTCGAAGGGTCGCCCGACACACTGAAAATAACCAATGCTCGCGATCTTGCCGTTGTTTCAGCACTCCTATGAACTCTCTTTCGACTCTCGATGTAAAATACGTAAAAGGTATAGGGCCTAAAAAGGCCGAGCTACTTGCCTCCGAGCTGGGAATCCGCACGGCGGCCGACCTTTTGCGCTACTACCCCAACAATTACGTCGACCGTTCGAAATGCTACACCGTCAGTGAACTCAATGGCGAGATACCGTACGTTCAGATACGTGGCTCGTTCATTGCTATGAATGTAGTAGGCGAAGGCGCTAAAATGCGCCTGGCTGCTTCGTTCACTGACGGACGGCGGACTATGGAGGTGGTATGGTTCAGAAAAATCAAACAGATACGCGAGTCGATTCGTCTGGGTCAGGAGTACATACTCTTCGGCAAACCAACCCGCTATGGCTCCATGTGGCAGATGGCGCACCCCGAGATCGACGCTCCTCAGTCGGTGGGAGCACGCGAAGGCTTCAGGGGCATATATCCGCTTACAGAGAAACTGAGGTCGCGCGGAGTGATTTCGCGCAACTTCTTTGTATGGACTCAGGCAGTACTCGAATCGCGAACCGTAGCCGACCCGATACCTCAATCGGTAGCACAAAGTATTGGACTTATGCCCCTTGACTCCGCTCTGAGGCAGATTCATCTGCCGTCGTCGGCCGAACTACTCGAAAAAGCCCGCTATAGGCTCAAGTTCGACGAACTGTTCTATATCCAGCTCGACATTGTCAGGCGCGGACGGCTCCGGCATGACAATACCGAAGGATACCGATTCAGACGTATAGCCGATTGGTTTAACAACTTCTACAACCGATGTCTGCCTTTTCCGCTCACCGATGCCCAGAAGCGTGTCGTAAAGGAAATACGTGCCGACGTAAATACAGGTCGCCAGATGAACCGCCTGGTTCAGGGCGATGTCGGCAGCGGTAAGACCATTGTAGCCCTCATGGCCATGCTTATGGCTGTGGACAATGGCTTCCAGGCCTGCCTGATGGCTCCTACCGAGATTCTGGCCACTCAGCATTACGAAACTCTTTCGGCCATGACCGCCGAGATTGGCCTGAATATCGAATTGCTCACAGGCTCCACACGTACGGCAAAACGAAAAGACATACACACCGGACTGCGCGACGGCTCGCTCCACATACTTGTCGGCACTCATGCCCTTATCGAGGACACCGTGGAATTTGCCAATCTGGGTTTAGCGGTTATTGACGAGCAACACCGCTTCGGCGTGGCTCAGCGAGCCCGCCTGTGGCGCAAGAACTTGCTGCCGCCGCATATTCTGGTTATGACAGCCACACCTATTCCGCGCACACTGGCCATGACTGTTTACGGCGACCTCGACGTGTCGGTAATCGACCAGCTTCCCCCGGGGCGCAAACCGGTTACAACCCTGCTGCGCTACGATAACCAGCGTCAGGGCACATACAAGGCTGTTTTCAACCAGTTGCGCATGGGCCGTCAGGCATATATCGTATATCCTCTTATCGACGAAAACGAGAAACTCGACCTGCGCAGCCTTCAGGAAGGTTTCGAAACCATCAGGCAGACATTCCCCGACTATAAAGTAGCAATGGTGCATGGCCGCATGAAGCCCGACGAAAAAGACTATCAGATGCAGCTCTTTGCCTCAGGCGAAGCCCGTATTTTGGTAGCGACCACAGTAATTGAGGTAGGCGTGAATGTGCCCAACGCTTCAGTAATGATAATCGAGAATGCCGAACGCTTCGGACTGTCGCAGCTGCATCAGTTGCGCGGTCGCGTTGGCCGTGGAGCCGACCAGAGCTACTGTGTTCTTATGACCAAATATCAGATTGCCTCCGAAACCCGCAAGCGGCTCGAAGTGATGACCGCCACCACCGATGGCTTTGTGATAGCCGAGGCCGACATGAAGTTCCGCGGACCGGGCGACATCGAAGGCACCATGCAGAGCGGCATGCCATTCGACCTGCATATAGCATCGCTGGCAACCGACGGCGCAATTCTGCAGCAGGCACGCTTGGCCGCCGAAAAGCTGCTCGACTCCGACCCCGATTTGAAAATGCCACAGAACTCCGACATGATACGATACATGTCGACCATTGTCAATCGAAGCGCCGACTGGAGCAAAATTTCCTGACACTCAGCAATGGACAATCTAAGCAATTATCCGAAAGTAATTGATTACCTGCGTAAAAAAATCAAAGGGACGCAGTGGGAAGGCCACCTATTTGTAGTAGGTGGTTGCTGTCGCGACATGATTATGGGACGCCCGATACACGACATCGACCTCACGGTCGATTTGCCGTTGGGCAGTGTCAAGTTCTCGCGCTGGCTTCGCAGCAGACATCTCACCCTGGGAGCGCCGCTGGTGTTTCAGCGCTACAGTACCGCCAGACTCAGACTTAAGGCTTTTCCCGATGATGAACTTGAAATAGTACAGACCCGCAGCGACAAATACGGCCCACACAATGCCGACAATCCGGCGGCGGCTTTCGGCTCGCTGGCCGACGATTGTACCCGCCGCGACCTTACAATCAACTCGCTGTACTACGACATTTCGGCCGACCGCATGCTCGATTTGTGCGGCATGGCTTTGGCCGACATCAAAAACAAAATCATACGCACCCCTGCCGACCCCGAACGTACATTCGACGACGACCCCCTGCGAATCGTTCGCTGCATTCGATTTGCCTGCTCCTTCGGATGGGAAATACATCCGGAAACCATGGTGGCCCTGAAAAAAAATCCCGCATCAATAAAAATAGCCTCGAAAGAGCGTATTCGCAGCGAGTTCGACAAACTGATTTCGTGCCAGGCTCCGGCAAAAGCCCTCGAAATGCTTGAACAATGTGGCATCATGTCAGTGATTATGCCTGAACTCAGCCCCATATTCGGCATGCCCGACAACAGCTCTAATCAAGGCAGTGTATGGCAGCACACCCTGCGGACTGTCAAGGCCATGGCCGGCATAAGCAGCGATGTAAACATGCGACTGGCTGCACTGCTGTGCGATGCCGGTAAAGCCTTGTCATACACTCGCCACGACAACGGCAAAGTCACCTTTCCGCGCCACGACCGACGCGCCGCGCCGGTAATCGACCCCGCCATGAAACGACTGCGTTATGAACCAAAGATAATAAACAACATCATATTTCTGGCCCGCAACCATACCGCAGCCAAGAAATGGGGCGACAACGCCGAACACATGTCCGACGCCGACCTCAGGAGCCTGCAATATCTGTGTGAAACGCGCGACCGCTTCGAGCGCCTGCTTACACTGATTCATGCCGACAACCTCTCGCACACTGAGCGGCCATCCCTCGCCGGACAAGTTCCCGCCATACGCAAACGCGCAGCCGAATTCAAAGCCTCCGGCACCGAAATGTTCGGCTTCAACCTGCCCATACAAAGCCTGCATATACGCAAACTGCTGCAAATTCAGCCCGGACAAAAAGTAGAACACTGCAAGGACTACCTGATGAAATGCGCCTTTGAGAATCCCAAACTTAACAGAGAAAAATGTCGGCAGCTTTTACTGAAGAAATTCAGCCGGAAAGCTCAATAGATCCCGTAACGACACCTTTTATTTGCCTGAGAATAAAAAATTCATGATTTTCTGAGCTGAATTAAACAAAAATTGCTAAATTTGCATGTTCTTAAACATAGCTTTACGACACAAACCACACTCTCCATCCCTATAATCGCATATATTCATTATGATAAAAGCCGCATTGGAAAAAGTAATCAACGAAGATATGTCCGAAATCTGGACCTTGCTTGACGGTGATGAAAAACGCAAGATTACCGACAACCTGGTAATACATACCTTCAAGAAAAACCAGCTCATCTACGCCGAAGGCGATGAACCGGAATTCCTGTGGTGTCTGCTCAAGGGCAAAGTAAAAAAGTTCAAAGAGGGTGTAGGTGGCCGAATACAGATTTTGCGTCTTATTCGTCCGGTTCAGTACTTCGGCTATAGAGCATTTTTCGCCGAAGAGCCTTATGTGTCGAGTGCGGCAGCTTTCGAGCCATCGGTTTTAGGGGCCATCCCACTGCAGCTGGTTAAGGATATGATTCACAACAACATCAATCTGGCCTGGTTCTTTATACGCGACCTCTCGCGCAACCTCGGCGGCAGCGATACTAAAATAGTAAACCTCACCCAGAAGCACATACGCGGACGCCTTGCCGAAGCTCTGATTGTGCTGCTCGACCATTACGGCTATGAAGACGACGGCACTACGCTGAAGATATACATGTCGCGCGAAGACCTCGCCAACCTATCGAACATGACCACCTCAAACGCCATACGTACACTGTCGAGTTTCGTCAGCGAACACATATTGCTCGTCGACGGACGCCGCATCAAAGTGATAAACGAACCGATTCTGCGCAAAATAAGCAAATTCGGATGACAACTTCGGACATGCACGCCTGCATAAGTCAAATATAGCAAATATATACCCCGGCAAGTTCATATAGTAATAAACCCGAATAAACTCGACTTATTTTCAACTACTAAAAATTCGGCTTTTCTGTTTGCCGCTTGCCAATTTTTTGCTAACTTTGCGCTTGATGAACCCGCAGTCACATATCAGCATGGCGAAGACTGCGCTTGCCGACTATCTGCGCAAGCGCGGCATGCGTTGCACACAGGAGCGTAAAACCCTGCTGGAGTGTGTAATGAAGACCGACGGACATTTTACAATCGACGACTTCTCACAAATGCTGCAGAATGCCGGATTCCGTGTGTCGACAGGAACCATCTACAACACCCTGCAGCTGTTTGTCGACTGCGGACTGCTGCGTAGCCTGCGCTTCGGATCCGACAAGACACGCTACGAAAAAGTACAGGGCACGCCAAACCACCATCATCTGGTATGCACCCAGTGCGGAAGCATCAAGGAAATCAGGCTGAGCGACCTCTCGGCCATGATTGAAAACCGCAATCTTGGCAAATTCACGCCGGAATATTACACACTGACCATATACGGCGTATGCGCCCGCTGCCGAAAGGCGAAAAATCAAAATCGAACAAAAAGTAATCACAACATAGCTTTATATCAAAGTGGAAAAATCAACGAAAGTAGATGTACTCCTCGGACTCCAGTGGGGCGACGAAGGCAAAGGTAAAGTAGTAGATGTTCTTACCCCACGCTACGATATCGTGGCCCGCTTTCAGGGCGGCCCTAACGCCGGCCACACGCTGGAATTCGACGGCAAAAAATACGTTCTGCGCTCAATTCCCTCGGGTGTATTCCAGAGTGGCAGCGTAAACATTATCGGCAACGGTGTCGTTCTTGACCCCGTTCTATTCCGCCAGGAAGCCGAGGCGCTCGAAGCTTCAGGAACCGATATCCGCAAAAAGCTGAAATTATCAAAAAAAGCCCACCTGATTCTCCCTACTCACCGTCTGCTCGACGCTGCAAACGAAAAAGCCAAGGGAGGAGCTAAAATAGGCACTACTGGCAAAGGCATCGGCCCCACATATACCGACAAGGTATCGCGCAACGGCTTCCGGCTCGGCGACTCGCTATGCGACTTTGAAAACCGCTACAAACAGGCCCGCGACCGCCATCTGAACATGCTCGAGGCTCTCGGTGCAAAAGTCGACATGGAAGAGCTTGCGGCCAACGAGAAAGCCTGGATTGAAGCCGTTGAATATCTCCACGGCTACGATATCGTGGACAGCGAACACTTTATCAACGGGCAGCTCAACGAAGGCAAGTCGGTACTCTGCGAAGGCGCGCAGGGCACCATGCTCGACGTCGACTTCGGCTCGTATCCGTTTGTTACCTCAAGCAACACCATCTGCGCCGGAGCATGCACCGGTCTGGGCGTCGCTCCCAACCGCATAGGCGATGTATTCGGTATTTTCAAGGCATACTGCACCCGCGTAGGCAGCGGCCCCTTCCCCACCGAACTCTTCGACGAAACCGGCAAAACCCTACGCGACCTCGGCCACGAATACGGCGCCGTCACAGGCCGTGAACGCCGTTGCGGCTGGGTTGATTTGGTGGCTCTCCGCTATGCTGTAATGCTCAACGGTGTTACAAAACTGATTATGATGAAGTCCGACGTCCTTGACGGCTTCGATACCATCAAGGCATGCGTTGCCTATGACATCGACGGCAAACAGACACGCGACTTCCCATACGACATAGAAAACCGGCAGCTTAAGCCCGTGTACACAGAACTCCCCGGCTGGAAAACCGACATGACCGCCATGCAGTCTGCCGACGAGTTCCCCGAAAACTTCAAGGCATACATCGAATTCCTCGAAAAGGAACTCAACGTGCCAATCGCAATTGTATCCATAGGCCCGGACCGCAAACAGACAATCGTTCGCGATCAGGCCTTGAAATAATTCACCTTCTATATCTATACCAAAAACCAAATTCATGGCTAAAGTAAAACCATTCAAAGGACTGCGTCCGCCGCGCGAGATGGTCACCGAAGTGGCTTCCCGTCCCTATGATGTGCTTAACTCCGAAGAAGCACGTAAAGAAGCCGAGGGTAATCCCAAGTCGCTTTATCACATTATAAAGCCCGAAATCGATTTCCCCGCCGGCACCGACGAACACGATTCCAAGGTCTACGACAAGGCAGTAGCCAACTTCAACGCATTCCAGCAGAACGGCTGGCTTGTGCAGGACAATGCCGAGCACTATTATCTCTACGCTCAGACCATGGATGGCCGTACACAGTACGGCATCGTTATCGCCGCAGCAGTAGAGGATTACATGAACGAGAACATCAAAAAGCACGAACTTACCCGTCGCGACAAGGAAGAAGACCGCATGAAACATGTGCGTATCAACAACGCAAACGTCGAACCGGTGTTCTTTGCCTTCCCCGACAACAACGTGCTTGAGAATATCATACGCAATGTTGCAGCCACCGAGCCCGAATATGACTTTGTAGCTCCCGACGGTTTCGGCCACACTTTCTGGGTTATCAACGACAGCGAACTCATCAACACCATCACGGCCGAATTCGCCAAGATTCCCTATCTGTATATTGCCGACGGCCATCACCGTACTGCTGCCGCTGCACTAGTTGGCGCTGAAAAGGCCAAGAACAACCCCGAACACCGCGGCGACGAAGAGTACAACTACTTCCTGGCAGTGGCATTCCCTGCATCGCACCTCAAGATTATCGATTACAACCGTCTGGTAAAGGACCTCAACGGATATTCGCCAGCCGAGTTCCTTGAGCAGCTGATGAAGAACTTCGAGGTAAAAGACATGGGCACAGCTCCCTATCGCCCCGAAAAGCTCCACAACTTCGCGCTCTATCTCGAAGGCCACTGGTACTCGCTCACCGCACGCGAAGGCACCTACGACGACAACGACCCCATAGGAGTGCTCGACGTAACCATATCGTCGAATCTTATCCTGCGCGACATCCTTGCTATCCATGACCTCCGCTCCGACAAGCGCGTGGACTTCGTAGGCGGCATCCGCGGCCTGGAAGAACTCAGCCGCCGTGTCGACTCCGGCGAAATGGCAGCCGCTCTGGCTCTCTATCCCGTGTCGATGGACCAGCTTATCCGCATTGCCGATACCGGCAATATCATGCCACCGAAAACCACCTGGTTCGAGCCCAAACTCCGTTCCGGTCTGGTTATACATAAACTCGACTGATTCATGGCAGGGACGCGGTTTGCCGCGTCCCTGCTGTCAAATAGACGGCTATATAAACGCCGTTTTAGCACCTGTTTCACTTATATTTATTTATTGATTCGCATATTATTTTAGTATTTCTATATATTTGTCACTGATGTATCGCACACTAACAAACAAGGAAATCAGCACACTTCAGTCGCGCGGATGTACCGCCGACGACTGGAACAATATTTCGGTTTCCGAAGGCTTCAATCCTCAAAAATATTCCAACGTACGCTTTTCCGGCGCCATACGCCTCGGCGCTTCCGACCGTGAGTTCTGCCTGCCGGGCGGATACACCGTGTCCGCATCTTTATCGAACGTAGCTCTCCACAATGTAAGTCTGGCCGACAACGTGTACATACACAACGTAGCCAACTACATTGCCAACTACAACATCGGCTCCGGAACATTCATCGAAAACGTCAATCGGATAGTCTGCACCGGCGGGGCTACATTCGGCGTAGGTACCGAAGTATCGGTACTCAACGAAACCGGAGGCCGCGAGGTGCCCATATATCCGCGACTGTCGGCTCAGATAGCATGGCTTGTAGCTATGTACCGTCACAAACCCGACATGGTGGCCGCCTTGCGCAGCCTGATACTCGCCGAGGCCGACAAAGCGCGCAGCGACCGCGGCAACATAGGCCGCGAAGTGCGGATAATCAACTCCGGCGAAATAACTGATGTGAACATTGGTGACTTCGCCTCTATCGACGGCGCTGCGAAACTCACCGACGGCACTATAGCTGCTTCCGAGTCCGACCCCGTGTACGTAGGCTCAAATGTAATGGCCGAGCACTTTATTCTGGCCTCAGGCGCGCACGTTGCTGAGTCGGTGGTGCTGATACATTCGTTTGTGGGCCAGGCTTGCCATCTCACCCACCTGTTCTCGGCCCACGATTCGCTATTCTTTGCCAACTGCGCCTGCGAGAATGGTGAAGCAGCGGCCATATTTGCCGGACCATACACAGTTACGATGCACAAGTCGAGTCTGCTCATAGCCGGCATATTCTCTTTCCTCAACGCCGGCTCCGGCTCGAACCAGAGCAACCACATGTACAAACTCGGGCCTATTCATCAAGGTGTAGTGGAGCGCGGCTCCAAGACAACCAGCGACTCCTACATACTATGGCCGGCACGCATCGGCGCATTCTCACTGGTGATGGGCCGCCACGTGAATCACCCGGACACATCGGCCCTGCCATTCTCATACCTTATAGAGAACCGCGGACGCAGCTACCTTGTGCCCGGTGTGAACATAAAGAGTGTCGGCACCATACGCGACGCCCGCAAGTGGCCGAAACGCGACAAACGACGTGATCCCGACCTGCTCGACTGCATCAATTTCAATCTGCTTAGCCCGTACACAGCCTCAAAGATGCTCAACGGCATCAAACTGCTGAATACAATCGAAGAAACCCTCGGCTTCACCGCCGACCAGTTTTCGTACCGCTCCATGACCATCGATGCGCGGGCTCTGCGCAAGGGCAAGGAGTACTATGGTATGGCGCTCGACAAGTTTATGGGCAACTCGCTTATACATCGACTCAAAGATGTAAGCTTAGAATCCGACGCAGACATACGCCGGCTGTTGCGTCCTACTATCGAGGCGGGCAGAGGCGAGTGGATTGACCTTGCAGGCATGATAGCCCCACACAACGAAATCGAACGCCTGAGCAGCGACCTTGCGTCGGGACGCTGCGCATCACTCGACGAAGCGGAAAAGCGCATAAAACAGCTCGCCGCCGACTACTACGACATGGAATGGACCTGGGTGGACGAACACTTTGCCCAATGGTATGGCAAAACTACACAGGAACTTACTGCCGCTGACGTGGCCAGCATAGTAGAGCGCTGGCGCAACAGCGTGGTGACTCTCGATAAAATGCTGTATGACGATGCACGCAAGGAATTCTCACTGGTATCGCGTATCGGTTTCGGTGCTGATGGTTCCGAAGCAAGCTGTGAAGCAGACTTCGAACAAGTCCGCGGCGAGTTCCAGTCCGATGACTTTGTAAAAATGGTTCTCGACCATATCGACAAAAAAACAGCCCTCGGCAATGAACTCCTGGGGCGTCTGAAACACTTACTTAACTGATGAATATAAACCTGTTGAAATATCCGGCATCGGCAGCCTTGGCCCTTCTTGGAGCCTTGGCTGCCGATGCCTGTACATCGATGGTGGTATCGGGCCGCGCCTCAGCGAGCGGACGCCCAATGCTGTGGAAGCACCGCGACACATCGCAGGAAGCAAATTTTGTGGAGCGCAGCGCCGCCACCGACAGCACTTTCGCTTACGTGGCTCTGTATAATGCCGGCGATTCGACTCTCGCCGAGGCCTGGACCGGCATGAACAGCCGCGGATTCGCCATCATGAACACTGCCTCGTATAACCTGGCCCCGGACACAGCCGCATACAAAGACCGCGAGGGCGAGCTTATGTCGGCTGCGCTACAGCGCTGTACAACCGTCGACGATTTCGAGCGCCTGCTGTCCGACATGAGGCGCCCACGCGGCGTACAGGCCAATTTTGGCGTAATCGACGCCCACGGTGGAGCGGCATACTTCGAGGTGGCCGACGACAGTATGGTCCGCTTCGATGCTGACGATGACCCGCACAGCTGCCTGATACGCACCAACTATTCGAAGAGTGGCGAGCCCGATGGAGGCTACGGCTATATACGCTACGACAATGCGGTACACATTCTGGGCGATGCCATTTGCAAGGGCACTCTCACACCCGAACTCTTTACCGAGGGTGCAAGCCGCAGTTTCTATCATTCGCTTCTGGGCCGTGATGTTGCAGACGACAACTGCAGCTGGACGGTAGACCAAGACTTTATCCCGCGCTATACCTCCACTGCCGCCATAGTAATCGAAGGTGTCTGCTGCGAAGACGATGCCCATCTGGCAGTGATGTGGACTGCCATTGGCTACCCGCCATGCGCCATAGTTCAGCCGGTGACAGTCAACAGTGTTCCGCAGGGGTTACGCCCCACTCTGCCCGGATTCCGCAGCCCCGACTGCGACGAAGCTCTGGCACGCAAGGCACAGGCATTCCCGCTGGTTCGCGGAAACGGACAACATTATATCAATCTGGATTATGTAAGGGAGAGTTCTGCCGAGTGCAGCCTTAAATCGCTGGAAAACTACCGCAGATTCAGAAAGCCTTGAATACTTCGGCACTCACTTCGGCATCGGTTACAACGCGCATAATCGCCTTGCGCGGAGCTAAGAGAAAACGAGGATACTGCATTCGAAGTTCGGCGGCCGATGCAACTTCGTAATAGTCAAAACCGAATCCGTCGGCAAGCTGGCGCAACGGCAGATTGATGTTGCCGCTGTAATAGCGCTCGCGCATTTCGCCGCACATACCTGCGGTAGACCCTATTACGCGGAAAATACCTCCGCCACTGTTGTCGAGTACAACCATCCGGAAATCATCGGGAATTTCAGTCATAGCCAGCGCACCCATGTCGTACTGCGCACTCATGTCGCCGCAGATCAGCAACACTTTACCGCCTGCGACAGCGGCGCCGATGGCAGTCGACACCGAGCCGTCGATTCCGCTCACACCTCGGTTGCACTCTACGGCACGCCAGCCTGCGCCACTGCAATACTGGGCATAACGCACCGCAGTGCCATTGCTCAGATGCAGAGTCCGGCCTTCACTTTCGGGACAACTCTCCAACAGCATTCTCACAGCCACCATGTCGCTCCACGGCACGCGGCAGGTATACTCGCGTGCAATTTCGGTCCCTTCGTCGTGCAGCTTGCTCCATCTCTCCCCGAAATCACTTTTCGGGCCGGATGAATACCTCTTATACAGCGCCTTGAGAAAGGTCTTCTCATCCATGTCAAAACGCCGTGTCAAACGTCGGTAGCAGTCCACGGCATAGTCACCGTAGCCTACATACCAGTGTTCGCTCAAAGGTGTTTCTCGCAGATACCGTTTCAGCTCCTTCGACACCACTCCACCGCCCGTACTTATCACAAGTCCGGGAGCATAGTCCACGGCCGATTCATGGTGGCCAAGAGCTTTGAGTGCCGGAGCGGCTCCGATGCCGTCGACATTCGACTGTGCCTCGCACAGTACAGCCATGCCGCACTCGGTGCGCAATTTGTAAAGCAACTGCGAGTACTCACCGTCGGGGCTATGGAATCCGGCCACAATCATAATCCGATTGTATTCCGGCTCCGGCAACTCCACGCTACAACTGCCGGTGCAATGGTGCGATACAAGCCTGAAACCGCTGTCAGCACAATCGACAGTTTCACCGAGCGGTTCGCCAAACTGCATGTTTATATGTACCGGCCCACGGCGGCGGCTTATAGCCATGGTCAGGGCATCGTTGAGTATTCTGTTTACATATACGGCAGTAGTGGCTTCATCCACAGCAATGTCGTACGAAGC
The DNA here is from genome assembly GCA_910578365.1 of uncultured Muribaculaceae bacterium. Classification (GTDB taxonomy): domain Bacteria; phylum Bacteroidota; class Bacteroidia; order Bacteroidales; family Muribaculaceae; genus CAG-873. The sequence continues at coordinate 22,349 of CAJTRC010000032.1, forward strand.
CTTTACTATATTGTCCAGCACTCTGTGCTGATGTAAAGTCTGACTGTCGTCCTGGTCAATCCATTCCAGCGGACGGTCTGCCGAAATCACTATCAGCGGCACACAGCGATAAAACGCCTCGGCAAGCGCCGGCCCGTAGTTGAGTACAGCCGACCCCGATGTACAGATACATGCCACCGGCCTGCCGCCCTGCAACGACATGCCCAGAGCTGCAAACGCTGCGCTACGTTCGTCGATAACGATATGCTTGCGCAGGAGCTCCGTGGCTTCCAGCGCCAGTATCAGCGGAGTATTGCGCGACCCGGGCGAAACCACCACATCGCGGACACCATATTCAAATAATGCATCGGCCAGAAGTCTGGCGGTGTATTTGCAGCTTGTGTACATTGCAGAAACGTTTTGACGATGTAAAGTTACAAAAAAATGCCGATTTTTTCCCGAAAAATTTGTGTTTAGATTAAAGTTTTGTAAATTTGTGTGCTTTTAATGGGACTCTATGGCCCGTTGAAGGTCAAAATCATACCATAATCAGACACAAACACCTAACTCTAAATAAATTACGATTTAATCGTTATGGCAGAAAAGAAAGAACCATTATTCGATCAGTTTCCCGCCACTTCCTATCAGGAATGGCGTACAAAAGTGGAAGCTGACCTCAAGGGCGCCGACTTCGACAAGAAGCTCGTGTGGCGCACAAACGAAGGCTTCAACCTTCAGCCGGTTTACCGCCTCGAAGACATCGAAGGCCTCGAAACCACCAATTCTCTCCCCGGTGAATATCCCTACGTACGCGGTACCCGCAACAACAACGACTGGCTCACCCGTCAGGAAATTGTCGCCGACTCTGCTGCAAAGGCAAATGAAATCGCCCGCGATGTACTCACCAAGGGTGTGACCTCGCTCGGTTTCAAACTCGCCGAACCCACCAAAGAGGAAATCACTGTTCTGCTCGAAGGCATCGACCTCTGCAAAATCGAAATCAATATCAACTGCTGCCAGCGTAAAGCAAAAGCTGCGGTTGAAAATCTTGTAGCTTATATTAAGGAAAAGGGAGCAGAAAAATGCTTCCGTGGCTCGGTTAACTTCAACCCGCTGCGCCGCGCATTCCGCCACGGCGGCGAAATACCCGCAGACTTTGTCGAAACCGCAAAGGCTATGATTGAGCTTGCTGCCGATGTTCCCGCACTCCGAGTGCTGGCCGTTAACTCGGTTATGCTCAGCGACAGCGGTTCGTACATCGCCCAGGAACTCGGCTACGCTCTCGCATGGGGCGCCGACTGGCTCACCGCACTGACCGATGCCGGCCTCACCGTCGACCAGGTTGCCACACGCATCAAATTCAACATGGGTGTGTCGTCGAACTTCTTCATGGAACTGTCGAAATTCCGTGCAGCCCGCATGCTCTGGGCCCAGATTGTGAAGCAGTACAATCCCGAGTGCGAATGTGCCTGCAAGATGGCCCTTCACGCCGTGACCTCACGCTTCAACCAGACTATATACGACGCTCACGTGAACCTGCTCCGCAGCCAGACCGAATCGATGTCGGCAGCACTTGCAGGTGTCGATTCTATCACCACCACTCCGTTCGACGTTCCCTATCAGACTCCGGACGCTTTCAGCGAGCGCATAGCACGCAACCAGCAGTTCCTGCTTAAGGAAGAAAGCCACCTCGACAAGGTTGTCGACCCCGCAGGCGGCAGTTACTATGTCGAAACCCTCACCGTATCCATCGCCCGCGAAGCATGGAAACTCTTCCTCGACGCCGAAGCCCAAGGCGGCTTCTTCAAGCTCGTGGCTGAAGGCAAGGTGCAGGACGCAGTAAACGAATCGTGCAAAAAGCGTCACACCGATGTAGCCCGCCGCAAGGAAATACTGCTCGGTACCAACCAATACCCCAACATCAACGAAATGGCCGCCGGCAAAATCCAGATTAGCGAAAGCTGCAGCTGCGGTTGCGCCGAACAGAAAGGCGAACACGCACTCTGCGGCAAGCGCGCCGCCTGCGACTTCGAGGAACTCCGCCTTGCCACCGAGGCAGCCGCCAACCGTCCGAAGGTATTCATGCTCACCATCGGCAACCTGGCTATGCGTCTGGCCCGCGCCCAGTTCTCGACCAACTTCTTCGGCTGCGCCGGCTATGAAATCATCGACAACCTCGGATTCAACACCGTGCAGGAAGGCATCGATGCAGCTCTATCCAAAGAATCGGATATCATCGTAATCTGCTCAAGCGACGACGAGTACGCCACCCTGGCCCCCGAGGCATTCAAGTATCTCGACGGTCGCGCACAGTTCGTAGTGGCAGGCGCTCCGGCTTGCACCGACGAACTCAAGGCAGCAGGCATCGAGAACTTTATCCACGTTCGTTGCAACGTACTTGACACCCTTAAGGAATTCAACTCCAAACTTCTGAAATAATCCGGCGATAATCCATATAAAAATGAGACCTGATTTTAAATCCGTAAATATCGAAAAAGACGCCTTCGGCGCAGCTCACCAGGCTCCTGCCGCCGGCGAAGAGTGGCTCACGCCCGAACTCATTCCCGTGAAGCCCGTATACACTAAATCCGACCTCGAGGGCCTTGAGCACCTCAACTATATGTCGGGCATCCCCCCCTTCCTGCGTGGACCGTACAGCGCCATGTACCCACTGCGCCCCTGGACAATCCGCCAGTACGCAGGCTTCTCCACCGCAGCCGAATCGAACGCCTTCTACCGCCGTAACCTCGCTTCCGGCCAGAAGGGTCTGTCGGTTGCATTCGACCTTGCCACTCACCGCGGCTATGACGCCGACCACGAACGTGTGGTAGGCGACGTAGGTAAGGCCGGTGTGTCAATCTGCTCTATCGAAGACATGAAAGTGCTCTTCGACGGTATACCCTTGAACAAGATGTCGGTGTCTATGACCATGAACGGCGCAGTACTCCCCGTACTCGCATTCTACATCAACGCCGGCCTCGAACAGGGCGCCAAGCTCGAAGAAATGGCCGGTACCATCCAGAACGACATTCTTAAGGAATTCATGGTGCGTAATACCTACATCTACCCGCCGGAATTCTCCATGCGCATTATCGCCGATATCTTCGAGTACACCTCGCAGAACATGCCCAAGTTCAACTCTATCTCCATCTCGGGCTATCACATGCAGGAAGCAGGCGCTACCTGCGACATCGAGCTGGCATATACCCTGGCCGACGGTCTGGAATACCTCCGCGCAGGTGTCAACGCAGGCATGGATATCGACGCTTTCGCTCCCCGTCTGTCGTTCTTCTGGGCTATCGGCATGAACTACTTTATGGAAGTTGCCAAGATGCGTGCCGCACGTATGCTCTGGGCCAAGATTGTAAAGCAGTTCAACCCCAAGAACCCCAAATCGCTTGCCCTGCGTACACACTCGCAGACCTCCGGATGGTCGCTCACCGAACAGGATCCCTTCAACAACGTAGGCCGTACCTGTATCGAGGCTATGGGCGCCGCTCTGGGCCACACACAGTCGCTCCACACCAACGCCCTCGACGAAGCTATCGCTCTGCCTACCGACTTCTCGGCTCGTATCGCACGTAACACCCAGATTTATATCCAGGAAGAAACCCAGGTAACCAAAGCTATCGATCCCTGGGGCGGCAGCTACTATGTGGAAGCCCTCACCAACGAAATCGCTCACCGGGCATGGGAACACATTCAGGAAATCGAGAAGCTCGGCGGCATGGCAAAGGCTATCGAAACCGGTCTGCCCAAGCTCCGTATCGAAGAAGCTGCTGCACGTACTCAGGCACGCATCGACTCCGGCCGTCAGACTATCGTAGGTATTAACAAATACCGTCTTGACCACGAAGACCCCATCGATATCCTCGAAATCGACAACACCGAAGTACGCAAAGAGCAGATTGAACGCCTCAACGATGTGAAAGCTCACCGCGACGAAGCAAAAGTACAGGAAGCCCTCAAGGCAATCACCGAATGTGTGCGCACCAAGGAAGGCAACCTCCTCGACCTCGCTGTGAAAGCAGCCGGTCTGCGCGCTACCCTCGGCGAAATTTCCGACGCCTGCGAAGATGTTGTAGGCCGTTACAAAGCAGTAATCAGAACTATCTCAGGAGTGTATTCAGCAGAAACCAAGCAGGACCCCGACTTCCTGCAGGCCCGCCAGATGTGCGAGGAATTCGCCAAACGCGAAGGCCGCCAGCCCCGTATTATGATTGCCAAGATGGGCCAGGACGGCCACGACCGCGGCGCCAAAGTTGTTGCAACCGGCTATGCCGACTGCGGTTTCGACGTCGACATGGGCCCGCTGTTCCAGACTCCCGCCGAGGCTGCACGTCAGGCTGTGGAGAACGACGTTCACATCCTTGGCGTTTCGTCGCTCGCCGCAGGTCACAAGACCCTCATTCCTCAGGTAATCGAAGAACTGCGCAAGCTCGGCCGCGAGGACATCATGGTTACCGCCGGCGGTGTTATCCCCGCACAGGACTATGACTTCCTATACAAAGCCGGTGTGGCTGCCATCTTCGGCCCCGGTTCCCGCATTCCCGCATCGGCAATCAAGATGCTGGAACTGCTCAGCGAATAATAAAGAGCATCACATAATATAAAAAAGCACGCGAGTCAAATTGATTGACTCGCGTGCTTTTTTATATTATATTGCTGTCCGGTAAAACTTTGACATGATAGGAAATGGACTATTTTTATCTCATACAGCATGAAACAGACTCGTATAGATGTCTTTTAAGGGCTTTTTGATGCTTAATGCTACCAATTTCACATCGCCTCAAATGAC
>CAJTRC010000033.1 GCA_910578365.1 uncultured Muribaculaceae bacterium
CGGTAATCATGATACAGTATTTATTGTTTAGTACCTCTAAATTACTAAATATCAGTAATATTACCAAGAGAATCGGCAACTTTTTTAAGCTGCCGATTCAACTTTTTTATGGTGTTCCTTATCCCGAACTCGCGTTATTCGTTCTTGTCGTATTCCTGGCTTGCGCCAAGCAGTACGGTAGCGCTGAGGTCGGAAAGTTTAAAAGAGTATGATGCCGTGATGTCGCTGCTGCGGTAATTGTCGGCGTAGTTGTAGCGGCGGATGTAGGTGCGCACCACACCTTCGCGTATCAGCACCGGTCCGTCGGCAGTAAAGCGGTACAGGTCGCGGTCGGTGAGATGCTGCTCCACACGGCGGTCCCAGTAATTATATGAGAACGAGCCCTGTATACTCAGGCCTTTCAGCGGCTGCAGCCGTGCATACAGCTTGGTTACAATGCGGCGTGTGCGGGTAGGGAATTCGCTTTTGTAGAACCACTGGCGGCGGTATGGGTTGAAGTTGCTCACATTCTCTTCCTCCGGGTTCTGTATGCCTCCGTACAGGCCTGTGGCGGGGTCGTAGAGAGTCATGCCGGGCACGGTGTTGAAGGCGCCCGAGCCGAAAATCACGTCGCCGCCTGCGGTGGCGTTTTCTGCCGAGGGATTATTGTTGTCGATATAGCCGAAGATGTCGGTGCCCACAGTCAGCCAGGGCTTTATGGTCACGTCAAGGTTGCTGCGCAGCTGATAGCGGCGGTAGTCGGTATAGTAAATCATGCCGGGGTTGTCCACCAGACCGAGCGATATGTTGTAGCGGGCGCGCTTGCCGCCGCCGGTTACCGACAAGTTGTGGTTCTGTACCACCGAGGGGTTTCGGTATATATGGTCCTGCCAGTCGGTATTAGGGTATATTGTTGGATTTTGTCCGGCATCGTTGCGCCACTCGTCGATTTTCCCTTGTGAGAATCGCGGAGCCTGCCCGTTGGCAATCAGGGCTGCGTTCTGAATCTCCATGAAGTCGGCGTAATCAGTCACGAGGTTCATGCGTTTGGCTACAGTTTCGAACGATACATTGCCGCTGTAAGTCAGCCTCGGAGCCGCCTGCATGCCATGGCGGGTGGTTACCAGAATCACGCCGTTGGCTGCCCTGGAACCATAGATGGCGGCCGAAGCGGCGTCCTTGAGTATCGATATGTTGTCGATGTCCTGCGGATTTATGTCGCTCAGGCTTACACCGGTCACGCCGTCGACCACTACCAGCGGGGCCGAGTTGTTGAGTGTGCCCTGGCCGCGTACGGTTATGGTCTGCGACTCGTAGCCGGGGGTATTGCCGCCGCTGTTGCTTACCGAAAGTCCCGGTGCCAGGCCCGCCAATGCATTCGCTACATTGGTAACGGGCCTGTCGGCGAGAGCCGCCGGGCTGATTGTCGAAACTGAGCCGGTAAGGTCGACTTTGCGCTGGGTGGCATAGCCTACCACAACTATATCGTCGAGCTCTTCCACGCTACTATAAAGAACAACGCTATAAGAAGATTTCCCCTTTACTATCTCAGTAACTGAGGGCTTCATGCCAACATAATTGATTTTGAGCCGACTGCCGGCGGGTGCGTCGGCAATGTCGAAGCGGCCTTGTATGTCGGTGGTGACTGCACCGGTAACAGAGCCTGCAACAGCTACTGTGGCTCCGGCCACAGGGTCGCCGTTCTCGTCATATACCACACCGGAAACTCCCGGAAGGGAGTTCTCGGCGCGGACGTGAAAATTCAGTGACAGCAGACTGCCGCCTAAAGCGGCGATTAAATACTTTTTTAGCATATCGATGGTTTTATACGCCAAAATTACAACGTTAAAACCAAATTATATGCAGAGTGTAAACGAACAGCCGTTAAATGTCAATCAGTCTGTATTACCATGAAGTTTGTGGTACTCCAGAATCGAGCCGGATTGGTGATTTCGAGTCTGAGGCTGCCTTCGCCGGCTATGCAGTACGACCCTTCGGGGTGGTTGGTCAGCAGCCTGGCTTTACGGCTGTGGAGTTCCACCGACCTCAGGCTGCGTTTGTCGCCGCAAAGAAAGAAATCGCGGTCGAAATCGCCGTTCAGCAGCCGTGATTTCCGCAGGAAGCCTGTTTCGAGTATGCGGTGCTGTTTGAGTTCGCTTTTGGAGGCTATGGCGTAATAGCAGATGTTGAGTTCGTTTTCGAGTGCCATGGCGGTCTGTTCGGCCCGGTCGCGGCTGAAGCTGAGGGTGTCGACCGCACAGTGAAGCGAATCCACCGTCATGCTCAGCGAGCCTATATGCAGCCTGGCCGAGTCGAGCTGCAGGCGCAGCCGGTTAATCTCCTTGTTACGGCTGTCGATTTGCCGTCTTAGCGCATTTATGGCGTCCTGCAGGTCGGAGCTGAACAGGGTCGATTCTTTCAGTTTGCTCTCAAGCAGGTCGAGTTTGGCGCGTCGTTTTGCCAGAGTGCGGCGAATGGTTGCCATGTCGGCCATAATCTGTTCGGTCTGTATGGAATTATTATCGTTTACAGCTTGAGAGGACAGAATGTTTTCCATGCGTCGGATGTCGTCCATGTCGCCGGTTATGGCGGTCACCAGGCGCATGAGTTCGTCGCGCTCTTCCACTGCGGAGGCAAGTTCTCGGCGCGAAGCCTCCATAAGGTCCGGCTGCGGCTGCACGTCCGCGCCTTTCCGGCAGGCGTGGACGAGCAGTAGCGACAGCATAACGAAAATAGATACAGCGGCAGACTTCATCAGTTCATGGAGTTTATTGGCAAATTTAACCAAAAAAAACGAATTTGCCGCTTTATGTGCAAATAAACTGCGCAAAAGTGTCAATGAGTATTTTGCAGGAAAGGAAAACTTAGCTTAATTTTGCAGCCATGAAAACATCCGACATCAAAAATACCATGCTGCTTGACGCCCTGTTCGGTCTGCTGCTTATGCCCCTGATGATATTGCTGGGTCCGGCATACCGCTGGCTGCAGGAGTGGCCGCTGTTTTTTGTGTTGGTGTGTCTGTTTCTGTATGGCTGCTACTGGCTTGTGCGGCGGATCGATGTGCCGGGCATGTTCATGCGCCGCCGCTATGGCCGCATTGCCGCCGTTATGGCTGCGCTGATTTGCTGCAACTATGCGCTCAGTTTTTATCCGCTGCCGCAGATGGACTTTGTTACCCCCTCAATGAGCGAGTACCAGACCAGCGTGCGCAACTATGGCGTGGCGCTCAGTCTGTGGCTTATGTTCGTGGCCGTAATGGGTTTTGCGCTTACAGTATCGTTCATTACAGAACTTTACAGGCAGACTTTGCTGCGCAAGGACCTGGAGAACCAGCGCGACAAGGCCGAGCTGGCTATTTTCAAGGCTCAGATTAGTCCGCACTTCCTGTTCAACACCCTCAACTCGCTTTACAGCCTGGTAATAGGAACATCGCAGAAAGCTGAGGACGCATTCATTAAGTTTGCCGACCTGCTCAAGTACACCTATACAACCATAGAAAACGAGGAGGTGCCTATAGGCGGCGAAATCGAATATATACAGAATTATATCGACCTGCAGTCAATACGCCTCAACCGGCATACACGTGTGGACTGGAGCTACGACATCGATGATATGCGGCGCAGTGTGCCCCCGATGATATTTCTGACTCTGGTGGAGAATGCGTTCAAATACGGCGCCTCGACTACAGCCGACTGCGATATTGTGTTGCGCATGAAGCTGAAATGCGGCATGCTGAGTTTCAGTACCCGCAACCGCATAATGAAGCATGGCGATACCTTCCGCTCCGAAATGCCGGTGGGAATGGCCAACTGCCGCGCAAGGCTCGACGGACTTTTCCCGGGCCGCAACACTCTGGAAACACGAGAGGTCGACGGCATGTTTGAACTTGACATGAATATTCAACTAAACTGATATGAAACCGGCACTGATACGCTGTGTGGCGATTGACGACGAACCTCTGGCTCTGGAGGTGATTGAAAAATTCTGCGCCCGTATGGGCGGAGTGGAAGTGACCACATTTACCGACCCCCGGGAAGCCCTGGATTTCATGGCAGGGTGCGCTCCCGACATAGCTTTCCTCGACATAGAGATGGGCAATGTAAGCGGACTGACCGTAGCCGCCAGTCTGCCGGCATCGACATGTGTGGTGTTCACCACCGCATACCTGCATTACGCTGCCGAAGGCTTCAACCTCGATGCCGTCGACTATCTGCACAAGCCTTTTTCATACAGCCGCTTCGAAACCGCTTTTGCCAAAGCATTGCGCAGGGTGGAGTACAACCGCAGTACTCCGCGGCAGCAAAGCATAACTGTAAAGCAGGAGTATAGCAACGTTACCATTCCGCTCGACGACATCATATACATCGAGGCCATGGAAGGCTATTCAAAGATATTCCGCAGCGAAGACCGCTGTGTGCTCTCCCGCGTGATACTCAAAAAGTTGCAGGCTATGCTGCCGGAACGCGACTTTGTGCGCATACACCGCAGCTACGTGGTGCCGCTGTCGAAGGTCCATTCATATAACCGGCAGGAACTTACCCTGAAGAACGGACAGGTGCTGCCCATCGGACGCCAGTATGCCGACGAAGTCATGTCGGCTCTGGCCGGCAGGTAGTCTTGCGGCCGAACACGCGGTGCTGCACTATAAGCGCGGCGGTGAATACTGCTGCGCCGGTGATTATCCATGTTATGGGGTAGATTAAAAGCAGGCCGTGGAAGCTGTCGTCGATGCTGCGGAATGTCGTTACCCAGCCCAGACGCAGCACACAGGTGCCGAACACGGTCAGAAGCATGGGCGTGAGCGAATAGCCCAGAGCACGCATATAGGAGCCCGAAATCTCGTATGAACTCGCCAGGCACTGGAATACCAGCACCGTGTTGAAGCGTACCAGGGCGTAGTGCATCACCTCGGGCGACGACGAGAACAGGCTTATGAAGGCGTGTCCCTGCCATGCCACCAGCAGATTGCTGGCCCCGCACAGAACCACACTGTAGAGCATGCAGATACGCAACACACTCTTGCAGCGGCCATATTCGCCCGAGCCGTAGTTCTGGCCGGTGAAGGCTATGGTGGCGGCGCAGAATGCCGATACTATATAGTAGCAGTAGACCTCGTAGGTAAGGGCCGCGGCAGAGCCGGCAATGGCATCGGAACCGAAGCTGTTGATGGCCGACTGGATAAAAATGTTCGAAATCGAAAACACCATGCCCTGCAGCCCGGCAGGGATGCCTATGCGCAGCATTTTGTTGAAGTCGGGACGCGACAGCCGCCAGCTACGCAGCTTAAGCGACAAGGTCACAGGCTGAGGCTCGCGAGCCAGAAAGTACACTATTATGGCCGCATTCACACCCGTGGATATAACTGTGGCCCAGGCTACTCCCGATACTCCCCAGCCGAATACGCCGGCAAACAGCCAGTCGAGCAGCAGATTGCAGACGGTGCTGACGAGCAGGGCATAGAAGGGCAGACTGGTGTCGCCCACACTGCGCATGATGGCCGAGCCGAAATTATAAGTCATCATAAAGGGCATGCCGCAGAAGAATATACTCAGATACTCTTCGGCCAGATCGATAACATCGGGCGGGGCGCTCATGGCCTCGAGTATAGGGCGGGCCAGCGTGATACCCAGAAACATGAGTATGAAGCCCGACAGCAGCGATATTATGGCCACGGTGGATACCGAGCGCCGGACGGCATCGTGGTTCTTCTGGCCAAGATATGTGGCAATAACGGCATTCGCGCCTATGGCTATGCCTAAAAACAGATTCACCAGTATGCTGATAATGGGGCCGTTGCTTCCCACAGCGGCTATGGCCTGGGTAGTGGAGTAGCGGCCTATCACGGCTACGTCGATGGCATTGAACGACTGCTGTAATATGCCGCTTGCAATCAGAGGGATTGAGAAGGTCAGTATCTTACCGTACAGGGGACCATGCAGCATGTCGACCTGTCGCTTTTTGCTTTTGCCCGAACTCATATTATATCTTTCTTACCAATTCGGTTGCAAAGATACGAAAAAAACAGCTATTGTGTGTCCTCGTCAGGATTTTCGATATTCTCCGTAGGTGCTGAATCATGGTGCGCAGCATTGCGAGGCAGCCATCCGTGGCGGCGCAGCGCCTCGGCTATGATCCATTGTATCTGTCCGTTGACCGAGCGGAATTCCTGCGCCGCCCAGCGCTCGACCAGCTCCATAGTGTGCGGGTCGAGCCTGAGTAGAAACCCTTTGCTTTGCTGTCTGGCCATGCGTTTACTGGTAGAGTGTGCCTGTGTTCAGTACCGGCTGGGCGGGTTCGTCGGCGCAGAGCACCACCAGCAGGTTGCTTACCATCGAGGCCTTGCGTTCCTCGTCAAGGGTCACAATCTGCTCCTCGCTGAGCTGGTCGAGAGCCATCTTCACCATCGAAACAGCACCTTCAACAATCTTTTCACGAGCTGAAATAATGGCCGATGCCTGCTGGCGGCGTAGCATTACAGCGGCAATCTCCGGAGCGTATGCCAGGTAGTTGAGGCGGGCCTCCACCACTTCGATACCGGCAATAGCCATGCGCTCGTTGAGCTTGGCCTCGAGCTGCTCGTTGATTTCACTGGCATCGCTGCGCAGGGTTATTTCCTGATGCTTGCCGTCTTCTTCGTCGTAAGCGTAGCAGCCTGTGACTTCGCGTAGTGCGGCATCGCTCTGTATGCTTACAAAGGCATTCAGCGCCTTGGCAATTTTATCGCCGGTCGAAGCTGCCTGCACGTTCTTGCCGTCGTTGCTCACCGATATGGCGGATTCGTCGCCGGCATCAACGTCGAATACCGCACGATAGGTGTCGTTGACTTTCCATACCAGCACCATGCCAATCATTACGGGGTTGCCTATCTTGTCGTTGACTTTTATGGGGGCGATATCCATGTTGCGGATACGCAGCGATACCTTTTTCTTGGTCATAAACGGGTTGACCCAGAAGTAGCCTGTTTCGCGGAATGTGCCTCGGTATTCGCCAAAGAAAATCATAACTCTGGCCTGGTTGGGCTGTAGTACAAAAAAACCGCACAAAAGTATGAGCATGGTCAGGAAGCCTACTCCGGCAATGATGCCGGCAATCCAGTAAAGGCTGAATGGAAGCAGTATGAACGAGGTTGCTATTATCGCCGGAATGAGCAGCAGCACAAGCGCCAGCATGGCGAAACCGTTGCGGACTTTGCCGCTGTAGGGTATTTCTTTGTTGTTGTTTTTCATAATGATATTATTTTGATATTACTATGTCGCAAAGGTATGCAAAACTTAATTTACTGCAAAATTATTAACGTATTTTAGCTATACTTTGCGCAATAGCAAAGAATAAAGAATATTGATATAGAGGCTATTTTATAAACCTGTTGCTGTCGGCTATATAGCCGTCGCAGGCGGTGATATGGTCAATCAGCCGGGCGAAGGTGAGGTTGCGGCGCAGCAGGGCGGCATTGCCTGTGATTATCATGTGTTCGCGGGCCCGGGTGAGCGCTACATTGAGTTTGCGGTCAATGATTACACCGTCTTCCTCAAACACATGGCTGGTGAGGAACTGCAGTTGATAATATTTCCGGATTGTAAATCCGTAGATTATATATTTGCGCTGGCTGCCCTGATAGCGCTCTACGGTGTCAATGTTCAGACCGGCGGCATTGTCGATGCCCAACGCAGCCAGTTCGCCGCGGATGGCGGCAATTTGGTTGCGGTAGGGAACAATCACGCCTACCGTGTCGTCGGGGTCGAAGGTATTGCCCTCGCGGGCTATGATTTCCTTGAGCAGCAGGGCTATAAGGCGGGCTTCGGCATGGTTTACCTTGTCGGCTACGGTAGTAGCGGCATCGGGCTGCACGTCGAAAAACAGCATGCGGTGCGACGCTATCAGACAGCCGGGCGACATGTTCTCGCACCGGGGCAGCGAGGCGGTCTGGTGGGGCAGCGGTACCTCGGTGAGCAGTCCGTTGTAGAAATTCGATGCGGCAAAATCGGCAATGTCGTGGTGCATGCGTCCCTGGCGGTTGAGCATACGGCATACATCCGGGTCGTGGCGGTATCGGCGTACAAGGCGCTCGAACAGCGACTGGCGGCAGTCGGTCAGGCCTATTTCATGCAGGCATTCTTCGGTCACGGCCGATTCGGCGGCAGTCTGCTGTACAATGGCAGGCAGCTGTTTGTGGTCGCCGATAAGCACGAATTTGCGTATGCAGTCGTGTCCGTTTACCGTGGCCGAGAGTATGCCCAACAGCTGAGGCTCGAGAATCTGCGACGCTTCGTCGATTACGCCAAGCGAGAACTGCTTGAGCAGAAACAGCGCACTGTTGGCGTTCATGGCGGTAGTGGTGGCGACGAACACACGGTGGCGCTTAATCTCACTGATAAGCCTGGCCGAGTTGGCACACTCTCCGACCTTGTTCTGCAGCAGGCAGGGGCGGGCGGCTTCGGCGCAACCGAGTGTGCTGCCGAGGCGTATGAACTCAATGCCGCTTTCGAGCAATTTGGTGCAGATTTCATCAACGGCGCGGTTGGTGTACGCCAGCAACAGTACATTGCTGTCGGGGCGTGTGAGTTCTTCTTGCACGGTGGTGAGCATGCCGTAGGAGGTCTTGCCTGTGCCCGGCGGTCCTATAATCAGATACAGATCGCGGGCTGCGGCCACACGCATGGCAAGGTCGTTGAATGGGCCGTAGTCGCCGTTGAGCTGAACATCGGTGCTTACTTCCGGACGCCTGCGCAGCAGCAGCAGGTCGCGCCGGGCTACGGTGGCTTTAAGAAAAGAGTGCATGCCGCGGTAGAGCGAACTGTACGACGACTCGATGAAATCGTGCTCTATGGCCCAGAGGCAGCCGCGTCCGGCCTCGAAAGGCGCCGGGCCCGACTGGGGCGCGCGCAGCCTCAGACTGATGTCGCCGGCGGCAATATCCTCGATGGTGCAGCGGAACACCATGTTGCGCCTGGCATCGGGCACTTCGCCGGCGGGGTAAGGGTAGAGAATCACAATGTCGCCGCGGCGGAAGTTGGCCATGTCACAGGCTTCGTCGTCGGTGAAAGTCAGCCGCAGTGATTCGATTTTGCCTTTTTTCGGGAAATTGTAGTCCAGTACCAGACCGGTGTATATGTTTCCGGCATCGAGTTTCTCTTCGAGCGAGTCGTGCCAGGTCGAGGCGAAACCGCTGCCCTCCTTCTGTTTGTTTCCGATTTTCGACAATATATGTTCGCGGGCCGTAAAGCGCATCAGGCGCATGAAATATTCGCGCTCCAGCCGGGAAGCGTTGCGAATGGGGTCGAGTATGGCGCAGAGCGCCGGACGGCTGTATCGAGTCCACAAGGTGCTTTCGCGCCCATTCGTGCAGAGGTCATCGGCACTTATGGTGGCCAGCAGCCCAAAGCCCTCATCGGCAAAACGCATGTCGTTGAACACAATGCCGTTGCGTACCTTCATGGCCTCTCTCAGCAACTTTGGCGCGAATCCCAGGCGCAGCAGACTGCGGCTGTATTTGGAGTACATCAGAAAGGCATGCAGCTCATCGTTGTTCTCGCGATAGCGTTCTGCGAAATTATAGCGGATAATGGCCATATAAAGCAGCAGCTGCACGTAGTGAGGTTCGCGGTGGCGCGGAATTTCAAAGCCGTTGTAAGGAAAAGCGCCCTTGCCGGATTTCTGTTCGGCCAAAATTTTCATGTCGAGTTGCAGAAAGTCCATACGCCCTTGCAGACCAAGCATTTCGGAGAAGAAAGTAGGCTCTACCATAAGCCGGCTGCAATCGAAACTGCTCACCTCGCGGCGCATGCTTGTTAGCACAGCTTCACGGATATTGCCAATTTGTCGTCGGGCCTCGTGATGGAAGTCCCTGCCCGGAGGCGTGGCCGCCAGCTGCAAAGCATTATTGCGGAAAAAGCGCATGGCGCTGTCGGCGTATGAATCGCACTCATTGTGTATTATTTCGTCGAGCAGCTGTCCGGCAAAATTACCAAGGTTGATGGCATCGCCTGTAGGAGCCGGACTCAGACGTTTGATAATGTTGATTAGCGGCGATGTGGTGTAAGTTTCGAAGCATGAAGCAATAGCCGACACATCGGTCAGCAGGTCCGGTTCATATATTATAAGCTCGGGATTGAGTACACCTGCCTCGTCGCGCCTTGGCCGGATGATATTCAGTTGAGAACCCGGTCGGAGCATAGGCCTGAGATAGCTGAAATCGGGCGAATCGCTATCTCCGTCGTGGCAGGCAAAGCGTATTTCGAGTAAATTTTCCGGAGCATCGGGCGACGAGCCGCGGATGCAGTCGTGGTGTATATCACATACTATCACCCGCAGGTATTCATTGGTAATGCGTCCACTGCTGCGAGGAGGCCTCGACTGAGGAAACACCAGTTTGATTTCCGCCGGAGTATCGCAGTCGAAC
Source organism: uncultured Muribaculaceae bacterium (assembly GCA_910578365.1). GTDB lineage: Bacteria > Bacteroidota > Bacteroidia > Bacteroidales > Muribaculaceae > CAG-873. The sequence goes on from CAJTRC010000033.1 coordinate 10,379, forward strand.
ACCAGAGCCACAAAGCGGGCCAGCGCCTCGAAATCGTAGTAAAAGAAACGGCGCATTTCGGCAGCGTCGAGCAGGCTCAACTTGGCAAAGCGGCTGCGGGCATCATTCACGGCCAGTCGCAGAGCCTTGTCGGCCGAAAATTTACGAAGCAGAAAATCGGTTTTGGCAAAAGGACCCGACAGCAGAATACTTGATTCGGCGGTTGCGTTGTCAATCAGCCTGTTGAACAGTTTGGCCATCATACGGTAGCCGTTACGTCGGTCGTTGTCGCGGTCCGACACCACAGCCCCGAGCTGGCTGAAAAAATCAGCAGAGTTCTCTTGTTGATAAAATGCGCTTGTCTGCATAGTTGCTGCAAAATTACAAAAAAACGGCCGTGGAGCAAAATAACAGGCAACCATAATTGTATAATGTTGAAAATCAGTAATAAATTTCACTGCGAAGAGTGCCGTAAGAAACCAAATGAGGTGATTGCAATTGCCAACCGAAAGAGCGGCGAGCTTTGTATGAGGAGGGCTCAGCCCGAACAGCTCCGACCAAATGGCACTTCGGATTTATTCCGACGGACATGCGTTGGTGCTGAGTTCAGGCGAGGCAGTGGATGTGGTAATCACAGATGCTGCCGGTAGAATTCTTTTTGCCAAAGATGGCTTCTGCGGCAGATATGAACTCGGTCTGGATAAAGGTGTGTATATAGTGAACCGTACGAAAGTGATGCTTCGTTGATACGTAATAATTAAAGATGGGGTTGCAATTAAGCAACCCCATCTTTAATTATTACAGCTCTCAGGTTCAGAAGTTGTAGTAGAAACCGATATTGAGGTTTAGAGTGCTGAAATTCAGACCCCAGTGCGAGGTGAGGCCGGCTGCTTTGCCGGCATCGTTGGCGCCCCAGTAGCCGAGTTCGCCTATGTGGGCCACAATTGAGAATTTGTCGGTGGGGTTAATGGATATGCCTGGCTTGAATCCGATGCCGAACGCAAACAGGGTGTCGCTGCTGATTTTGCGGTACTTGGTGGCGCCGAAACTCATGTCGACACCGCCGTCAACAAAGAGGCTTATGAGTTTGTTGTCGGTTCGGAACCAGGTATAGCGGGCGTAGGGGTTTATTACGCCTATGTTGGAGCTTATGCCGTCGTTGTACATGTGCTGGTAGCCGAAGGCTGCACCTACAGCCCATGTTTTGTTGAGATTGCATCCTATTTCGGGCAGGATTGAAAACTCAGTCTGGTTCTCGCTCATATCGCGGTTCAGTCCGAAACTGCCTCCGATGTAAAGCTGTGCAGAAGCGCTGATGGCGGCAATAAGCATGATTGCCAGTGTAGCTAATTTCTTCATGTTAACGAAATTTTGTGAATTTTTAGTTAATTACGTCACAAAATTAGCTTAATATTCGATTGCTGCCAAATTTTGGGGTATGTTCTGGTACTTTTGGAGCAGTTTTTTTGCGTTTTCCGACAATTGGCTGTGGCCGGAATCAGAACGTTACGGCTATGTAGCCGCGAAGACTGAATGGGGTGCCGGGGGTGAAGCATATTTCGGTAACCGGTTCGGTGTCGCCCGGAATCATTGTTTCGGTTTCGAACTGGGCCTCTTTCCACTTGGTGTCGAAGAGGTTGTCGATGGCCATACCGAATGTGAATTTCTTCCAGGTGTATGCGGCGGTGAGGTCGACGATGCAGTATCCGTCGGCGGTGAGCGAGTAGTCTTCGTTGGCCGGACGGTTGCTTAGCCAGCGTGTTTTGGCGCTGGCGGCAAAGCCGTTGTGGTTCCATGTAAGGGCTGCCACAAGGGTGTTGACCGGGGCGAGGGGCACGTAGTTTTGGCCTTTGGGGTCGTCGATGCTGCGGGCGTGCGAGTAGGTGTAGTCGCACTGGAAGTAGAAGTCTTTGAGGAATTCGTATCGTACGCCAAGGTCAAGGCCAAGGCGGCGGGTGCGTCCGCCCGGTTCAACCACGGCTTCGTCGCCCACATACACCATTTCCTGGTTGGAGTGCAGAAACCAGCCCATGGCTGCGAATGTAAGGCCTTTGAGGGGTTTCCATTTGAAGCCGAAGTCCACGCCCCAGCTCGACGGCAGGGTGGGGCGGTCTTTTTCTATTACCACCACGCGGGCGTCGTTGCTGTGGAAGCCTTTGCCGGCTTTGAGCAGTAGCCGGAAGTTGCGGGTGGCGTCCCAGGTGATGTTGAGTTTCGGCGATACAGTTGCCTGTGAGTTGTGAGGGTTGGTGTATTCTTGGGCTGTTTTGTCGATGTAGTCCATCTTGAACCAGTCGACGCGTACTCCGGGGTTTACCATCACGGGGCCGAAATTCATTTCGGCTCCGGCGTATGCCCAGAGCGACGATTCGCCTACGTCGCCCAGCGAGTAGGTGCCGATTTTGTTGCGGTCGACGGTATGATATAGCCACAGGTCTTTCACTTGGTCGTAGCGGAATCCTGCGCCTGCGGTTGCTTTCCAGAAGTTGTTGCCTACGTTGAATGTGTGGGTGTACTCCGAGTTTCCGCCGCCGAGCCATCGGCGTTCGTGCTGATTGATTTCGTCGCCGTTGACGGGGTCGTGCAGAAAGAAGGTGAAGTTGCTGAATAGGTTGAAGGTGTAGTACGAGGCGTATAGGCTGGTGTTGAATGTGCCGTGTCCGTCGGCTACGTGCAGATGGTGCAGAGCCTGCACACTGGTGCGGGAGGTGCTGCCGCCTTCGCTGGGGTCGAGCGAGCCGAACCATCCTATCATACCCTTGTCGACGGCGCGGTCGGGAATCTGGCCCGATGCGTTCCAGCTGCTGTTGAAGTGCGAGGCAATCAGCGAGAATTTGGCGTTTTCGCTCCACTTGGTGTATTTGGCCATGCCGTTGAAGCGCTTGAAATTCTGGTCTGCGTCGAAGAATCCGTCGTCGGTAAGAAACGATGAAGTCACGTAAAGGCTTTGTGTAGGGTCGTCGATAAGCGATGCTGTGGCACGGTAGCGCTGGTAGTTGTGCATGCCTATTTCGATAGCGGCTCCGGTACGCATGCGGTCGGCGGTTTTGAATTCGACATATCCGGCGTTTGCGAGGTCGCCTTTGGACACGTTGTATGGGCCTTTGTCGAAGTCTACTTCTTCTATGACCTCCGGCATCAGGAAGTGCAGGTCGGCATAGCCCTGGCCGTGGGCATGGCTGACCATGTTGACTGGCATGCCGTCGACGGCAATGTTGATGTCGGTGCCGTGGTCAAGGTCGAAGCCGCGCAGAAACAGTTGTTCGGCTTTGCCTCCGCCGGCGTGCTGGGCTATAAACAGGCCTGGCACGATGCGCAGCACTTCCTGCGATGATTTTACGGGATTGACCTTTAGATCGAGATTTACAGCTTCGTTGAGGTGCTGCACTTTTGGTGCGACGGTAACGAATTCCGGCAAAGTAAAGGTAGTGTCGGCAAGATTGGCCGGCTCGTGTGCCAGGGCGGTTGCTGTGACTGCAAGCGACAGCAGGGTAGCGGATTTTCTCATGTCGAGTAGTAAAGCAATTGAAACTAAGTTTAACTACATTTACAACATCGAAAGATTCAGAAAGTTCCCGCCGCCATGCTGTAATGTCACTGCTTTATTATACTCCGTTCACCCCAAAATATGTGTTAACGGTTGGCCGTGACGACGGTATCACCTGTGCCTGCTCTTGAGAAAGCGGTTTGCGAGCCATGTGCGCACAGGCATATCGTAGAGGCGTTCGCAGGCGTATGCCACGCCAAGGGTCAGCAGGAACACTGCCACTCCATTGAAGATGTGTACCGACTGAGGCATGTCGGGGTGCTTGTAGGTCCAGTCGAAGAGTATGTAGATGAGTGGATAGTGGGTAATGTACAGCGGATAGGATATACGGCCCAGACTCTGGCAGAGCGAGGTGGTGCGCCGACCCATGTCGTTGCTGCCGGCTCCTATCATCAGGACTGCCGGAAATACCAGAAGCACGCACAGCAGTTCGTACAGGCCGTTCGACCAGTGGTAGTCGGAAAGACCCACACGCGGCATCAGCATCACGGCGGCTATAATCAGCGAACTCAGCAGGAAGGCTCCGCGTACTTTTATGCGCAGGCCAAGGCGGTACACAAGCAGGCCGGCAAAGAACGGGTACAGCAGGCGGGTGAAGCCTACATAGAGCTGTGTGGGCGCAAGCGACCAGCCGCCGATAATGGTAAAGCGTTCGGCACTGCGTCCGGCCAGGATACCGAATGTGTCGATATTGAGTGTTATATCAACCGACAGGCAGGCGGCAAGGGCCACGAACACTCCCAGCAGCCACAGCGGAAAACGACGTATGAACAGGGCATACAGCAGGTTGGCTATGTACTCGAATGCAAGCGACCACTGCGGACCGTTGAGCGTGTAGCCTTCGCTCCAGCCACGGATGTCGAGAGCCTTGGTGGTGGGTATCATCAGGCAGGCGAGCAGCCATATCAGCAACAGGGTGCCTACTGTGGTAGACTCGATTTGTGCCAGCCCGAAGTAGTAGGCCAGCATGCCCAGTGTGGCGCCCATGAGCAACATGGGCTGCAGGCGGATAAGACGGCGTTTTACAAAGGCTTTGAAGCTGAGCCCGTGGCCCCAGCGGTCGTCGTAGGCATAGCCAAGTACAAAGCCAGATAGCGCGAAAAAGAAGTCAACCGCCAGGTAACCGTGGTTGATAATCTGCAGGGCCGGACCACCGGAGTGGATTTCGAAAATATGAAAGGCTACTACAATGAGGGCTGCGATACCGCGCAGGCCGTCGAGAATTTCAAAGCGAGGTTTGGTCGATAATGATGGTTTAAGGTCGGTCATAATTACATTTATATCGTAATCTTGTATATTATAATCGTATCAGCAGTATCGCCACATAGGCAATATATATTGAGGTGAGCAGGGCTCCCTCGATGCGGGTGATTGTACGCTCCTTGAAAAGCCAGCCAAAGAGGTAGAAGAGTATCGAGGCGGTAAGCAGTGTCAGCAGGTCGAAATTACCTATGGAGTCGAAAGGCAGCGGTTTTATGGTAGCCGATACGCCCAGTACCATGAGTACATTGAATATATTGCTGCCTATTACATTGCCGACTGCCAGTCCGGCGCGCCCTTTGGTAGCAGCCACTACCGATGTGGCCAGTTCGGGCAGTGATGTGCCCACAGCCACAATGGTGAGGCCTATCACGGCCTCGCTCACTCCCAGTCCGGCGGCAATGCCCGATGCGCCGTCGACGAAGCGGTCACCGCCCCATACCAGGGCCGCAAGACCAAGCACCACGTAAATGGCCGATTTCCACATCGGCATCGGCGCGGACTCTGTTCGAGCTTCGGCCGGGGCGGCCGGGCTGAGGTCGGGTTGCTTGGCGCTGGCGAAAGTGTAGCGCATGAAAAGCAGGAAGAATATCAACAGGAATATACCCGACACGCGCGATACCTCATTGACTCCTCCGCCATCGATACTGCCGCTGTTGCCCAACACAAGCAGCACTGCCGACGACAGAATCACCATAGGAATCTCGAGCGACATCACGCTGCGTGTAACAGTGATGGGGCGTACCATGGCCGTGACGCCGATAATTACAAGTATGTTCATGATGTTGCTGCCCACCACGTTGCCTATGGCCAGCTGGGAGTTGCCGTTGATGGCTGACACAACCGATATTACCAGTTCCGGGGTCGAGGTGCCGAACGCCACCACGGTAAGACCGACAACCAGTTCGCTTATGCCCATGCGCTTGGCAATTGCCGATGCGCCGTCGGTGAGCGCGTTGGCACCGGCAAGTATAAGTACAAGACCCGCTACGAGCCATACTATGTCCATTATCATAACTGCGATGAATTTGATTTTTTACATCTTTAACGCAACGTATGGCCCTTTTGTTGTGTTTCATATGTACCTTTGTAAATTACTAATCACAAATTCACTGCACTATGATATACAGAAGATGCGGACACAGCGGCATTGAACTGCCTGTAATTTCGCTTGGTTTATGGCATAACTTCGGCGATGTCGACGACTTCGGCACCGCCCGCGACATGTTGCTTACTGCTTTTGAAAGCGGTGTATGCCATTTCGACCTCGCCAACAACTACGGCCCCTCGCCCGGAAGCGCCGAAATTACTTTCGGCAAGGTGCTGAGTGCCGACCTGGCAACGCATCGCGACGAAATGTTCATATCATCAAAGGCCGGACACGAGATGTGGCCGGGCGTGTACGGCGGCAACTCGTCGCGCAAAAATCTTATAGCTTCGTGCGATGCCAGCCTGCGATGTACAGGCCTGGAGTATTTCGATGTCTTCTACAGCCACCGTTACGACGGCGTGACTCCGGTAGAGGAAACCATGCAGGCCCTGATAGACATAGTGCGGAGCGGCAAGGCGCTATATGCCGGAATATCGAAGTATCCGCCCGAACTCCAGGAGTACGCCTGCCGCATACTGGCCGAGGCGAAAGTGCCATGCCTGCTCAGCCAGTACCGATATTCGATGTTCGACCGCGTGGCAGCCGCCGACAACTTCGGCATCGCCGCAGAAGCCGGAAGCGGCATCATTGTTTTCTCGCCGCTGGCACAGGGCTTGCTCACCGACAAGTATCTCGACGGAGTTCCGGCCGACAGCCGTGCCGCAAAGTCGACGGGATATCTGAAACTGTCGCAGGTAAGTCCCGACAAGGTAGCCATGGCGCGGCGCCTCAACGGACTTGCCTCGCGGCGAGGACAGTCGCTGGCACAGATGGCCCTGGCCTGGATTCTCGCCGACAGCAGGGTGACTTCGGTGATAGTAGGCGCTTCGTCGGTAAAGCAGCTCACCGACAACCTCGCCACTATCGACGGCAAACTCGACTTCTCAGCCGACGAACTTAACGAAATTGAAGCCATACTGGCAGAATAAGACACTCAAGCCTATGATAGAACTCACATATATAGCACGACCACTCATCGGCGCCGTAATCGGCTACATCACCAACGATATTGCAATACGCATGCTGTTCAGGCCGCGACGGGCAAAATACATATTCGGCTTCAGATTGCCGTTTACGCCCGGACTCATACCCAAGGAGAAAGCCCGCATAGCAGCCTCGATAGGCGAAGCAGTAAGCAAGAATCTGATGAACCGCGAAGTGCTGGAAAAAACTCTGCTCTCCGACGACATCACCGGCAAGCTTGCCGCTGCCTTCGACGACTTTGTGGCCGGGCTGAAAACCAATACCGAGCCGGTAGGGCAGTTGCTGGCTCGGTATCTGGCGCCTGCCGACACCGAAGCGTTGCGCTCCGAAATTGTCAGCAGCCTCGCCGACCGCATTCACCACGCAGTGGTCGCCGCCGACCTCGGGCCGGAAATCGCCTCGATGGCCATAGGGCATGTAGCAGACAAACTGCGTGGAGGAGTGCCGGGAATACTCGGTGCAGACAAACTTGTGGCCACGCTTATAGGACCGATTGAAAAGCTGCTGGCAAAACACATAAGCGAGATGGTGGAGGCCAACTCAAGGCAGATGGCCGCCTCGCTTATCGACGAGCAGACAGCAGCCTTTATGGATATGCCCGTGAACAGCCTCGTCGACAGACATCAAAGGCATATTGCCTTTGTGCGCGGCCGGCTACTGTCGGTCTATCGCCGCGCTGTGGCCAAGCAGCTGCCAAAAGCTATGGAAGCCGTGGACATAAGCAATATGATAGAGCAGCGAATCAACGAAATGGATGTGCAACAGACCGAGCAGCTGATACTGCAGGTGATGCGCAAGGAACTCAAAGCAATAATATGGCTCGGCGCCCTGCTGGGCTTCATTATGGGGTGTCTGAACATGCTGTTCTGACAGCCTGATTCAAAAGAATTGTTAAAGAGGACATGTATTATGGAAAAATTTCCTTAATTATGCTGTAAAGCATGTTTTTCAAGGGTGTTCGGCGAGGAAATAATTAGTAACTTCGCGAACGATTTCGGACGGGCAAATCCGGAGTCCTGTTCCAACAGTCTACGTTCATCACTCTAACAACTTCCTTACCTTGATACCTGCCCTTTTAATAATCTTCGTTCTAGGCTATCTGATGATAGCGTCGGAGCATGTACTGCACATCAACAAGGCCGTATTCGCTTTGATTATGTGCGGCCTGCTGTGGGCCGTCTATGCCGTCAACGGCCACGACCCGAATATCTCGGCCGACATGGTCGAGGCCCTCGGCGACACATGTGAAATTGTAGTATTCCTTATCGGAGCCATGACTATAGTGGAACTGATAGACCGCTATGGCGGCTTCCACATAATAGTGGAGAACCTGCATGCCTCGAACAAGCGAAAGCTCATGTGGGTTCTGGCCTTTGTAGCCTTCTTCCTGTCGAGCGTGCTCGACAACATGACCACCACCATAATTATGGTTATGATGCTGCGCCGGCTGCTCAGCGACCAGAAAGAACGCTGGATATTCGCCTGCGTTATCGTGCTGGCTGCCAATGCCGGCGGTGCATGGTCGCCAATTGGCGACATCACCACCATAATGCTGTGGATGAAAAACTATGTGTCGTCGGTCGACCTGATTGTCAATCTGTTGCTCCCTTCAATAGTATCGGTGATAGTTCCCGTGTTCATAGCCAGCCACATGATTCCGGCCACAGCTGTCGAACCCCTTAACGACCACGATACCCGCGTGGGCTACCAGCTGTCGGAGCATCACAAAGGTCTGTCGATATTTATACTCATATGCGGAGTGGCAGGTCTGCTTTTCGTGCCGGTATTCAAGGCCACTACCCATCTGGCCCCATATATGGGCATACTGCTGTCGCTTGGCGTACTGTGGCTGATTACCGAAATTTTAGTGCGCTATTACAAACTCGACGGCAAAATGGAAGGGCGTGTAAGCCAAGTGGTGAAAAACATCGATATGAGCACCATACTCTTCTTTCTGGGTATTCTTATGGCTGTGGCAGCACTCAGCCAGGCCGGTATACTTGGCTCACTGGCTGTATGGCTCAACGAAACATTCCACGATGTCTACATCATCAACATGATAATAGGTATGCTTTCGTCTATAGTCGACAATGTGCCACTTGTAGCCGCTTGCATGAACATGTATCCGGTGGCCACCGACGCCATGATAGCCGCTTCGGTCGATCCGGCCTACACCATGATGTTTATCGAGGACGGTCTGTTCTGGCATCTGCTCACATTCTGTGCCGGAGTAGGGGGCAGCCTGCTTATAATCGGCAGTGCGGCAGGTGTAGTGGCCATGGGTATCGAAAAAATACAGTTTATGTGGTATGTCAAACGCATCACCTGGCTGGCATTCGTAGGCTACCTATGCGGCATAGCCATGATATGGCTCGAAAGCCTGTTTCTGAATTTTTGATATAAAACCGCACAAAATACATCAAGGCCCGCTCAGGCCGGAAGTACACCGCGCAAGTCCTTTTCAAGTTATATGCATTTTATGAGGCAACAGAGTCAGGCCGGAATATAATCTCCGGCCTGCTCTGAAGCCAATCCGGACTTTAGTATCTATTAAACGTATGAACATAAGTCAGATTAGACTCATAACTTTTTCGCCTACCTCAACCTCGCGGAAAGTAGGCGAGGCAATTGCCGTCGGGACTGCTATTCCGACCTTCGAAATTACCGAACTGACACTGGGTGGCAGCCCTATGCCCGAAATATCAGCCGACACACTCACCATAGTGACAGTACCAGTATATGCCGGGCATGTAGCCCCGCTGGCTATGCAGCGTCTGGCAGAACTGCGTTCCAAGGGTGGGGCCGCAGTGCCCGTAGTGGTTTACGGAAACCGCGATTACGAAAAAGCATTGATTGAATTGGGCGATTTTCTTACAGAGCGAGGCTTCAGACTCATAGCCGCCGCCACATTTATAGGCGAACATTCATACAGCACCGCCGACAAGCCTATAGCCGCCGGACGACCCGACGCCTCAGACCTGGCGCGGGCACGCAGTTTTGGCGAATCAATACGTAAGAAAATCGAGGCCGCTGAGGATATCGCCGGGCTTGACAGCGTGAATGTGGCCCGTATACCGCGTCCGCGCCAGCCATTGATTCCGCAGTTGCGCTTTGTGTATAATGTAATAAAGTTGCGTAAGAGTAGGGTGGCGAAGCCACGTACTCCTGAAGTTGATGCGCAGCTATGCACACATTGCGGTTATTGTGCCTCAATATGCCCATCAGGCGCCATAGCGAAAGGCAACGAATGTAGCAGCGACAGTAAAAAGTGCATCAGGTGTTGCGCCTGCGTAAAACAATGTCCGCGCCATGCACGGACATTCAACACTCCGTTTGCCGCCCTCCTTTTCGATTGCTTCAAACAACGTAGGGAGCCGCAGAGCATACTCTGATTATCAGGTGAAATATAATGGAGAATCTTCCACGGGTCGGCAGGCTGACATATGCCAACCTTGAAAAGATTCCCGCACACACTATTGACGTCAGCCGGTTTACTTTGGTACACCGGCTGTTTTTGCATAGGCTCCAAGGCGGACGTAATTCGATACCTGCGGCTCCGAAGTTATGCGCAATGCTTCCACGTTATCATTAGGCTGGCAGTATGTAACTGCAGTCTGTCATGCCAGGGCTGCTTCGCATACTTGAGCTGAAAAACTGCATCATTACAATTGATGCTATGGGCTGTCATTACCAACCTCAACAACATCATCGACAAGGATAGATGGGTTAAAAGCATCGAACGACTTCCTGCGTTATGCTGCTTTATGCCTTAAAAAGTTTTGACGTTGTAAAAAATTAAGGTGCGTCAGCCGTGAAAATATGTGCCGGTATATATAAGGAATCAAATTTATTTCGTAACTTTGCAACCGAAAAAGCATCTCTTCGCAAGAGAGTGTAAAATGGAATGTAATTCAGAATCCCTGAATTCTTGAATGGAATTATGTGCGGCTGATAATAACCAATGCAGCATCGAATTTTGCTTGGGTGGATATAACTGCTTGAATAACACATATATGTGCATTCATGCAGGATTAGATACTATTGCCTTAGTCTAAATCAGACATTAATTTTATGGATGAAACCTGTGTGTCGGAACATCAGTGGTTTGTGATGCGCGATTTAAAGCGTCCAAACGCCAAACTACCGGCTTACAAGGAACTGGCGGAAGCTGGATTTAGGGTATTCACACCTTTGATAACCAAAGTGGTGGAGTATGCCGGAAAGAGAAAACGGGTTGAAGTTCCGTTTGTACAGGATTTGCTCTTTGTGTTCTCAGAAAAAGAAACATTAGACAAGGTGGTGGCGCGTACCGACACTCTGCAATACCGCTTTGTCAAAGGAGCGGCGTATTGCTCGCCTATGGTAGTGTCTGTTCGCGACATGGAGCGGTTTATCGCTGCAGTTTCATTGACAAAAACTCCACAATTCTATAGTCCTGACGAAATATCTCCTAATATGTTTGGGGCCACAGTACGAGTTATATGCGAGGGCCCTCTAAATGGTTTTGAGGGTGTGCTGTTAAAAGTCAAAGGTTCAGGCAAAAAGAAACTCATAGTAAAGTTGCCCGGCTTGTTGGCCGCAGCGGTCGAAGTGGGGCGTACGGATTATGTAGAGTTGATTGGATGATACTCTGTTGCGCTTTTATGAAATTATTGTGAATTGTGAGCAATAGTTAAGCGGATATATTTTTGCCGATTTGTTCACCTAATTATAATCAAAGCTATATGAAAGGAATAGTATTGGCAGGAGGTTCGGGTACAAGGTTATACCCTATAACAAAAGGTATATCGAAACAACTCCTACCTATCTACGATAAGCCAATGATATATTATCCGATATCGGTTCTGATGTTGGCCGGTATCAGGGATATTCTTATTATTTCTACTCCTCATGACCTTCCTGGATTTGAACGGTTGTTGGGCGATGGCAGTGATTTTGGCGTGAATTTTACGTACGCAGTCCAGCCCTCGCCCGATGGCCTTGCTCAGGCGTTTATCATCGGTAAGGAGTTTATTGGGAATGACTCTGTCTGCTTGGTGCTGGGCGACAATATTTTTCATGGCGCAGGTTTTTCCGGTATGCTGGAAGATGCCGTGCGGACGGTTGAGCAGGAGCGGAAAGCTTCGGTGTTCGGATATTGGGTTGATTCGCCAGAGCGCTATGGAGTGGCCGAATTCGATTCGGACGGTAATTGCTTATCTATTGAAGAAAAACCGGAACACCCCAAGAGTAATTATGCCGTTGTCGGCTTATATTTCTATCCCAATAAAGTTGTACAAGTTGCCGAAAATATAAAGCCGTCGGCACGCGGTGAACTTGAAATAACAACAGTCAATCAGGAATTTCTCAATGATGGCGAGCTGAAGGTTCAGACTCTGCCTCGAGGTTTCGCCTGGCTTGATACCGGCACTCATGATTCTCTGGCCGAGGCATCAATCTATGTTGAGGTTCTGGAAAAGCGTCAGGGCCTTAAGATTGCATGCCTCGAAGGTATTGCATATCGCCAGGGTTGGATTTCAAAAACGAAAATGACTGAACTGGCAACCCCGATGTTTAAAAACCAGTACGGGCAGTATTTGTTGAAAGTTGTAGAAGAAGTAGAACGTACAGGTCTTAAAAATCTTGACTGATGGAAGTAATCAAAACAGATATTGAAGGCGTAGTGATTCTCGAACCTCGCGTGTTTACAGACTCCAGGGGATACTTCTTTGAGAGTTTCAACAGGAGTGTGTTTGATGAGGTGGTCGGAAAGATAGACTTCGTTCAGGACAACGAATCGTGTTCTTCCCGCGGAGTGATGCGCGGTCTTCACTTTCAGCGTCCGCCACATGCACAGGCAAAACTTGTAAGATGCGTACGCGGATCAGTACTCGATGTGGCGGTTGATATCCGCAAAGGCTCGCCGACCTACGGCAGGCATGTAAGCTGTCTGCTTACTGAGCACAATCACCGGCAGTTCTTTATCCCGCGCGGCTTTGCCCACGGCTTTGCGGTGCTAAGCGATATAGCTGTTTTTCAGTATAAATGCGACAATTATTATTGTTCCGAAGCCGACGGCGGTATCTCGATAGTAGATCCATCGCTTGATATTGACTGGCGCTTGGATTTGTCAGAAGCCATACTGTCGGAAAAAGACAGGAATCATCCGATGTTTAACGATTTTGACTCTCCTTTCGTATTATGAATATACTGGTGACTGGGGCAAACGGACAGCTAGGCTACTGTATGCGCAAGGCAGTAGTCAAAGGCACGGCAGACAATTACATATTTACCGATGTAGCGGAACTCGACATTACAGATGCCGATGCCGTGGAGGAAATGGTAACAGAACATAATATCGACATAATTGTAAACTGCGCCGCATATACAAACGTTGACAAGGCTGAGAGCGACCGGACTTTAGCTGAAAAGTTGAATGCAACTGCGGTTGGCAATCTGGCTCTGGCAATTAAAAACAACAATGGAACACTGATTCATATATCGACCGACTATGTTTTCGGCGGCGCCAAAGGCAATACTCCCCGTACAGAATCCGAGCCGGTCAATCCCTCAGGTGTCTACGGCATTACAAAACTGCATGGCGAGCAGGCCATAGAGGCAAGCGGTTGTAAGGCACTGATATTCCGCACAGCATGGCTGTACTCGGAATACGGCAAAAACTTTGTCAAGGCGATGCTCAATCTCTCATCGTCGAAATCGGAACTTAAAGTAGTATTTGACCAGGCCGGGACTCCGACTTACGCTCAGGATCTTGCGGACGCTATATTCAGCATCATAGAGAGCCGAAAATATGAGGGAAATGAAGGTATCTATCACTACTCCAACGAGGGTGTCTGCAGCTGGTTTGACTTTACAAAAGCTATAGCCGAAATTGCCGGCAATACCGGTTGCGATATTCAGCCGTGCCATTCTGACGAATTTCCGTCGGCTGTTGTACGCCCCTCATATTCAGTACTTGACAAAACCAAATTCAAACGCACATTCGGACTCCGGATACCATACTGGACCGACTCACTCAAAGTCTGTATCAAAAATCTGAACCAGCATGAAGCGTAAGATACTTATAACTGGCGGAGCAGGATTCATCGGCTCACATGTAGTGCGGCTGTTTGTCAACAAATACCCGGAGTACAATATAGTCAATCTCGACAAGCTTACTTATGCCGGCAATCTTGCCAATCTCAAAGATATCGAGGATAAAAGCAATTACACCTTTGTCAAGGCCGATATTGCGGATTTTGACTGCATACGCCGCATAATCAGCGAGTATCAGATTGACGGAATAATACATCTTGCGGCAGAGAGCCATGTCGACCGTTCTATTAAAGACCCGTTTACCTTTGCCCGCACCAATGTGATGGGGACCCTGTCGCTGCTTCAGGCGGCCAAAGAATATTGGGAATCGCTGCCGGAGAAATACACAGGCAAGCTGTTCTATCATATCTCGACCGACGAAGTTTACGGAGCACTTGAACTGACCCATCCCAAAGGGGTTCCGGCACCATTTACAACAAAAGCTTCAAGTAAGGACGACATGGCCTACGGCACAGAATTCTTTCTTGAAACGACAAAATATAATCCACACTCGCCATATTCAGCATCCAAAGCATCCAGCGACCACTTTGTAAGAGCATATCACGACACATATGGCATGCCCAGCATAGTGACCAACTGCTCCAATAACTACGGACCATACCAGTTTCCCGAAAAGCTGATACCGCTGTTTATCAACAATATCCGTCATGGCAAACCTCTTCCGGTATATGGAAAAGGCGAGAACGTGCGCGACTGGCTATTTGTAGAGGACCATGCGCGGGCAATCGACCTGATTTTCCATAGAGGCGAAATCGCAGAAACCTACAACATCGGAGGTTTCAACGAATGGAAGAATATCGACATTATCAAAGTGGTAATCAATACCGTCGACAGACTGCTCGGCAATTCTCCGGGGCACAGTTATGGGTTGATAACCTATGTCGCCGACCGTCTTGGCCACGACATGCGTTATGCCATCGACTCGCGCAAGCTCCAGTCGGAACTCGGCTGGGAACCCTCACTCCAGTTCGAGGAGGGTATCGAAAAAACCGTCCGCTGGTACCTCGACAACCAGGACTGGCTCGACAATGTTACCTCGGGGGAGTATCGCCAGTATTATGAGGGGATGTATAAATGAATCAATACATAACAAGCTAATCGATACTTGTTAATCCATTATAAATGATTATTCAGGCAAAGCGCATCGTAAAAAATACATTTATGTTGTATGTCCGCACATTTGTAATAATGATTGTGGGATTGTACACGAGTAGAATTGTAATAAATGCGTTAGGGTTAAGTGATTATGGCATATATAATATAGTGGGTGGAGTCGTGGGGCTATTTGGATTTATTAATAGCTCCATGACAAGGTCTACTCAACGATTTTTAAATTTTGAACTGGGGAAGAATAAAGATGAATCCATTATAGATGTTTTTTCGAATTCTTTAATAATTCATTCCGTTATTGCTTTTGTAATTTTTGTTTTGGCAGAAACCATTGGGCTTTGGTTTGTAATTAATAAGTTAGTCATACCGCAGGAACAGTTGACTGCTGCGTTAATTGTATATCAATGCGCAATAATATCGACTATATTAATGATAGTTGGAGTACCGTACAATTCACTTATCATCGCCTATGAACAGATGCATGTTTTTGCATATTTTTCTATGATTGATGTATTCCTCAAATTAGGGGCAGCCTATTGTATAAGTTCAATGTCGAAAGATAGGCTGGGGCTTTATGCACTACTTCTTTTATTGATTCAATTAACATCGTTTATACTCTTTTACGTTTATTGCAGAAGAAAATATACTAATTTAAAATTGGTTTTAAAATTCAACCCCAGTCTTTTCAAGAAGATGTTCTCTTTCACTTCGTGGACCTTAGTCGGAGAATTAGCATATATAGGATTTACTCAAGGCATAAATATAATACTTAACATATTTTTTGGCCCAATTATTAATGCATCCAGAGCGATTTCGGTTCAAGTACAAAATGCTGTAAAGCAATTTGCTGGAGGTTTCCAAACAGCGATGAATCCACAAATTGTAAAATCATATTCTAATGGGAGTACAGAATATCTAAATAAACTTGTGTTTGAAGGATCTCGATTCTCTTTTTTTCTAGTATTCATACTCTCTGTTCCATTCTTTTTAGAAACAGATTTGATTCTTACACTCTGGATTAAAGTTGTACCTGAGTATTGTTGCTCTTTTGTTCGATTAATACTTATTATTTCGATTATTGATGCAATGATTACACCATTAATAATCGCAGCTTCTGCAACAGGAAAGATTCGAAATTATCAAATTGTATTAGGCGGTCTGTTACTATTAATTGTCCCTATTTCATATATATTTCTGAAGTTGGGTTTTGAACCGACAATTGTTTTATATGTACATTTGAGTATTACAATAATTACATTATTTGTTAGACTATATTTCGCCAAGAGACTTAACGGATTAAACATCCGGTTGTATTTTTCCAATGTAATCGTTAAGTCGATTATGTCGGTTCTGCCTATATTCTTAATCATTTGTATATTTCACTATTAACGCGAGTTCGGGATAAGAAATGCTATAAAAAAGTTGAATAGGCAGCTTGAAAAAGTTGCCTATTCTTTTGGTAATTTCGCTGATATTTAGTAATTTAGAGGTGACAAACAATAAATACTGTATCATGATTACCGA
>CAJTRC010000034.1 GCA_910578365.1 uncultured Muribaculaceae bacterium
AGTCAAACGGGCAGCTTGTCCTCTGGGATTAACAACACCAAACTGTACAAATAAATCAGGCGACCTTGAAAGGCCGCCCAATACTCTATGTTGTCTTTTGCTTGGTTGAAAATCATAAAGTTCTTATCCCGAACTCGCGTGTATAAGCTGTGCCACATAGGGGTGACGCTGCTCCCAACCGTCGCCTTGGGCGGCATCGCCGTCGTTGAGCAGCCGAAGGTTATAGGTGGCGACATTGAATGTCGCCGGCTCTGCCGCAAAGGCAGCCAGGGCGCATACAAGCGCAAGTACAAATGAAGTGATTCTGGATTTCATAATGGTTCTGATTTATTATAATGCAAAGTTACTGAAAATCCGCCAAAGCACAATATTTTAATATTGTTTATCATCTCACACGGTAGAATATTAAAATACAGTTAAATAGCGGAGATGAATTAAACGTTGATGTGTTTAATCAGTCAATTAATACAAGAAGAGAAATTAACCACAACAACAGTTTCAAAACAGTAAAACAATAATCATGAAGAAAAGAATCTTAGGTTTGGCACTTATCGCCATGTCGATGGCAGCTATCGGCGCCAACGCCCAGACTAACACCAAAGACAACAGCAACTGCACCAAAACCGAGTGCGTCAGCAACCAGAAGTGTTGCAAAGGTGATGCCTATAAGCTCTGTAGCAATGCCGCATTCGATAAAATGAATCTCAGCTCCGACCAGAAAGCAAAACTTCAGGCTCTTGAGCAAAAGAAAGTTGAGGCTCGAAAGGCTCAGAAGCAGCAAGGATACAACGAGGCCCGCGCTGCCCGCGAAGCTGAAAAGAAACAATACCTTCAGGACCTGAAGGCTATTATCGGACCCGACAACTACGTGATTTTCCTTGAAGACTATTATGTTCAGGACAATCTTGGCAAATGCGTCAAGGCCTCTTCCGACTCCCAAAAGTGTATGAAGGCCGACCGCCGCAAGAACCGTAAGGACGGCAACCGACGTGCCGGTTCGGCTGCCGGACAGAACGCCAATTCGTAATCTTACACAAATTCAAAGGTAAAGAGATTATATACAAAAAGTGTATGTGCGCACAATATGTGGCACATACACTTTTTGTATATAAGAGGATGATTTACTAATACACTCTTATTTTTCTTACCTGCGAACCACGGCGCTCTATGTATATGCCGCTCTCGGCAGGACGCTCTTTCAGACGCAGGCCCTGCAGATTGTAGTACTCGGCGGCAGCGGCGGCGGATTCGATATTTATGGCCGAACTGTTTTCGTCGGAGAGTATAAACTGAACCTTGGCTGTCCAGGGGCTGTCGCTGTAGTTCTCGCTATCGGCAGGAACCGCTTTCACCCGGCAGTCGAATGTGCCGTTCTCCAGCAGGCCGTCGACATGGCATGATGTGCCGGTTATGCCGCTGATAGTGCGTGATATTTCATCGGAAGCACGCATAGCTGGAGCTTTGCTGTCCATGTCGGAGGCATCGCCGCTGTAGATGTCAGCCTGCTTGAGGTAGGCACGTTTCTTTTTCGCTATGGTTTCGATGCATACTTTAACCTGCGAGTCGGCATTGCCGTTGAGCAGTACAGTGTAGCCGGTTTCGCTTGAGCTCAAGGCAATTGTCTTGCTGTCGAGCAGGGCATCGCCATTGTAGGCATCGAGCAGACTGACTTTCACACTGCTTTCGTCGCCGGTATAGTATTTTGCAGTGAATTTTACAGTCACAAGGCCGTCGGCAGCAGTTTTCACGGCAGGCGAGGTTACCGCGCCCATCGCTTTGCTCGAACCCATGCGGATGCCATCAGGCGATATTTCGGTGAAGCCTGAGGTAGCCCAGCCGTGGGAATTGACGGTGAAGTCGGTCGACATCAGCAACTCTATGTCTTTGTGCTGCTTGATTTCCAGAGTGTATGTAACATCGGAATCATCGACAGCTGTCCAGCTCACATTCACTGCCGTTGACGATATAACTTCGCAATCGAGGCCTGTAGGAGCGGCCACTGCGGGGAGTGGAGTCTTCATAACCCAGAACGACACGGTGCCGTCGGCGTTGCGGGTTATTTCAGTCACCGGCTTGTGCATGAATCCGCCGCTGTTTACCTTGGCTGCGGGCAGCGAGGTGTCGGTGAGCTCGGTGGCGCCGGGGCCGGGCCAAAGGTCGCCTTTCTCATCTTCCTGATTCACGGTATAATATGTCTGGCCCCAGTAGGATTCTTTGTCTACCCGCAGATTGTTGTCGGCCGGCACGGGGGTTACACGCTGCATGTCCTCGTCGTTCACATAGTTGCCCTTCCATGCCATGGCGCTGTATGTAATATGGGTTATCAGCATGCCCTCGGCAGGCATATAGGCATCCCAGCCGCGGCGGGCACGGTTTTCGAGCACATAGAATTCGTCGGGGTCGGCGGCGTTGGTAATGCGCACGGCCTTGTCGGTGTCTGCCGACAACTGATTCATGGCCGGGAGTGTATAGAACGAATTCTCACCTGCTTCCTCGAGTTCAATCCAGCCCATGAAAGCCTTTTCGTATGCCGAGTATCCTATGGGGGTGTAACCGTCGTTGTTGTACGATCCGCCGTCCATCAGCGACCAGTCGCCCATGCCGAAATGGGGGCCGTACTGGGTGTCGTAGAAGTCGGGCAAATCGAGGCAGTGCGAAAATTCGTGGCAGAAGGTACCGATGCCGTCGATACGGCTGAGATCGGAACCGTTTAGCTCATTGAACACTGCGAATTTGTTCACAATGGTACCGTCGAGATTCAGTTCTTTTCCGTAGTCCGAAGAGCTCAGCGACCACTGGCACGGCCACACGGCGTATTCGCAGTCATCGGCGTATGATGATGCCTCGCCGTCGCCGGCATAAAGTACTATCACCACATCGCATTCGCCATCGCCGTTATTGTCGTATTGGCTGAAATCAATGTTGTTGTCCAGGCCCAGACAGCCCTCCGCAACCATTAGCCCCACGCCCTTGTCATCGCCATTTTCATCGTTGCCGCCGTAAACTCTGCGGTTGCCGCTGAGGTCATAGGGGCCGTAAACATCGAACTGCGGGGTAAACATGCCGTTCGACTGGTCGGAAAAGTATTGGTAGGCGCTTACATCGACCTGACTGAAAAATTCAGTGAAAGTATTGTTGGGGTCGTTGTCCTTGAACTTATAATCCCTGTACTGCACCAGTATTACCGGAATACGCGGCGAACCGATACAGGGCACCTGACGTTCGTCGGCTGCCGGAGCCACACGGCGCCCGGGGGCCTTGCGGGCCGAAGCCGCACGGCGTGCTTTCAGAACCTCTGCGACTCCGAAGTCGGCAGCGTTGGCTCTCAGATACGACACTTCGGCAGCACTGCGCGCTGTGGCATCATGCGCCACCACAGGCGACACGCCTTGAACGCCGAGATAGTGAAAATTGCCATCAGACTGGCGGCTCACGGCCAGCCCGTCGGAGGTTAAGTAACTATGTGAGAATTCATCGCCCACAAGACGAAGCGAGATTGTAGTACCGTCGGCCTGCCGGAAAGTGCGCACTCCGCGCTTGGCAGGGATAGCGGCCGCAACGAGGCACAACGTCAACGCCACACCACATACTATTAGCCTGTTGATTTTCATGTAATAAAAATTTGTAGTTTGTTAACCAAACACAAAGATATGAATTATATCCCGAAACTACAAACACTGCGGTTCTAATATGCTATGAAAATAACAGCTATGGCTCCGGGGGCTATGTAGCGCAGGCTGAAAGTGAGCGCCCGCAACAGCGCCCGCGGTATTGGCGACAGCTCGGCCTGAAGCACATTGCGGCTGAGTACCCAGCCGGAGAATATGGATATGAGCATGCCGCCTAAAGGCATTATTATGTTGCTGGCCACACAGTCGAAGAGGTTGAATACCGTCATGCCGCAAATCTGCAAGTCGGACAGCGGACCGAACGACAGTGCGCAAAGGGTGCCCAGCACTACGGCCACTGAAGTATTCACCGCCACTGCCTTGCGGCGGCTCATGCCCCACTGCTCGCAGAAATAGGCCACACTGATTTCGCTCATGGATATGGTGGAGGTGAGCGACGCCAGCAACAGCAGCAGAAAGAACAGTGTCGACCACACTGCGCCTGCGGGCATCATGCGGAAAATGTCGGGCAGGACCTCGAACACCAGCTTGGGACCCGCCGCGGGCTCGGCCCCGAAGGTAAACACGGCAGGGAAAATAATCACGCCTGCAATCAGTGCCACCATGGTGTCGAGTCCGGCGGTGGTGGCGGCACTTTTAAGCAGCGGCGTGCGGTGGCTGAAGTAGCTGGCGTAAATCATCATGGTACCCAGGCCCAGCGACAGCGAGAAGAAGGCCTGCCCCAAGGCACTGAGAATGACTCCGGAGTCGACCGTGCTGAAATCGGGACGGAACAGAAAGGCCAGACCGTCGGCTGCCCCGGGCAGCAGCAGTGAGTTCAGAGCCAGCGTAAGCAGTAGCACAAACAGCAGCGGCATAAGCAGGTTCGACACCCGCTCGATGCCCTTGCGCACTCCGCCAAGCACTATCAGGCAGTTAAGCCCCAGTATAACCAGAGTCCACATCACACAGCGCCAGCCGCCGGTAAAACTGTCGAACGCGGCCCGGCGCTCGCCGGAGGCCACATCGGCCAGACTGCCACACACCGACTGTACGAAATACTCGGCCGTCCAGCCTGCAACTACCGAATAAAATGCCAGAATAAGTGTCGAGCCGGTAATGCCCAGCACACCTACCGCCGACCACCAGCGCCCCCCGCGGGGAGCCAGCGTACGAAATGCTCCAAAGATATTGCGGCGTGAGGCACGCCCCATCACAAACTCGGCGCATACCACCGGTATGCCTATCACGACTATGCAGGCTATATATATCAGCAGGAACGCCCCGCCTCCGTTGGCGCCGGCCTCGTAGGGGAAACGCCAGATGTTGCCCAGCCCTACGGCCGAGCCTACGGTTGTGGCAATCACGCCCAGGCGTGTGGCAAAGTGTGGTCGATTTTCTATCATGTGCAATTCTTTTATTGCAAATTTACACACTTTCTGCCAATCCACATAAATATTCACCGTTTTTACACCACGTTAGTAATATTTTAATTAAAAACATAAACGCATATCCCAACAATAGCATTTTGCCAATACAAAACGTCCGACGCATTACCAAAATAAAGTATTGCACATTTTTTTTGTTAATAATCCTTGTTTTTATAATTTTTTTTGTAATTTTGCGCCATTCAATCTTTGATAAAGACTATTGTCGGTCATTTCCAATTTTTCATTTCCAAAAAATTATTTGTAAAATGAACAAAGTTTACATCATTTCTCTCTTTGCTGCCGTATCATTTTCAGCAAGTGCCCAAAAGCCGTTCACACTTCACGAGGCGACTTTAAGCAAAACCAAAGTCGAAGCTCCGGCAGTGAAAAAAATCGCAGTCAGCAAAGACGGTCTGACTCGTAACGACGCTTTGAAAGTAGCAGCCAAAGCTGCCACTGACATAGCCGGTGAATACGAAATCACTGTAGGTGACTACTATTTCGAAAATTCGGTAGGCGAAGTAACCACCGAATGCAGCATAAGCCGCAATGGCGACAAACTTATCTTCGACTCCGATTACTTTACCTTCAGTATCGAAGCCACTTACGACGAAGCATCCGCCACAATTACTTTCGAAAGCAGCAAGCTGGGACTGCTCAACATAGCCGACGCACAGTACTACATAGAATTTGTACCCTTCGAGTATGACTGGACACTCAATCAAGGCAAAGGCGATATTGTTCAACTCAACAAATTCGAAGCCAAATTCGACGCTCAGACCGCAACTATAAAAGCACCGGTTGACCATGGTTTAGGATGGTGTGCCTATTCCGATGCCGCCTACAGCAATTTGGCCGGCTGGGTGGACTTATTCGATTTAATAAGCCTCGAAAAAATAGTAGAGCCCGAGGACCCCAACGAAGGCTGGACATCGCTGGGTAAAGCTACCGTTATGGACGGATGGCTGTGTCCGGCATTCGACATCGACCAGACCCTTGAAGAAAACTGGTACAAAGTGGAACTGCAGCAGAACGACGACAACAAGAACGTTTACCGCCTTGTTGACCCCTACCACGGCGATTCGCCCGTAGCTTTCTACAACCAGACCTCCAAATCGGGTTACATTCAATTCGATGTCACCGACCCCGACCACGTGGTGTTCACTCCTGTTACCGCCGGCTTTGCCTGCGCTGAACTTGATATATCGAAATTCTACTGCATCAACACCCTTACATCGTTCACCGAGTACCTCGGCGCATCGGTTGAAGAAACACTTGCGACCATAGCCAACTCAGGCATTGATATTCCTATGACGACATTCAAAGACGGTGTGGTGAATCTTGAATCGACATACAGCGAAGGCAAGTGGATGAACGATGCCTGCTTCGGCATCCAGCAGGAACCCGCCGCCGGATACGGATGGCAGGATTCCAATGGCATCACCACCAACATGGCCACCAAGATATTCTTCCCCGGTGTAGCAGAAGCCGGCATCGGCAATGTGGACGCAGCCGCCGACAACAGCCCCGTAAGATACTTCAACCTCCAGGGCGTTGAGATTGCCAAGCCCGCTCCGGGCAGCGTGGTAATACGTGTGCAAGGTGGCAAGGCCAACAAATTTCTTTTGAAATAACAACCATAAACCTCTATGGGCGGCGCCAAATGGCGCCGTTTTTTTTGCTCAATATTAGAGGGTATTTTCTTATCCTTGCCCCAACAGTGCAGGCACTGAAAGCGCTAATTTCTGCAAAGATAGTGTCTGAACAGTGTTGATTTTTTTTGCTAACTTTGTAAAAAATCTAACCCATGCGCAAATATATTCTATTATCACTACTTTTGCCGGCGATGGCCACCGAGGCTGAAACTGTGCATATAAGTACTCCGACCACCTCGCTGGTGCTCGACGCCACCGAAGGTCAGACCCCCAGATTCATATATTACGGCAACGCCCTGTCCGGCTCCGACCTGGCAAATCTGGAGGCCTCAGGCGCTCCGAGCCTCAACGCATACCCCGTGTACGGCCTGTGGCCCGAGAAAGAAGCCGCTTTTGCCGCCGTACACGCCGACGGCAACATGACTCTGGACATGGCCGTAAGCTCGGTAAGCACCCGAACTGATGCCGACGGCTCTACCGTCACCACCATCACACTCAAGGACAAGGAATACCCCTTTACCATCGACCTCAACTACCGCAGCTGGACCGACGAAGATGTAATCGAAACCTGGACCGAAGCCTCGCACCAGGAGAAAGGCAAAGTACGCCTTACCCGATTTATGTCGGGATACCTGCCACTGCGCTACGGCCCGGTACATGTGTCGCAGCTCTACGGTTCATGGGCCAACGAAGGCCGCGTGGAGGAGGCACCGCTGCCTCACGGTCTGAAAGTGATAAAAAACAAGGACGGCGTGCGAAACTCGCATACAGCCCACAGTGAAGTGATGATTTCGCTCGACGGCCCGGCCATGGAGAACAGCGGACGCACCATTGGTGCCGCGCTGTGCTATGGCGGCAACTATAAACTCATGTTCGATACCGACGACTCGAACTATCACCACTTCTTCGCCGGCATAAACGAGGAAAACTCGGCCTATAATCTGGCCAAGGGCGAAAAGTTCGTCACTCCGCCTCTGGCACTTACCTACTCCGGTGAGGGTCTGGGCGGTGTCAGCCGCAACTTCCACCGCTGGGGCCGCAACCACCGTCTGGCCCACGGCACCGAAACACGCAAGATTCTGCTCAACAGCTGGGAAGGCGTGTACTTCGACATCAACGAGGAGGGCATGCTGCAGATGATGAGCGACATTGCCGCCATGGGCGGTGAACTGTTTGTGATGGACGACGGATGGTTCGGCGTGAAATATCCACGCAACAACGACTCTACTGCGCTGGGCGACTGGGATGTCGACACCCGCAAGCTGCCGCACGGCATCAAGGGCCTGTGCGATGCCGCCGGCGAACGCGGCATCAAGTTCGGCATCTGGATTGAACCCGAGATGACCAACAGCGTGTCGGAACTCTACGAGAAGCACCCCGAGTACATAATCAAGGCACCGCGACGCAAGGCTATCGAAGGCCGCGGAGGCACTCAGCTGGTACTCGACCTGGCCAACCCCAAAGTGCAGGACATAGTGTTCAACATCGTAGACACACTTATGACCGGCTACCCTGAAATCGACTACATAAAATGGGATGCCAACGCCCCTATAATGAACCACGGCTCGCAGTATCAGACCGCCGACAACCAGAGTCACCTCTACATCGACTATCACCGCGGCCTTGAAGCAGCCCTCAAGCGCATTCGCGCCAAATACCCCCACCTTACCATCCAGGCCTGCGCCTCAGGCGGCGGACGCGCAAACTGGGGCGTGCTACCCTACTTCGACGAGTTCTGGGTAAGCGACAACACCGATGCCCTGCAGCGCATATACATGCAATGGGGCACCAGCTACTTCTTCCCTGCCGTGGCCATGGCTTCGCACATAAGCAACGCACCCAATCACCAGACATTCCGCACAGTGCCGCTGAAATTCCGCACCGATGTGGCAATGAGCGGCCGACTGGGCATGGAAATACAGCCCAAGATTATGAGCGACCCGGAGAAAGAGCAGACCCGCAAGGCCATTGCCGACTACAAGCGGGTACGCCATACCGTACAGCAGGGCGACCTGTACCGCCTGCTGTCGCCCTACGACCACAAGGGTGCCGCCTCGCTGATGTACGTTGAGCCCGACAAGAGCAAGGCGGTGTTCTACTGGTGGAAGACCGAAACGTTCGTAAACCAGCAGCTACCTCGGGTAACCATGGCCGGCCTTGACCCCGACCGCACCTATACCGTCACCGAGCTGAACCGCATCGACAACGCGCCCCTGCCCTTCGAAGGCAAGCAGTTCACCGGACGGTATCTGATGAGCAACGGCCTGGAAATGCCCCTCGAGCACAATGTCGACTACCACAAGCGCAACGACTACTCCTCGCGGGTGCTGCTTCTGGAATAAGCATAGACAATACTCTAAGGTTAAAAAAGTTGAACATTTTAAGTAAAAAAAGTAAATGGCGTGTGTAATTCACAAGCCATTTTTTCGTTTAAGCTATTGTGGTCCGGTGCCGCAGCTGTGTGGCCGCGACACTCAAGAGGCTGTTCAAATTACTTCTGAGCACAGTATATCAGACACTTAATAATTATAATAATATGATCCTTGCACCTATAAGTTTCGCACCCTATCTGAAAGACGTAATCTGGGGTGGCTCCAAAATCTGCAAATACAAACAACTGCCCGCAAGCTCCGACAAAGTAGGCGAAAGCTGGGAAATCAGCGCCGTGCCAGGCCATGAATCGGTAGTCGACGCCGGCGAATACAAAGGCATGACCCTGCCCGAACTCATCGACCGCTTCGGCGTACAGCTGCTCGGCTCCAAGGTAGTGGAGCGATACGGCAAGGCGTTTCCGCTGCTGATTAAGATTATCGATGCCAACCAGAACCTGTCGGTTCAGGTACACCCCGACGACGAACTGGCACGCAAGCGCCACAACTCGCTGGGCAAAACCGAAATGTGGTACA
Source organism: uncultured Muribaculaceae bacterium (assembly GCA_910578365.1). Taxonomy (GTDB): domain Bacteria; phylum Bacteroidota; class Bacteroidia; order Bacteroidales; family Muribaculaceae; genus CAG-873. The sequence continues at coordinate 9,600 of CAJTRC010000034.1, forward strand.
TAATCCAGAGCGATAAAGATGCCAAGATTTACGCCGGACTCAATACCGCCATGACTCCCGACGACTATGTACGCCGTGTGGCCGAAGGCAGCTTTGCCGAAACTCTGGCCGTACACGACTCGCACCCCGGCGATGTATTCTTCCTGCCCGCCGGACGTGTACATGCCATAGGCGCAGGCAACCTGCTGGCCGAAATCCAGGAGTCGAGCGACGTTACCTACCGTATCTACGACTATGACCGCCGCGATGCCCAGGGCAACACCCGCGAACTGCACACCGAGCTGGCCAAAGATGCCATTGACTTCACTCTGTACGACGAACTGAAGTCGCCCCGCCCCGCCGACAGCAATCCGGATGCCGAGATTGTGAAGTGCGACCACTTCGACGTGCGCCGCCTGCTGGTGAACGGCGAAAGCGAGTTCAAGTTCAACCCCGACTCCTTTACAGTGCTCATAGGCATCGAAGGCGAGGCTGTGCTGAGCTATCCTGCAGGCGAGATGGTTCTCAAGGCAGGCCACACAGTGCTGCTGCCAGCCGAGCTGTCGCAGATTAAGGTATCGGGCAATGCCTGCCTGCTGTCGGGACAGTGCTGATAAGTTGAGGCGGCATAATGCCGTCACAACTGCAGTTCATGCAGCTTTACAGGAGCTTCCTCGGGAATCAGCCCGGCACGGAAAGCCGCCATACCAATTACCTCCTCGGGGCTGAAATGCCCGCGCAGGAAGGCCATACTCAGAGAGGCGTCGCGCTTACTAAGCCGGCGCCCTTCTTCGTTTCTGACCAGCGGCACATGGGCAAAGCGCGGAGGCTCGAAGCCCAGCAGTTCATACAGGTAGATTTGCTGTGCCGCCGACAGCAGCAGGTCGTCGCCGCGCAGCACCTCGGTCACACCCATCAGGGCATCGTCGACCACTACCGCCAGCTGGTATGCCCAGGCGCCGTCGGCCCGCCGCAGTACAAAGTCGCCCACCTCGCGCGCCAGGTTGAAGCTGCAGTGGCCACACACCATATCGTCGAACTCAATATTGCGGTCGGGGACCCACAGTCGCGTAGCCCCCGGAGTGGAGGCATCCCCGCCTCCACAATCCACGGATGGCATGGCTGATACGTCTGCGCTGTGATGGCCCGAAGCCTCCACTCCGGGGCCGATACGGGCGGGGCGGCAGGTACCGGCGTAGATAATGCGTCCGTCGCTCTGATGCGGGGCCTGTGTGGCCATTATTTCGGCGCGGGTGCAGTAGCACTGATAAGTGTAGCCTGTGGCCTTCAGACGCGCTAAGAAGGCTTCGTAAAAGCTGCTTCGGAGGCTCTGGCGGTACGGACCGTCCGGACCCGGGTCATCGAGGCCGCCTTCGTCCCATTCCAGACCCAGCCAGCGCAGGTCGTCCTCAATCATGCGGGCGTGCTCAAGTTTGGACCGCTGCGGGTCGAGGTCTTCAATGCGCAGTATCCACTTGCCACCCTGACGGCGTACCGACAGCCAGCTCAGCAGAGCTGTGTACACATTGCCCAGATGCATCCTGCCGCTGGGCGACGGCGCGAAACGTCCTTTCATCATCAGCATTGTTTTTGCTTGTCAGGGATAATGTTTATTTGGGTGCGGCAGCGGCATGCCGCTACCCTATCGGCTTGCTGCATCGATTATCGCCGCGATTGCGCGCAGGGCATATGCCTGCGGAGCAGAGGCATCTCTGCCTACACTGTGCCCGGACGGCACGGCTGATAAGTCTGCGCTGTGGTGGCCGGAAGCCTCCACTCCTGCTTCCAATTCGACTATATTGTCCGCACGCCAGCGCTGCCTGAGCAGGTCAACGGCCCCATCGGCCGAGGGCAGGTACAAGGCTCCCACCCGCTGTGCCAGAGCACGGGCCCAAGCCGTGTCGGCAGCTGTAAATGCCACTTTGAAGCCGGCTCCGGTGAGCATCGATATGAGGGTTTCGTCGCCGCTGCCCACAGCGTTGTATATCAGCACGGGGCAAGGCTGCAGCCTTACGCGCAGCACCCCCGGAGCATCGCCGGTATGAGTAAGGCGGTGCGTTGCCGAAACACCGCGCCGGTAGTCTTCCATTTTGCGTTCGAGATAATTGTCTGCCATGCTGCAAAATTAGCAAAAAAACGCCGCCCCGGCAAATCCGGAGCGGCGCTGTAGATGATATTCAGATTATTACTTTACAAGCTGCTTGCTTACCTTGCCGCCCTGACGTACGATGTACAGGCCGTTTTCGGGGTTTGCAACGCGAACACCCTGGAGGTTGAAGTACTCGGCGGGAGCGTTGTCGGCGGCGATGTTGTCAACGCCGGATTCTTCGCTCGAGAACTTAACATTCACGGGATCGGTGCTGGCATCGCCGAGAGTCAGAGTAACAATACCGGTGAAGTCCTCGCCCATAACGGTGTTGTTGGAGTTGTTGTAGTTCCACATGTCGTCGCTGCCGTCGAAAACGGTGTCGCCAAGACTGTAGTTATACTTGTCCCAGTCGGCATCGGCAATCTTGAATTCAGTGCCCATGGCTATTGTACATTCAAGGGTATATACATTGGTTTCGCCGACCTGTTTGAACTGCCATGCTTCCATTACCTCGTCGGTAGCGCCATTAAGCCAATCGTTCATACCGCCGCGCATATAGATAGGAGTGGGGCCCGAGGGTGCGGGGGTTGTGGTGGTCATGGTGATGGTGCTGCAGTCGCCGGCCACTACAATAGTGTAGTCACCTTTCCAGGGAGTGCCTATGTTGCCGTCGCCCTGAGTGAGTCCCACAGGATTGCCCATATCATCGGCAGTATAAGTGCAGGTGTATGCGGCTGCATTGAAATCCTCCCACGAACCCATGGCGGTCGAAATCTTGAGCTGGGTCAGATCTTTTACCTCGAAAGTATAAGCACCGTCGGCGAGTTCAACAACAAACGGGGTAGCGGGTTCCCAGGCCAGACCCTGACCGGCACCGACAACATAAAGCTGTGCGTTCATCGAAACTGTAGCGATGGCAGCAGCTGCAAAAGCGTAAAATTTCTTCATGTAAAAAGTTTTTGAATTAGTTATTATGGTATTTTTAGTAAGTATGCTTTCTCTATAAACCCTATTATCAAGGGAGGCAATCGTGCTGCAAATATACAGCAATATTTTGGATTTCACAACATATAAGCCGATTTTTTTGTAAAATCACTTAGAGGGTGTTTAATAATAAATACGTCGGGCACACCTGCTCTCGCGGATGTGCCCGACTTGGGGAAGATTTATATTAAGGATAGATGATTACTCCTGAGTGAGTGTAATAGTATAGGGCAGAGTACTGAAATCGACCTTGACTTGGTATTTGCCTGCGGGCACGTTGATGTTTGCTCCCTTGTAATCGAGGGTGTTTGCAGTGCCTATGGCGGCGGTGTTCGAACCGAAGTCGATGTCCCAGGCGCCGTTGGTATTGACTTTGAATTCGCCTTCAAGGTCGAAGGTGCCGGTCCAGACCTGGAACTTGCTATCGGGCTTGAGGTCTTCGGCTGCCTCGGCATCCCAGCCGTTGAAGGCTCCTACAAGGCTCACACGCTTCAGATGGGTTGCCGAATAGCGCAGGGTAGCCAGATTTACGTTCAGCCAGTAGAGGCCGTTTTCGGCTATGGTCATGCGTGCGCCGCCGTTGTCGCCGAAGTTCTGGATTTCTCCGCTGGTAACAAGGCCATCTACGGTTTGCTCTGTACCTTCGGCTGTCTTATAGTTCAGGCCGGTGATGCCATCCTGGCCGGTGAGCCACCACTGCTTGTTGAGGTGAGCGGCACCCTGGAAGGTGACATAGTCGTTGGTGTACAGACGCGGAACTTTATTGAAGTTTGAGGTCGAAGTACCTATACCGGGAACCCACAGATAGTCGAGGGCGAAGTTCAGTTCGTAAGTCTTTGCCTCGAAATTAACTTTGAGCAGATAGGGGCCTTCCTGGCTGATTACACCTGCCTCGGACTGTGCCTCGGGAGCGTCGACTACTGTGCCATACATCTGCACGGTTTCCACTCCATCTTCGTCGGTAGTGATGGTGGGGACAAAGCCCATGGCTCCGGTCCAGTCGCCGTTTGCCACTGCCGATGCCGGCACAATCTTATAGAGGTAGCCTTCAGCTGCCTGCTCGGCGGTAACATCGAACTTCACGGTGAAGTTGGCGTCGTCGTAAACGCTGACGTCATTGTTCACACGGCTGAGCTTTATGCCACGGTTGAGGTTCCAGTCGCAGAAATTGCCCACAAGGAAGTATTCGTTCTCGATGGTATATGTCTGGTAAGGCAGCACCTTATACTGTACGGTGGCATAGTACACATCAAGACCGCCCAGGCGCATGGTGGAGTTGCCGTTGACGGCGTATGCCGGGAAACGTACGTTCACGGTCTGCACGTCGGGCGACTTGCTTATCAGCTCGCGGATAGCATCGGTAAACGAACCCGGAGCCACGCTGATTACGTTGTCGGTGATGGTAGTTTCTACAACCTCATACTTGGTGAAATTCTCATCGGAGCCAACTTCCATGGGTATCTGCAGCTGATATGTGTCGGGGAAGTTTGTCAGCTCGGTAATATTCATTATCGGAGCCAGCTCGCCTTTTTCAGCATATTCGTTGAGGTTGATGGGGTTGGTGACGCCATAGTCGCCCTGCGAGAGGGTGAGGCCTGCGGCGTCGAATATTTCGGGCTGAGGATATTCCTGTGCCGGAGGATTGGGCAGCATGTCGTCGCAAGCAGTCAGGCCCAGGCTCAGTGCAATCCCGCAAAATAATGCAAATTTTTTCATTGTAGTGTATGAATTTTATCGTTGAGGTTTCCGCCGGTTTGCCCCCGGCGGAAACCGGGATAATTACTTTTATTCTGAGAGATTACTCTGCAGGTGCGGTGAATACGGGTTCGTTTATACCGTCGGCGCCGGGAGCTACCGAAACATCCCACTTGCCGTAGCGGAACCATACTTTGGGTTTCTTCACATCGACAAGGCTTACCGCCAGAGTCATTTCGGTGTCTTCGTCAAGGAATACACCCCAGTTGCCCTTGCCGTAAACGGCATCGCCTTTATACTGGCCGTCCTCAAAGTCTTCGGTGATTACCTGTACGTAGAAGTCGGCCTCGTTCGAGCCTACCATCTTGGTACCGTCGTTCCAGCCGCTGAGTTCGGTAAAGAAACGGAACTGGGTGGTATAGTCCTGCGGCTTGGCGGGGTCGAGAGTCTTGATTGACGCAGTACCGGGCAGAGTGAATGTGGCGGCATAGATTTTGCTACCGATTTCAGGCTCTACGAGCATCCAGTTCTGATAGAAGTCGGCATTGCCGCTGCTGGGTTCCTTCCAGGTTGATCCGACTTCTACTGTATCACCAACATAGTAGATGAATCCGGCCTTTGGAATTGCAAAGCTGAATTGCACCTGATTGTAGCTTACGACATTGCTGCTGACAATATAACTTGCAGGCACACCGGGAATTTCACATACTGCGCGGAAGTAAACGGGCATTACGGTTTTGCCGCCCTCGTCGAGGTATTTCTGATAGTCATCCTCGGTGGACCCTTCGTCGAAACCTAACAGCTTGGTCATAGCCACGGCCAGGTCGTAGGTCTTGAAGGTCATTTCGCCACTGGTTATGTTCTGGTTGGTGATTACAACGTAGTTGGCGTCCTGAGTGTCGGTGGCATCAACGAAATCGGTGCCAAGACATACCTGTACGTTATAGTTTGCCTGTGCGGCAAAACCGTAGTCGGGCTGCGAAGCGTAGAGGGTGAATGTGGACTTGTTGTCCATATCCGATGTAGTGGCTAAATACTCGTTCTGCAGAGCGGGAGCATTGATTGTGAACGAGGTGGGTTCCTGAAATACCGGCTTTTCGGTATCCACGCAGCTCTGCATAGCCGATGCCACAGCCACCCCGGTCAGAAGATATATGAATTTTTTCATTGTTGCTGTCATTGTTTTGAATGATTAAACAATCATGCCGTTAATAGCCGGGGTTCTGGCCCACAGTGGCTACATACTGGTAGGGGATGGGGAAGAGTGCGCGGTACTCAGGAATAGAGGCTCCGGTGTAGACACCGCCCTTCCATGACCACAGGTAGTTCGAGCCGGTATAGAGGCCAAAGCGGATAAGGTCGCTGCGACGGTGGCCTTCCATATAGAGTTCACGCTGACGCTCGGCCAGAACTTCGCTCGCGGCCGGATTACTCAGAGGTGCAAGGTCTACACGGGCACGTACCTTGTTCAGGTAGTCGTAGCCGTTGCAGTTCACGCCGTGCAGCTGGCACTCTGCCAGCATCAGGTAGGCGTCGGCCAGACGGAACACAGGGTAGTCGGTTTCGCTCATCTGTGTACCGTTGTTGGTTTCGCCGGCTTCGTTGTAGTAGTCGGTTTCATCAGTATTGGTGTACTTGATGAGCATATAGCCGCAAGATGCTTCGTCGTAGGATGCCAGGTCGGGAATTTCTTCCTGGTATGAACCTTCATAAATCAGACGACGGGGGTCGCCCTTAAGCACCTTCGAGAGTTCGGGACGCAGACGCAGACCCGACCAGGGAGTACCGTTGTTGTTGAGTTTTTTCAGCTGCTGTGCCAGAGGGCTGTCGTCATCGTCGGGTTCCATCCACGCACCTGCGGTAAGGTAGGTGGTGGCGCCGTAACCCTCGGTATAGCCGATACGCAGGGGCACACCCCAGATAATTTCGCCGTTGCCCACGTACTTGTCGTTCGAGCGGCAGAAGAGGTATTTGTATTCAGGAGCCAGTTCGAGGCCTGTTTCGACCACATGCTTGAGAGCGTCGGCACACTCCTGCCACATGGCGGTGCCGGTATATACCTCGGCATTGAGGTAAAGTTTGGCAAGGAGCATGTAGCCGGCCTCGCGCGACAGACGGCCATACTCCTGCTGTGCGGCCGGCAGCATGTTGTCGACATGGGCTACAAGGTCAGCCACAGTGGCGTCGAACAGCTGCCTGCGGTCGTAGGTCGGAGGCACGGCACCTGTGGGCGAGTTCTCGTCGATCCATGGGCCACGGCCAAAGAGGTCAATCATATTGTAGTTGGCGAAAGCGCGCAGCACGCGGGCTTCGGCATCGTAAGTGGCGATTTCCTGCTCGGAGTAGAAAGCCGGACCGAATTTATGAAGGTCGCGGATATATACCGATGCGAGTTTAGCCAGATGGTTCTCACGGGAGAAGGCGGCGTAAATCCATTCGTTGTCGTTCGCCCAGGTGTTGAAATTCAGCACAGTGTAACCGGGGTCGTTCCACTTGTCGGAGATGAAACATTCGTCGGCCACAATTTCCTGAAGGTTGAAGTGGCAGCGGGTGAACGAGCCTGCACCGCCGTTGGAAACCGACAGGCCGTCGCCGGTAATCAGGTCATAGTAGAGGCCGGCGAGCATACCGTCCATTTCGACTTTCGACGAAGGCTCGAGAGTCAGATCGGGATCGTCGGGCTTTACGTCGAGGTCGCCAACACATGAGGTGAACATCGCCGAGATGGCCACGGCTCCGAAAGCCATATATTTCGAAATTTTCATATATTGTCTGTTATTCGTTATTGAAAATATTGATTAGAAAGTGGCCACGATGCCCAGCGAAGCAGTGATCGGGCGCGGATATACACTGTTGTCGATACCCTTTGCGTAAGTCACTTCGGGGTCAAGACCTTTGTACTTGGTGATGACGAATGGATTCTGAACGGCACCGAACAGACGCAGGCGCAGCTTGTTGTTCAGCAGGTTCTGCCAGGTATAACCTAAGGTGATGTTGTCGCAACGCACGAACGAAGCGTCCTGCACGAAGTAGTTCGAGCTAAGCAACTCGGTGCTGCGTGCCTGCTGGAACAGATAGGTGTCGGACATGAGGTTCGACAGCGGAGTAGCGCTGGTGGCGCTCACAAACACGTTGTTTGCCTGGTTCTTGTTATATACCCAGTTGTTGAAGTTACCGCGGAGCACAATACCCAGGTCCCAGTTCTTCCAGTTGAAGTTGTTGCTCCAGGTAGCGGTGATGGTGGGATAGATGTTGTGGTAGAAGATACGGTCTTCGGGGGTGATGACACCGTCGCCGTTCTGGTCTACGAACACACCTTCGAGAGGAGTTCCGTCGGCGTCATATACCTGCTCGTACACATAGAAGCTGTAGGCGGGATGTCCGACCTCATGTTTCTGAATGTCCACACCGTTGCCGATTGAGCCTGTGGTGCCGCTGTAGCCGTCGGCCAGACGGGTGATTTTGTTCTGGTTCCAGGCTAAGTTTATGCTCGAGGTCCAGGTAAAGTCTTTGGTCTGTACGGGGCGTGCCACCAGGTTGAACTCTATACCGTAGTTCTTGAGGTCGCCCATATTGATGTTACCCACGTTCGAGAGGTTGGAGCCGGCGGGATAGTTGGCGCTTACCAGCAGGTCTTTGGTTTTGCGCTGGTAGTAGTCGATGCTACCGCTGATGCGGCCGTTGAGGAAGCCGAAGTCGATACCGGCGTTCCAGGTGTGGGTTTCCTCCCACTTGAGGTCTTCGTTATATTTGTTGGGGGTAAGCGACTCGATGTAAGTGCCGTTGATGGGATAACGCTGAGTAAGATTGTTGCTCAGGTAGTATGTGCTCATGTAGGGGAAGTAGTCGTCGCCCAAATCCTGCTGGCCGGTAACACCATAGCCGCCGCGAATCTTGAGTTCGCTCAGCACGCTGCGGGCGCCTTCCATCCATGCTTCGTCGAGTATCTTCCAGCCCAGGGCGAATGCGGGGAAGGTACCCCAGCGATGATCCTTGCCGAAGCGGCTGGTACCGTCGCGACGCACGGTGGCTGTAAGCATGTAGCGGTCCATAAAGGTATAGTTCAGACGGGCGAAGAACGATACCAGCTGGTAAGGTGCGGTATCGGTGGTCTTGGCGGCGTACTGGTAGTTTGCAAACTGGCGCAGCTCGGTGTTTTCGGCCCATGCGATAGTGGGGTCGACATAGCTGCGGGCATGTTTCACTTTTTTGAATTTCTGCCAGGAATAACCTGCGGTGACATCAACAAATGAGTGTGCGTCCTTGAAATCCTTGCTGTAGTTGAGGTAGAAGTCCAGCAGCAGGTTGTAGCTGCGGCTGTTATCCCAGTTTACATTGCCGTAGCCTTCCTTATAGTTGGTTACGTTGCCGTCGGCGTCTTTTACCGAGAAGCCGCCCAGCCATGCCTTGGGCGAGAATGCGGTATTGTAATTGGTGTCTTCGCCGTGGGCGTAGTCATAACCGAGGTTGAGGTTGGCGCGGAGGTCGCGCAGGAAAGGCATCTTCAGGTCGAGCTGCAGGTTGCCGATCGACTGCCATACGTTCGACTTGTTGTAGTAGTTGTCGATAAGCGACACCGGGTTCACGGCCTGCAGGGTGTTGATGTCGTTGCCGGAAGTATTCGGACCGGCTACATTGCCTGCGTTGACGTATGTTGTCCAGTTGTTGAACACGTTGCCCTCGGGGTTCTTGACGGGCAGTGTGGGGTTGAATGAAACAGCTGCTCCCAGGGGGCCCTGGTCGTAGTTGTTGCGTACGTATGCGCCCTTGATGTTGGCGTTGACCATCAGCAGATCGTCAAAGAAGGTGGGGTTGATGCTGAATGAACCGCTCACGCGTTCCATAGCCGATTTGCGTATGATACCCTGGTTGTTGGTATAGCCAATCGATGCGTGGTAAGGCACAACGCCGGCGGTACCGCCGATGCTGAGGCTGTAGTCCTGCGAGAACGAGGTGCGGAGCACTTCCTTCTGCCAGTCGGTGTTATAGACTACACGTTCGCCGTTGACCATCTGGCCCAAAGCGGTAGCCTGAGCGGAGTCGGAACCGTACTGGCTGAGGATGAAATCGGCAAACTCGTTGCCGTCCATCATGTTCATATAGTTGCGAGGGGTGTTCACAAAGAAGTTGGCAGCAAAGCTAACCTGGGGTTTGCCGCTCTTGCCTTTCTTGGTAGTGATGATGATTACACCGTTCGACGCGCGGCTACCGTAGATGGCAGTTGCCGAGGCGTCCTTGAGGATGGTCATCGACTCGATACTTTCCGGGCTTACCAGCGACAGGGGGTTCGACGAGCCGGTCACGCTCTGGGCGTTCATGGGCACACCGTCGATTACTATCAGAGGCTCGTTGGAGGCCGACAGCGAGGCACCGCCGCGAATCTGGATAGAGGCGCCGCCCTGAGGGCTGCCGCCGTCGGTGGTAACTACCACACCGGGGCTGGCACCTACCAGCAGGTCCTGGGCAGAGGAGGCCAGACCGGCCTCGATGTCGCCGGGCTTTACGGTGGCTACCGAGCCGGTGGCGTCGGATTTTTTTACACGACCGTAACCTACTACCACGAATTCATCGAGGACTTCGGTATCCGATTTAAGGTTGACATCGATGCGGGTGCGGCCGTCGACTGCTATAGTCTGCGGAGTACAGCCCACCAGCGAATACACCAGCTTGGCGTTCGGGGCTACCTTGATTTCATAGTTACCGTCGAAATCAGTGGTGACACCGGCGGTAGGCTGGCCCTCAAGAGCCACGGTGGCACCGATTGCAGGTTCGCCTTCGGCGTCATATACAACGCCACTGACCGTGATTTTTTGCGCTAAAGCGGGAAAGCTTAGGCACAGCACCATGACTATGGCGAGCCAGGCTTTCCGGTTCATTTGGCAACAAATGTTCTTCATGCAAGTTTTGTTTTAAGTTTGACGTATTTTTGTTAATTATTTTCCTAATATGTTTTAAGGTTGCGCGAAACTTACATGATGATTCGCTGCGGCAGAAAAGCAGCAATGCACATTGTTGAAACATCCTTGTGGCATCAGATCTTCCGTAAGTTCAGTAAGTAATTAATCTATAGTAAGCAAGTAGTATGATATATGTCCTGCGTCAAAGGGCGCTCCCATCCTGTGGGTCTATCCTTATCTGCTGCGCAAATTTAAGTAAAAAAACTATAGTTGAAGTTTTTTATACAAAAAGAATACAAGAAATGCACTTTTTTAACACTCAAATGTTAATTTAACAATTTATTATCCCCGTAGTGGAGGCATCACTGCCTCCACTACGGGGGAGGGGGTGTTACATAAACGTGCGGACAGCCAGAGAATATACCGCGGCGCCGAAGCCGCTGATGCTGCCGGCACACACCGGGGCTATAAGCGAGCGGCGACGGATTTCCTCGCGGGCGTACACGTTGCTCAGATGCACTTCAACCACCGGCTGCGGTATAGCCGATATGGCATCAGCTATGGCAAGCGATGTGTGGGTATAGGCGGCTGCGTTGAGCACAATACCGTCCACTCCGGGTTCGTCGTAGCCCAGCCGCTGAAGCTCGCTCACAATGGCTCCTTCGCTGTTGCTCTGAAAGAACAGGAAGTCAACACCGGGAAATTCCTCGCGCAGCGACAGTTCAATGTCGTGCAGAGTCCGGCTACCGTAAATTTCCGGTTGCCGACGCCCCAGCAGATTCATGTTGGGCCCGTTTACTATGGCTATTTTCATTTCAGTTCCACTCTGGTTGTGGGTGGCAGCTCATTGTTGCGGCGCTCTACGGCATCGGTCACTTCGTGGGCCAGATGTAAGAACGAGTGCGCGGCTATGCTGTCGCCCAAGGCAATAGGTTCGCCGTTGTCGCTGCGCTCGCCCACGGCGGCCACAAGCGGTATACAGGCCAGAAGGGGCACATTGCACTCCTCGGCCAGGCGCTGCGCGCCCCCGTTGCCGAATATGTAGTAACGTTCGTCGGGATGCGCCTCGGGGGTAAACCAGGCCATGTTCTCGACTATGCCGAGCACCGGCACATTGATTTTGCTGTCGGCAAACATGGCCAGACCCTTGCGGGCATCGGCCAGCGCCACCTCCTGCGGAGTCGACACAATCACCACTCCGGTAATACCCAGTGTCTGCACCAGAGTAAGGTGGATATCGCTTGTGCCGGGGGGCATGTCGATAAGGAAGTAGTCGAGCTCGCCCCAGTCGGCCTGCTCTATCAGCTGCTTTATAGCGTTCGAAGCCATGGCTCCGCGCCATACCACGGCGCTGGCCGGGTCGACAAGCAAACCTATTGACAGCAGTTTGACGCCGTACTTCTCTATGGGTATTATAAGGTTGCGGCCATCGACTTCGTGCATATACACCTCGGCGCCTTCGATGCCGAACATCTTGGGTACCGACGGGCCGAATATATCGGCGTCGAGCAGGCCTACTTTATAGCCTTCGCGGGCCAATGCCACGGCCAGATTGGCGGCCACGGTGCTCTTGCCCACACCGCCCTTGCCCGACGACACGCCCACAATATTCTTTACCTGAGGCAACGCCTTGGGTTTAGGAGCCGGAGCTGCCTGGCGGAACTCCACGTTCACGGTCACCTCGGCCTCTTCTGAGGCAAAAGTCTTGACAGCCGCCTCGGCCGACTTGACCACCGACTTCATAAAGGGGTCGGTCTTGCGGTCGAACACAATCGAGAAGCTAACCTTGTTGCCGTCGATGCGGATATCGTCGGCAAGCATGCCGTTTTCTACAATATTCTTGCCCGTGCCGGGGTAGCGCACGGTTTTGAGCGCGTCAGTTATCAGCGCCGGATATAGTTCTTGTTTCATCGTTCTTGTGGATTTCTGTTAAAAGTTGTGGACATTCGATGTATCCGCGCGAATAACTGCGGTAAGTATCGTGTTCGATTTCAATCTCCGGCTCGGCCAGACTGCCTTCGGCGGGGAGTACGAAGCTGAGATATTTGATTGTGAGTCCGCGGTCGAGCCACTGACGCTCGTAGTGGGTGCGGATTTCGGTAAGAGGTCCCTGCAGACCTACCTCGGAATAGAGGTCGGCGCTGCCACTGAGCAACGGCAGTTTGTTCAGCGCCACCATCTCACGGGTATAGGTGTAGAGGAAGGGGCTGTCGGTCTTCAGATTTATTTTTCCTCCGTTCCTGAGAACTTTGCGGTACAGCTCCATGAAGCGGGTAGAAGTGAGGCGCTTGCGCACCTTCTTCATCTGCGGGTCGGGAAAGGTAATCCATATCTCGGCCACTTCGCCTGGCGCGAAGAAGCTGTCGAGCAGTTCTATGCTTGTGCGCAGGAATGCCACGTTGGCAAGCCCTTCGCGCTGTGCCTGTGTAGCCCCCGACCACATGCGGGCACCCTTTATATCGATGCCTATGAAATTGCGCTCCGGGAAGCGGCGCGCCAGACCAACGGTGTATTCGCCTTTGCCGCAGCCCAGTTCAAGAGTTATCGGATTGGAGTTGCCGAACACTTCGTCGCCCCACTTCCCACGCAGCGGAAAGCCCTCGGCCTCAAGCCTGGCGAACGGATATTCATACACGAAGCCTATCTGCTTCATATCGGCGAATTTGCGCAGTTTGTTTTTTCCCATTAGTTTCTACCCAGTTTTAATGATACAGTTTTGCCGTCGGCGAGGGTCACGCTTACAATAAACACCTTGCCGGGCCATGCCGAGCTGTCGACCGACAAGCCGTTCATGCCTCGGGTGCCGGCGGCGGCGAGCCTTATGCCCGACACATCGTACACCGCGGCCTCGCAGGCGACGAGGCCACCGAAATCGAGTTCGAGCATATTTCCCGCAAAGCGACCGCGCAGCTGCCTGCGAGGCGACAACTCTATGCTGTCGGCCGAGGCCACCTTCACCAGAGCGAATTCCTGCCACTGGTCGGCGGCGCTGAAATCGGAGTATAATATATCGAGTACGTGAAGCGACACTGACGGTGAGTCGACGCAGGCCCATACGTTTTCGCCAAGTTCGGGCACCGAAGCTACCCGGTGGGCATAGATGTCGGACAGACGGTTCATACCGGCCATGGCGTAGTCGCCTATATATGCGGTGGCTTCGGGCAAGTCAAGCCACGAGGTGCCACAGCCCTTGAGTGCATAGTTGCCTATGGCTGCACATGAGGCGGGCAGCTCCACTGTTCTCAGAGAGCTGCAGTCAAAAAACAGGCCGCTTTCCAGCCGTTCAAGCGAAGCCGGCAGTATTACACTGCGCAACGCCGCACATTTGCTGAAAGCATAGCCGCCTATGGCAGTAAGCGCCCGGCAGCCGCCGAGGTCGACCTCCGACAGACCGCTGCCGCTGAAGGCCGAACTGCATATAGCGGTGAGTGTGGCAGGGAAGTCGAATGAAGCAAGAGTCGCACAGCCCGAAAAGGCGTCGGCGCCGATAGTACGCAGCCCGGGCGAGGCCTCGAACTTGCCAAGCACGGCACAATTGCGGAATGCCGCTGCTCCTATTTCCACAGCAGCGGGAGCACTGACTTCCTTCAGACTGCCACATCCGGCGAAGGCGCCGTCGGGCACCGTGGCCGCACCGATCGTGGCTGATGCCAGATTGCCACAGCCGGCAAAAGCGCCCATGCCAAGCTCACATTCGGCAGGCACGGATATGCTACGCAACCGCGAGCCTGCGAAAGCGGCGGCGCCAATGGTCAGTCTGCCTGTACCGAATGACACAGACTCAAGAGGACTGCCGGCAAAAACTCCGGCCGGCAGTTCATTTTCGTTATACCGTACGAGCGACCTCAATGCCGGCCCTTCATAAGCCTCGATGGAGGCCGAGGTGAGGTCGAGCGACTTCAGTGCCGGCATTTTATCGGCAATGAAGAAAAGGTCGCGGGCGTCGACCGAGCCACTCAGGGCCAGGTCGGTAACCAAATCCGGCTCGGCCAACTGCGACTCGAGCGTGCCCGGCGAAACCTGCACAGCCGTGGCTGCCGGCAGCGTCATGGCCACCAGCGCCAGCACAGCTGATATGATAAATCGTAACATCAGGTATCTTTGGGCTTGTTATTACATGCAAAATTAATAAAAAGGTGACATTCACACAAGTTTTGGCATGCAAAAGGCCGCAAAGCTACCTGCGAAAGCAACACGGACAGGGTGAGCTGGAGGTACACTCTGTCCGTGTTTTAGGTGTAGTTCTAAGGAACTATAAATACGTCGGTTATCTTCAGTTCCCTTACTTCTTCCGGATCCTGGAACGGTCCGGGCGACTCATATCCGGTCACAACCGACTCGACTTTGAGTTTCAATGCATTTGTCGAGCGATGTTTGTCACCGCAAATGTCATATCTTATATAAGCATAGTCGGGTACGCTTGCTGCATCCTCGAAAGTTTTGTCAAGGAACAGGAACTTCAAAGCCGTACGGAATGGATTGCTTACCTCATATTCAGTGTCGACTACGCAAGCGCTTGGCAACAGGTTATGCGACTGCTGGAGAACCCATTTGATGTTTCCGCTGAATTTCACATTGTTGTCCAACAACATTTCGTGGTCGAACCATAAGCTGCCGTCGCATCTGAATTTGAAGAAGATATGGTCATCGACGATGCTTGCCTGTGTAAATTCCACCATAGGCTTTCTTGTATATGTCCATATACATCTGTCGGAGGCTCCTATGGCAGCACCGCCGTCGGATATGAAAAATATCAGGTGGCCTTTGGCTATGTAGTTGGTGTAATCTTTTTCAAGGCCGTTATCGTCGATATGGATACAAAAGTCAAAGTCGGAGTCCTTTGCCGTTTCCGATAAAGCTGTGCCGTAGAATCTCTCCTGTTCCCACACATCAGAAGGTGAAAAATCAGGATTCGCGTAATCGGTAGCAGAAATCCACGCATAGTAAATTGCCGGGTAGCTACCGTCCCGGAAATCACACGAAGCATGACCCTTGACTCTTATCAAGCGGTTGCCGCTGTTGGGGTCGTCGCGGATTATTTCCTCCGAGCTGATTTCTGTTATGGTGATACTGTTTGGGGGCAATATGGATGTGTAGAAAATAGGCTTGCCCGTTTCAACCATGTCGGAATGCATGATTATAGGGTCGGACGATGATATGAACTCCTTGTTTATTATATATGCCGCCACTTTACAATCCGAGAATTCCAATGATGGGTAGTCATATTCTATTTCAGTTTCTAACGGCTTTACATCTCTTGCCGGCAACCATAGCAGGTCGGTAGTATCGTATTTGTCATAAATTATAATTCCGCAGGCCACCTTGGCGAAGTCATCGGCCGACGTGTTGTCGGTATGAAATGCTAAACGTACACGCAACTTTTTGCCGACGGTTTCGAAACTTTCGATGAAAGGAGATATACCATAGTTCCGGGCGCTGACTACCGGCTGTAGCTTTTCCCGGGTATTGCGGTCAATCTCATATAATTCGAGAGCAGGAAATACAAAATTTACCTGATCGGCACATTCTGATGCCGACTTAGTATCGCCGCGCTTTACCCGTTCGAGCATCGCTGCCCAATTACTTGTACTGATTGTAGAATATTTCTCGGCATATTTGCTGAAATTTATCAACGACTCGGCGATGTTTAAATGAAAATCCGTCTCGGAACGCGACAGCGACATCGGATGCTCCGCCGAATTTACTTTGACATGTTCGGCATTGTTTTTAGCATTGTAAAAATTGTAACCGCCGGACTGCCGTTCAGTTACATAATAGTCATCGGGAGTCATCATGCCCACGACATTGAATTGCTGGTCGAGAGTGAAAACGCAGTATGACTTCACATAGCCTCCGCCATTGGCGACTCCGCTTTCAGTTATCATAGCTCTGTAATATCCGAAAGGAAGTTCGCGGCAGGCAAAGTTCAGATTGCTGTTCACATCCTTTGCCAAATCTAAATTACGGGCTGTGGTAGCCATATAAGCCCAGTCATCATTCTGGAGATAGTAGATGTTTTTATCGTCGCCATTTCCGTTCGGCTCATTGCCTTTGTCTGAGCATGAATGAACGAATAATGCAATAAAAACCAATAGACTTGAAATAATCAGTGTGTGTACACCAGCCGTACTTCGAAAAACACGTGTCATATATCTGAATTAAATAGAAAGGTTTGCACTGTCACTAAATATATCGCAAAGATACATAAAAATTTTTTAAGTAAGACAAAAATTTGAAAATATCGAATTTTGGGGTATAAGCCGGACGAAGCCGGACGCAGAAGTATGGTCGAGATTTCCTCTAGACCATACTTGACAAGCGACTTTGCCTTTCTTCCATGTTTCAGAATCCTTATCGGTTTAATATTTATATCTTTATGTTCACCAACGAGATATGCCCATACAAGAGCCATGCAGACCATCGCGACAAGTTTTGCGATGCGGTCCATATCACGCATATGGATGTCCTCGATGTTGAAGCCGGAAGATTTCATGGCTCTAAAGGCCGTTTCTATCTTCCATCGTTTTTTGTATGTCAAAATC
>CAJTRC010000035.1 GCA_910578365.1 uncultured Muribaculaceae bacterium
AAACGGGCAGCTTGTCCTCTGGGATTAACAACACCAAACTGTACAAATAAATCAGGCGACCTTGAAAGGCCGCCCAATACTCTATGTTGTCTTTTGCTTGGTTGAAAATCATAAAGTTCTTATCCCGAACTCGCGTTGTTAAATCTTTTATTTGACTTTTGCGGACATCTACAGCTACACGGCACTACATATCAGATACATATAAGCAAGCCGGCACAGCCTCCTTTACGTGAGGCTGTGCCGGCTGTATATTATCCGTACCTGCCGGACGGAATCAGTACTGTTCGGAGGCGTTTGGAAAGTCGCTGCTTTTAACGTCGCTGATATATTGCACTATAGAGTTGTTGATTATGGTGCCTAAGTCGGCATATCGACGCAGGAACTTGGGCGAGAATCCTTTGTTGATGCCCAGCATATCCTGAAGCACCAGCACCTGTCCGTCACAGCCGCCTCCGGCTCCTATACCGATAGTAGGTATATTCACCTCCTTGGAAACACGCTCAGCCAGAGCGGCGGGTATTTTCTCCAGTACCAAGGCAAAGCAGCCTATCTCCTCAAGCATGTGCGCGTCGGCTATCAGTCTGGCGGCCTCTGCCTCTTCCTTTGCCCGTACGGCGTAAGTACCGAACTTGTTTATTGACTGCGGAGTAAGCCCCAGATGACCCATTACAGGTATTCCGGCAGAAATTATGCGTTCGATGCTCTCGCGCACATCAGCACCGCCCTCCATTTTCACAGCCTCGGCACCGCTCTCCTTCATTATGCGTATTGCTGAGGCAAGCGCCTCCTTGGAATTGCCCTGATATGTACCGAAAGGCATATCACATACAACCAAAGCGCGGCTGACACCGTTTGTAACACAACGGGTATGGTAAATCATCTGGTCAAGTGTTATGGGCAGAGTGGTATCGGAGCCCAACATTACATTGGCGGCCGAGTCACCTACGAGTATCACATCCATGCCGGCCTCGTCGACCAGACGGGCCATCGAATAGTCATAAGCTGTGAGCATGGCAATTTTCTCACCACGCTGTTTCATTTCGATCAGACGCATGGTAGTAACCTTGCGTGCTTTATCGACTGTGTTTGTTGACATAAAACTGCTATGTTTGAAATTGAGGCTGCAAAGTTAATAATAATATCCGTAAACATGAACTCTGAGCGTTAAAAATGCGTTAATATGACAAACACTTATTAGTTGCATGCTTTAACGGCCAGAGATCGTAATCTCCTGTGATGCGGGTGAAATTACCGCAGGCCGATGACTGCAAAGACAGCAAAAACACGGAGCGCCGGCCCTCGTCATTGGCACTCCGTGTTTTTTATAGTCGGCTGGCGTTTACCTCGCTTTGCATGAACAATGCTGCCAGGTCGTTGAATTTCTCGGGATTTTCAGTGGTTAGGTATTCCACTGTACCGCCGCGTGTAAGTCGGCTCTCCATCCGGGGGTGGCGCTGCAGATAGTCGCTGAGCGATGCCGCCACAATATCGCCCTGCTCTATTATACGTATGCCGGCAGGCATGTACTGCCTTATTTTATTGATAAGCAGCGGATAGTGTGTGCAGCCCAGCACCACACTGTCGATTTTCGGATCGGCCTCAAGCAGTCGGCTTATATACTTATGTACAAAATAGTCCGCACCGGGGCCGTCGGCCTCTTTATTCTCCACCAACGGCACCCACATGGGGCATGGCTGTCCGGTGGTGACGAAGTCCGGATAGAGTTTGGCTATTTCTATGTCGTACGACTGCGACGCAATGGTTCCGGGTGTGCCGAACACTCCCACGTGCCCTCCGGAACTCAACTGCCCCAACACTTCTACAGTGGGGCGTATCACACCAAGCACACGCCGCGTGGGGTCGATACCCGGCAGGTCGCGCTGCTGTATGCTGCGCAGAGCCTTAGCCGATGCGGTGTTGCAGGCTATTATCACCAGTGGACAGCCGCGGCTGAAAAGCTCATTGACCGCTTCGAGCGTAAACTGATACACTATGTCGAACGAGCGGTTGCCGTATGGCGCACGGGCATTGTCGCCCAGATATATGTAATCGTACTGCGGCAACAGTTTTCTGATGCCACGCAGAATGGTGAGTCCGCCGTAGCCGGAGTCGAACACACCTATGGGTCCGTCGATGCTTAACATTTCAGCATGCCGCTCTCATAACCAGGCGGCGGATGGTGTAAAAGTTGAATATGGTTATCAGTACTATCAGTGCTGTACCGGCAAGTACCGGCGCCAATATGCTGCCGCCTGTAATGTCCATGGCGGCAAGCGACGGACGCCACAGCAGCGAGGCTGTCGCCGAGGCTGTTATGGCCAGCACAAGTACTACAAGGTTCACCAGGCCTACAAGGCGATAGTAGTAGCGGCATATCTGACCGGGTGAATAACCCAGCAGTATTAGGTCGTGCAGTTTTTCGCGACTTTTCTGTATCAGCAGGTATATGCTCAGCACAAGTATGAATACCGCCAGCAGTGTGATTATCACACCTACACTTGCCACTATGCCGGTAATCAGGGTCATAAGGTATATGGCGCGCGACGAATTTGCCTTGTCGCCGCCTATTTCTATGCCATGCTCCCCTAAGTAGCGCTCTATGGCCGGATCGCCGGGCTTGCTTACCTCTACAATCAGACGCGAGGGTGCTTCGACAGGCTGTCCGGGAGTGCCGTAGCGCTTGTTGGCCCACTGCATGAACTCTTCGGGCACGGCTATGGTGTTGAGCCGCGACGAAAAGCCGGCTATACGTGCCGGCAGACGGTCGTAGCGGCCGTTTCCTGCCAGAGCCACACTTATCGGCACCTTTCTGATAAGCTCCTCGCTCAGCTGCGGATAGCCGCGCGAGGCCGCGAAGCCGAAGTTGTATAGCGCAAGATAGTCTTTCGACAGTACTATAGGAATCATCGGATCCGACGGGTCGAAAGTCCAGTCTGATGGACTGACGTCGTAAAATTCGTCGGGTATGGACTCAAAGAACAGGGCCGTAGACATCCTGCGGCCTCCAAGTTCTATATATGCTCCGACATCGAATTCGGCCGACTTGAACTCCCCTACTTTCTTTACCCATGGCTGACTGCGAAGCCGGTCGATTTCGTCGGGGGTGAAGGTGGTGGCTTCCTGCCTGCCGCCGCCTATTACCGACAGCAGAGGCACCGGCTTGGATATTATCATATAGTCGGAGCCGACAAAGGAGTCGTCACCGTCGCTGAAAGCTCCGCGAACATCGCTGTAGAAGCGTATGGCAGTAAGCACTATCGTCAGGCCCACCAAGTTTGCCACGGCGTAGCCTGCTATCTGCCCTACCGATATGTTTTTCTTTAACAGGTTCCAGACCATAGGTTCAGAGTTTTATTTCTACGATTGACTCGCCGGGGCTGTCGCCTGCCCGGAGCAACAGCGGATTGCCTACTGAGGTTGATATTATCGCAGCGTCGCGGCTATGGGCAGCCTCCATAATCATGCGGGCGGCTATGAGGTTGTTCTCGCGGTCGAGATGGCTTACAGGCTCATCGAGCAGCAGAAAGTCGAATGGCTGGCACAAAGCCCGCACTATGGCCACACGCTGCTGCTGGCCTATCGAGAGCAGGCCTGCCGCGATGTCGTACTTATGCAGCAGATCGAACTCGGCCAGCAGATTTTTTATCTCCTGCTCGCTGAAGAAATCGGTCAGACGGTTTTTAAGCATTATGTTCTCGCACACGCTTATTTCCGGAAAAAGGCGCAGCTCCTGCGGCAGTAGGGCCAGATGGCGTCGGCGCAGCTCGCACCAGTCGCCGATGCCGAAACTGCGTATGTCGGTGGAGTTGAACAATATGGTTCCGTCGTAGTCGTGGCGGTTGCCGTAGATGAAGCTGCACATCGACGACTTGCCGGTGCCCGAGGCGGCCTCCACCGTGTACCTGCCGGGGCGCAAGAACGAGCGGCGACTCAGCCATACATCGCTATGCTCTATGGCTGAGTCGCCGCTTACTGCGCGGAATACCGCAGGCAGCGTATTTTCAAATGTTATGCTGTTTATTCTTTGCATCAATTACTCAACAGAGTCGACTATGGCCACGCTTACGGGCTCATAGTCCGACAATTCATCGTCATCGTAAAGTTCGTCGAACATTACAGCCTGTTCTTTCTGCATTTTGTTCATCTCGGCAATATATACCGATGCGGTCTTTATAAACAGAGCCATAGTGCCCGGACACTTGTCGGTGTATTCGGCTTCGGAGTGTATGCCGTCGGCATTCCATGAGCCGGTGGCCGACTTGAGCATTTCGGCTGCAAAGGCCATCATGCCCTGAGTTCCGTATACTTTGCCATTTGAATAGCTGTAGGCCAGAGTATTGGAGGGCAGCGACTCGGAACGGTTGCCGGGCTTGGCATTGTCGGCGCTTACTATCAGAGCATCATTTTGGTTGCTGAAGTAAATAGCATCGAGTCCTTTGATATTAGCCTGGGTCATATCGAGTTTCAGGGTATTGTCGTCTACAGTTTGGATATCAGGTACAGACGATGCTATGAATTTGAGTATTTCGGCGCTCTTGCCGGGTGCAAATTTGGCCACTACAGCACCGTTCTTTACAGGATAAGTGACGATGTTGTTGGATGCGGCTTCCAGAGATGAATAGTCAATCGAGCTTATACCCATGGCAATGGACTGCAGCGATTCAATAGCATCGACCAGTAAATTGTTTTCGATTGCACTGCGCAGAATCGGCAGGTCTGCCATCACTTCCTTGCCGGAAATACCCAGTGCAAACTTTGATTCACAGGCATCGGGCAACATATTCCAGGCCGAAAGGTCGGCCGACTTGTAAAAGCGCTCGTTGAACAAGGGCACATTTTTGCCCTCGGCATCGAGAGTCATCAGGTGGACCGATGCCTTGTGGCCGCTTTCGCCGGCGGTTAGAACCATATACGATATGTCACCGCCAAGCATGTCGGCGGGAACGTTCATCATGCGCATAAGTCCGTTGAGGTTCACGCCCATGGCGCTGAAGTTGCCCATGGCGCTGAAGTAGTTGTCGCCACTGCCCAGGTACTTGTGCGCCCACTTGGACATAGATTTGTCGGCGGCGCGCGACTTGATGTTCTTCACAAAGCGTACGGCATCGTCGGAATCTCTCTCCGTTACCATCCACAGCAGCTGGTCGGTATTGTCGATAAGCAAACATGCATCTTTCTTCAGATTCACGACATCGAAACCGCTTTTATTCTCTATCTTCATATCGCAGACGTTGCTGATATAGTCAGTCAGGAGGTTCTTGTCGGTCACTGCTCCAAGCATGTACCACGAATTGAGGTTATTGCCCGAAGCTACAATCACCGACTCCGGATTCAAGCCTTTAATTTTAAGATAAGCATCGGCATTCTCGTCAAACTTTACATGCTCGCCTACCTGATTCAATAAATCGTCGATATACGGGCCGCGCACTATTCCGTCGGCCTCAGTCCAGTCGCCGCCGGCGCTGCGCAGCATTTTCTGAGGATTAATGGAAATGACAACCTGAGTCTTGTCGGGTACAAAGCCCAGCAGTTCAGACCGTACATCGTCGCCACGGTCTATGCCCGAGCATGCTGCCATCAGCAAGGCGATAAGGGCAAAGGAGAGTGTTTTTAGTTTGTTTATCATCTTTCAAGGTTTTGATTATCTTCCGCAAATTTACGTTTTTTATAGCTGATTACAAAATATATAGTGCTAAAAAAGCAACTTAGTTCCGTTCTGTATTGTTTTAATGCAAAAAAAAATACAACTATGAAACGCACTTACCGAATCAGTTTCGCACTGCTCATACTGAGTTCACTTATGATTGTACTGGAGATGTTCGATATTATAACACCCCCCGACTGGTTGTCGAACACCATCGGGGCCCTTATAATAGCAAGCCTCTATTCGGTGGTGTACATCCGCGTGCGCCGCTCAGTGCCCCGGAATAGGTTTTTTATTTGACAACTGCTGTTACGCGTAGATTCAAACATTCTTTTAGAGTTTGCGTATGATAGTCATGCCGTCGCGCAAGGGCAGAATCACTTTTTCCACATGCGGGTCTGCGGCTACAAGGTCGTTGAAACGGCGTATGGCATCGGTCTGGCCGTCGTGACAGTCCTCGGTAACTTTGCCCGACCACAAGGTATTGTCGGCAATTATATATCCGCCCGAGGGCACCAGCGGTAACACAGCCTTATAATATTCGCTGTACTGACGTTTGTTGGCATCGATAAACACCATGTCCCACGGGCCGGGCAACTGCCGGGTGAGTTCGAGGGCATCGCCAATATGGAGGGTGATTTTGCCGCCGCACGGTGCGGATTCAAAATAGCTGCGTATATCGTCGGCATACTCGTCGTCGAGTTCTACAGTATGCAGTTCCGCTCCTTCGGGCATACCTTCGGCCATGCACAGGGCCGAATAGCCGGTGAATGTACCTAATTCGAGCACCCGCATAGGGCTAATCATCTGTGTGAGCATTTTAAGCATACGGCCTTGAATATACCCCGAACACATGCGCGGGTAAAGGCGGGTAAGCTGGGTATGGCGGTAGAGTTTTGCCAGGTGGGCGGGTTCCTCGCTGATATGTTGCTCGATGTACTCCTGTAATTCGTCTGTCATAATATACTATACCACAAAGCCATATGGGTCAACAACATGATTGCCAGCAGTATCCATGCCAGTTCGCGCCGGGCCGGGTAGCACATCACGGCGCAAATGCCGGCCGCGAACACATACAGCGGATAGAACCACACGAATGTGGTCAGAGGTGAATCGTCGGGACACTTGCCCAACAATGTCGAAAATCCCAGCACCGGCAGCATGAACAGTATAGTTACCGCCAAGAACCGGCGCGGTATCCGGGGCTGACGCTTGTCGCTCATTTCTTTTTCGATTTAAGATATTCTTCTACCGTTATGTCTATGCCGCGCTCAAGCGGGAACTGCGGATTGAAGCCGAAGTCGCGCTTGGCGTCCGATACATCGCAGTTCCAGTTGCGCTGCTTCATTATCTTGAATTTATCGCGGTTGAGAGTAGAGGGTTTTAGGCGTATCAGTCCCCACTTCTCAGCTACGACCGATGCCGCGTACACAGCCCACATGGGCAGTTTCACAGGCACTACCCATTTTCCGCCCAGACGCTTCGACACTATATTCCGGAATTCCTTCTGGGTGTAGGCTCGGTCTTCGCTGATTATGTATTTCTTGCGCAGCACGCCGGCGGCGAGAGCGTCGAACATGGCGTTCACAAGGTCGCTGACATAAATGAATGTCAACATCTGCTTGCGATAGCCGACTCCGAAGTCGAAGTGCGAGTCGATGCTCTTTATCATCATCAGATAGTCCTTTTCGTGAGGTCCGTAAACTCCTGTCGGCCGGAATATTATCCACGGCAGTTCGGGCTTGGTTTCCAGATATGTTTCAGCCTTTATTTTCGACAGGCCGTAGCGGGTGTTGGGGTTTGGTATGGTGCGCGAGCTTATGGGGGTATAGTTCTGCTCGTCGGCGGGTCCTACTGCGCTGAGCGAACTCATAAAAAGGAAGCGTTCGGGCACAGCGTTTTGGCTTATCAGTACCTCCACAAAGTCGCGCAGATACTGGAAGTTGATTTTGTTGAAGTCGCTGAAGTTGGTACACTTTGTGGCGCCGAGATTCCATATTATGTAATCCCAGCGGCCGGACTCAGGCACGGATGCGCGCAAGGTTTCGGCCACCGACCCGGGGTTGTCGTAGTCGAAAACCACAAATTTCAGTTCGGGTTCCTGCAGATAGCGGCGCGAGGTGCTTTCGCGCACACCCACGTATGTGTCGTAACCGCGGCTCAATGCCTCGCGGGCTATGAAACCGCCGATGAAACCGCCGGCGCCAATTATCAGTATAGTCTTTTTCATAATAAATCTAACGTGTCAATTATGGCTTTCTTATAGCATGCCATGGTTTTACGGGCAAAATCGCCGGTATTGAACTTGCGTATGTATCGTGCGCCCTGCTCGGCCAGCTTGCGGCAGAACCAGGAGTCGTCGAGCAGACGGCGGGCGGCATCCACGTAGGCATCCACGTCGTCGGGGTCGACATATACAGCCCCGGGGCCGCCGGCCTCCTCAAGGCATGAACCGGTGGCGGCAATCAGCGGTGTGCCGCTGGCAATGGACTCTACCAGCGGTATGCCGAAACCCTCGTATCGCGAAGTATAGCTCGAGAACGTGGCCGTGGCATAAAGCACCGGCAGGTCGGGCCACGACACCGGGCCGAGCCATTTCACACGGTGGGTCAGACGGTTGGAGGCAATATAGCGGTCAATCTCGGCGCCATAGGCCTTGTCGCGGCCGCCGGCTATGGCCAGTACCACGTCGTCGGGCAAGCCGCGCAGGGCCTTCACGGCCAGCAGCTGGTTCTTGCGGCTCTGAACTGTGCCCACGCTTGCTATAAAGCGCTCGGGCAGACCCAGGCGACTGCGCAATTCGTTGCACTGCTCGCCGCTGACCTTATTGAAGAACGCCGGGTCGCAGCCCTGGTAAATCACATCGATTTTAGCAGGGTCGATATTATAGTCACTGATGAGGTCGCGCTTGGTACACTCGCTGATGGCAATAACACGGGTGGCATTTTCGGCCGAGCGGCGGTACTTGAAGTCATACAGCCGGCGGTCGACGGCGGCATAGTCGGCCTTCACACGACGGTATATAAGGTCGTGGATAGTCACTACCGAGGCAATGCCGGCGCTTTTGATGTTCAGTGGAAGTTCGTTGCTGAGGCCGTGGTACACGGCCACATTGTCGGCACTCAGGGCCGCCGGTATTCCGAAAGTGCGCCACAGCGAGCCAAAGTGCCGGCCCAAGGCCGACTGCGGCTGTCGCAGTTCCACATTGCCCATGGCCAGGAGTTCGCTAAGGCGGTCGGAACACTTAACCTCAGGCGTATACAACAGATATTTGTCCGATGGAAAATGCACAGCCATTGCCTGCACCGTATAGCGACTGTAGTTGCCAAGACCGGTGAGGTTGCAGGCGGCGCGTTTGCCGTCATAGCCTATGCAGAGTTTGTTCTGTTCCATATTCAAATAGTTGTGCCCCAGTTGCTTCGGTCGAGATTGCGGTAGTTTACGGCCTCGCTCATGTGGTGGGGCATTATTTCGTCGCTGTTGTCGAGGTCGGCTATGGTGCGCGACACCTTCAGTATGCGGTCGTAGGCGCGTGCGCTCATGTCGAACTTTATCATGGCATGCTGCAGTATGTCGGAGCTTTCTTTCGACAGCTGACACCAGCGCTGCAGCAGACGGCTGTTCATCTGTGCGTTGCAGTGTATCGTCGGCTCATCGGCAAAGCGTGCGGCCTGAATGGCCCGTGCCTTCACCACCCTCTCGCGTATGGCCGCTGATGGCTCGCCGGTAGCGGCATCTGCCAACTTTTCGAAAGGCACCGGCAGAATTTCAACCTGCAGGTCGATACGGTCGAGCAGCGGGCCGGATATTTTGCCCAGATACTTGTTTACGGCTCCCGGCAGGCAGGTGCAGGCCTTGGTAGGATGGTTATAGTAGCCACACGGACATGGATTCATCGAGGCTACCAGCATGAACGATGCTGGATAATCCACGTTGTATTTGGCTCTGGACACGGTTATATGACGGTCTTCGAGCGGCTGGCGCATAACTTCCAGTACTGTGCGACTGAATTCGGGTAGCTCGTCGAGAAACAGCACACCATTGTGGGCCAGCGAAATTTCACCCGGCTTGGGATTGGAACCTCCGCCTACCAGAGCCACCGGTGATACGGTGTGGTGAGGCGAACGGAACGGTCGGTGGGTAAGCAGCCGCGAACCTTGTTTCAGACGTCCCGCCACCGAGTGTATCTTGGTGGTTTCCAGAGCCTCGCGCAGTGTCAAAGGCGGAAGTATGGAGGGCAGGCGCTTGGCCATCATTGACTTGCCCGAGCCGGGAGGGCCCACCAGAAGTATGTTGTGGCCGCCTGCACAGGCTACCTCAAAGGCTCGCTTGACGTTCTCCTGGCCTTTGACCTCGCTGAAGTCGAAGTCGAAATACTGCTGTGCGGCGGCAAACTCGGCACGTGTATCTACCACGGTAGGACCTATCGACGGAAAACCCTGCACTATCTCCAGCACCTGGACTATATTCTTCACACCGTACACGGTAATATCATTTACCACTGCGGCTTCGGTGGCGTTTTCCTCCGGCACAATCATGTATTTGAATCCGGCCTTGCGGGCCTGGATAGCCATGGGCAGTATACCGCGCACGGGGCGCACGTGTCCGTCGAGCGACAGCTCGCCCATAATCATGTATGAATCAAGCTCGACGGGCTGTATCACTTCGCCTGCGGCAAGCAGACCGACGGCAATCGGAAGATCGAAGGCAGCGCCTTCTTTTTTAATATCGGCGGGCGCCATGTTCACCACCACCGAACGGCGCGGCAGATTCATGCCCGACTCGCGCAAAGCTGTGTTTATGCGCTCGTAGCTCTCCTTTACAGCCGTGTCGGGCAGGCCGACGATGGTGAAATTCCAGCCGCGCGCTTCCATCGACACCTCTATGGTCACAACCATTGCGTCGATGCCTTGCACAGCGGCTCCGTAGGTCTTTACTAACATGGTGTTATTTTATATACTTTAGTGCCTGTGCGATAGATAAACCGCGGTAGAGCTGTTTGCCGGTTGAGTCTGCCACCACAAAGAAGGGTAGCGAACGTACGCCCAGACGGCTTATGGCGGGCGATGCCAGCGAACCTGCTCCCCAGCCCTGCAGCCAGCGTGAGCTATCGTTGCGTATGCTCTGTTTCCAGACTGTAGTGTCGCGGTCGACCGAAAAGTCCACTATGGCCAGCTGTTTGTCGTTATATGTTCGGCGCAGACGGCGCAACTGAGGCACTATGGAGTCGGCTCGCCCGCTTTTATTGTCGCTTATCACTATCAGCGACAGGCGACTGTGCCGAGGGTTATAGCTGCGCAGCGAGTCGTCGTTGTCGGCGAATGTCATCGGCAGCACTGGCTTAGAGGCTTCTTTGGTCGCCACACGGTTGAGCATATACTCGCAGCTTTCGATTATATTCACCTGACGGGCATCGGCTCCCAGCATATGTATCAGCGAGTCGGCTCCGGCTACATCGCGGGCCGCATCGTAGCTGCCCGAAATGAGCATGGCCGATACAATATCGTCGGGATTATCGCTTACATATTTTGCAATCAGAGCGTTGGCATCATAGCCCGGACGCAGCAGCACCTCGGCGTTGGCGTTGATGAATTTAGTCCAGCGCTTGTTTACTTCGTTGCCTTCGAAGGTCGACTTATAGGGGTTCTGCCGGTTTAGCACACATTTGATTTCATCGCCGTTGCGGGCATACAGGCGCCCCATCAGATGATAGTCATTGTCGAATATCTCCACCATCACAGGCTGTCGCGATGAGCCTGCGAATGTGAATTTGCCTTCGCGCGAGGCAGTTATGCCTGTGTGCAGGGCATCATCGCCGAAGTAATGGAAACGCATGTTGAACGTCGGCGCCCCTTCAATAGTGCCGGTGACCTTGAAGTGCTCGTCGTCGCCGCAAGCTGCCATAAGGCACATCCACAGCAGAGCAGCCAATATGTATACACCGCGACGCATCAGTCTATCTTGCCTCCTTTTACCTCTGTACGGTATTTGTAGTTGTCGCGCATCTGCTCGAAATTCTCCGGATTTGCCTTAAGCGCGGCAGTATCAGTCATTAGATTACAGGTCTGCACCAGGTCGACCACGCGCACACTCGACGGTACCCTCATGCTTACATTCATGCCCAGTGATATACGCGGCAGAGTAAAAAAGTTGGTGAGAGCGTCGAGCACCATCTGTGATGCACGTACCTTGCCCTCATGCGAGTAACCGGCAATGTGAGGTGTGGCAATTGCCGCACGGCGCAGCAGTTCGGTACTGATGGCGGGCTCGCCTTCCCAGCAGTCGATTACGGCTTTTGACACCTTGCCGCTGTCGAGCGCTTCTATCAGGGCCTCGGTATCCACTACAGGGCCGCGTGCGCTGTTGATGATTATGGGGGCACGACGCAGTTTGTCGAAGAACGATGCGTCGGCCATATGCCAGGTAGCGTCGTCGCCATCTTTGGTCAGCGGTGTATGAAAGGTGATGATGTCGGACTCTGCAGCTATCCGGTCAAGACTGCTCCAGCCGTCGCCGCCTTCAGCACGTTCGCGCGGAGGGTCGCATACAAGCACACGCATGTCGAATGCCTTGGCCCACTTCTCCACTATAGAACCTACATGCCCTACTCCCACAATACCCAGAGTATACTGCGACAACGGTCTGTTGGCCATGTGTACTATCGACGACATCACATACTGAGCCACCGCGGGGGCATTGCAACCGGGAGCGTTTACCACGGCAATGTGCCGCTCGGCGCAGTAAGCGGTGTCGATATGGTCGGTGCCTATGGTGGCGGTGCCTATGAAGCTGCAGCGCGAAAGCTCAAGTATAGAGCGGTCGCAGCGGGTGCGGGTACGGGTAATCAGAGCGTCGGTGGAGCGCATCTTTTCCTCATCAATTTCAGCACTGTCGAGATAACGCACGTTGGCATACGGCTCAAGCAAGCCTGCCAGAAACGGTACATGCTTCTCTATAATGATATTCAAAGAACGATTTTCCATACGAAAAGGGCTATATAAATTACATACAGCGACAGAATCGCCATATACGATTTTTCTGTGTTATGGATTGCAAAAAAATGGCTTACCCAAAAAGCTGCGCACACGTTCAGCGCAGGTATGTAGGTGATTATATTGGTATAATCCACCATCATGGCAAGCACAGTAAACACCGACAGTATCGACAGAACTCCGTTGAAGGAGCGCCGGCGGGCATTATAGGTAAGAACCTTGAAGAAGGTGAGTGTCATGCCTGCGAATAGCAACAGTATCGTCACAAGCACCGTCAGCAGCAGCACCATGGTTTCGGCCATATCAATGGCACTGAATATATTTACAAATGTGGGCCAGTGGAGTTGCGAGGGCTGAACCAGGCCGGACCCTATCATCAAACACCAGGGCGTGACTATGCCCAGCAGAGCGGCTATTGCTGTGCGCAGACCAAATATGCGCATCTGTATGCAACCGACCAGAAACACAAGCACATAGCCGGCATATACATACTGCGTGGCCGTACCCGCCGAAAGCAGAAAGAATATCATGAATATCTTCCGCATCGACTCGGGGGTGCGCTGCCCGAAACACTCAAACAGAAGTCCGATACAGAACAGCAACACCACACACAGTGCAGTGCCGCTGTAGAACTGGTCGAGCACGCCCGGGGTGGCGAGCTGCATATAAGCGAACACACTCACATAAATGAGTGTCAGCGCCTTTATAAAATTATAGCTGCGGTTTATCCATATCATCAGCCCCACAGCCAGCAGGTTGCAGGCTATGTTTACCCAAAAACTGAGCAGAGGGCTGCGAAGCCACTCTATGGCCGACGGCAAGGCAAATCCTTTGTCGCCGGCAAGTTCCGGCAAATCGCCACGGCTGAAACCAAGCCATGCCCCAGCCAGCATCAGCAGCAGAGCAAGGATGGCATTGAAGCGCGAATGAAGATATCTGGTTACCGACAGCATCAGTTTACTTCATCATTTTCAGAATATCACAGCCTATGTCGCCTCGACGGTACATGCCGTCGAAATGTATGTTTTCCAATGCCTTGTACGATTTTTCGCGAGCAGCTTCGATGGTATCGGCCAGCGATGTCACAGCCATTACACGGCCTCCGGCGGTCACAAGCTGTCCGTCGGCATCAATCGAAGTTCCGGCGTGGAACACTATGCTGCCCTCAGGCTGCAGATTGCCGCTGATGGCCTTACCCTTGGGATACGAGCCGGGATAGCCGCCCGACACCGCCATGACGGTAACAGCCGGACGGGGATCGTGTTCGGCAGGAACATCGCCTAAATTGCCCTTGGCGGCGGCTTCAATCAAATCTACCAGGTCGGAGGCCAGGCGCGGCATGACCACTTCGGTTTCCGGATCGCCCATACGGACATTGTACTCTATCACCATAGGCTCGCCGCCTACGTTTATAAGGCCCAGGAATATGAAGCCGCGGTATACTATACCGTCGGATTTCAGGCCCTCGACTGTAGGTTTA
The DNA here is from genome assembly GCA_910578365.1 of uncultured Muribaculaceae bacterium. GTDB lineage: Bacteria > Bacteroidota > Bacteroidia > Bacteroidales > Muribaculaceae > CAG-873. The sequence goes on from CAJTRC010000035.1 coordinate 14,117, forward strand.
ATTATACGTTCATCTACTTTGCGCATGAATACCTCGTCGGCAAACGGCACCGGGCTTACAGCACCCATACCGCCGGTGTTGAGGCCGGTATCGCCTTCGCCGATACGCTTGTAGTCTTTGGCCACAGGCAGCACACGGTACGAACCGTTGCCATCAGTGACAACGAATACCGAACATTCTATGCCCGACAGGAATTCCTCTATCACCACTGTAGACGACGACCGGCCGAACATGCCGCCCAGCATTTCGCGCAACGACTTGCATGCCTCTTCCAGATTGTCGATTATAAGCACACCCTTGCCGGCTGCCAGACCGTCGGCCTTCAGCACATAGGGAGCCTTCAGCGATGCCAGGAACTCACAGCCTTCCTCCACTGTCTGTGCGGTAAAGCTGCGGTAGGCTGCAGTAGGTATGCCGTGTTTATACATGAAACGCTTGGCAAAATCCTTGCTGCCCTCGAGTTCGGCGCCGGCTTTCGAAGGGCCGGCCACAAGCACATTGTCCGACTCAAAATAGTCGTATATACCGGCCACGAGCGGGTCTTCGTTGCCTACAACAATCATATCTATTGCATTGTCGGCCACAAAACGGCGTATGCCTTCAAAATCCAGAGGCGAAAGCTTCACGTTGGTGCCATATGCTCCTGTGCCGCCGTTGCCTGGGGCGATATACAGGTTGTTGCAACGAGGACTCTGACTGAGTTTCCATGCCAGGGCTGATTCGCGACCGCCCGAGCCAAGCAGAAGTATATTCATTTATATGGAGTTTTGAATTATAATGTCACGGTTATTTATCGGGATTTGCATCGCGCAGTATGCGGTTCCAGCGCAAACCGCCGTTGAATATGCTGCGTTCGGGGTCGAACGACACCAGCACAAACATAGGAGTACCTACGATATGGTCTTCGGGCACAAAGCCCCAGAAACGCGAGTCCTGCGACATGTGGCGGTTGTCGCCCATCATAAAGTAATAGTCCATAGCAAAGGTATAGCTGTCGGCAGGTTTGCCGCCGATGTACACTTTGCCATTTTTGAACTCAGCATCGCTGTGGCCCTCATAGTTGCGTATGCAGCGTTGATATAAAAGCCAGTTGCGCGGTGTAAGTTCTACTGTCATACCTTTTTGCGGTATCAGCAGGCCTTCGTCGCCGCCATAATCGGCCAGTGTCCACTGCTCTATGTCGGCTATTCCCTGCGGGAAGAGGTAATACTCCTGGGCACTGCCGTCCCAACGCAGATAATTCACCAGCTGGCCATCGGCCTTGAGGCTGTCAATCATGGCCTGAGTCATTGGCAACTGATACAGGTAGGAACCGGTTTTGTTTCCGGCAGGCATGGCGTCGACAGTATAGCCGAACTCCGGCCTGTTGGACGGCACCATCTGTACATCGGCCAGGGCAATGCCAAGTTCGTGGCACTGCTCCTCGCTAAGCGGACGGCTCATAAGAGCAAAATAAAGAAACTGTGCGTTCTCGGGCACAAGCTGCTTCTTGCCATTGATATATATGGTGTCGCCTTTGATGCTGATGCGCTCGCCGGGCATGCCCACCACACGCTTTACAAAGTTGGTACGGCGGTCGACCGGACGGTATTTGATATCGCCGAACATAGCTTTGTTGCTGTTCACTTCGGCCCATCCGTAGCGTTTTACAAGCATTTCGTAATATTCGGCACTGTTTTCAAGCTTTGTCGATACAGTATCACCGGCCGGGAAATTGAATACCACAATGTCACCGCTCTCAACTGAGCGCAGACCTTTCAGGCGGCGGTATTCAACCGAAGGATGGTCGAGATAGCTGTCGCAGTTGAGTATGGGCAGAGTGTTGTGTACCAACGGAAAGTGTACCGGAGTCATGGGCACACGCGGGCCGTATGTGACCTTGTTGACCCACAGATAGTCGCCTGTAAGCAGAGTTTTCTCCAGCGACGACGAAGGTATCTGATAGTTCTGGCCCACGAAATTGAACACAAAGTACACCAGAATCAGTGCATACACTATGGCATCGACCCAGCTCATCACCGAGCGGGTGGCCTTGCTTTTGCTGTGCTTCCACCAGGTAAACGGTATGTAGCCGGTGATATAGATATCGAACAGCAGTATCAGAGCCAAAAGCCACACAGGCGACTGCATCCATATAACCCAAGCGATATATATAGCCGCCACAATGCCGAAGCGTATCCAGCGTGTGGTTTTTATATCCTTTAGCCTGCGTTTGAAATCATCGGCGAACGAAGGCTTTTTATTGTCAGTATTGTTTTCCATAAATTACAAATTTTTCGACCATGCACGGCGGCGGCGATGCTGACGGTACTCGAAATATTCCCACTGTTTCTGAACATTTTCATTACCTTCGAGTTCAATATTGCTTTCGGCATACTTATACCCGTTCTTTACATACACCGGTATGAGGTCGGCGAAAATCATGGCGTTCACACCTTTGCTCTGATACTCGGGTTTTACAGCCACCAGCAGCAGGTCTACCACATCGACCTTGCCGCGTATGGCTTTCCACAGATGATACCAGCCTGTAGGAAACAGTTTGCCTCCGCTGCGGCGCAAAGCCTGCGACAGCGACGGCATACTTATGCCCACTGCCACCAGCTTGCCATCGCCGTCCACTATCAGGCATACGTCTTCAAGGCGTATCACACCCAGATACATGTCGATATAATAGTCAATCTGACGTTCGGTCAGGGGCGAATAGCCGTAAATGCCTGTATAGGCCTCGTTGATTAGTTCGAAGAGGGCATGTCCGTATTCCTGCTTGATTTTTTTACGCGAAGTGAATTTTTTTACCGACAGATTGTATTTGCGTGCCACAATGTCGGCTATGCGCTTATACTTTTCAGGAATTGCGTCGGGCACAGTCATGCGGAATTCAATCCAGTCCACTTCCTTACCGTAGCCCATGCGCTCCATATGGGCCGGATAATAAGGATAATTGTACAATGTGGCCATGGTACCCATTTCCTCGAATCCTTCGGTAAGCATACCTTCGTGGTCCATGTCGGTGAATCCCATGGGGCCCACAATTTTGTTCATGCCACGGCTACGGCCCCAGTCTTCGGCAGCCTTGAACAAGGCGTCGACAACCTCGGCATCATCGATAAAATCGACAAAACCAAAGCGCATGGTGCGCTCACCTGTCTTTTCATTCACTATATCGTTGATGATGGCTGTGATACGGCCAACAGGCTCGTTGTTGCGGTAAGCCATAAACGATTGAGCCGTACAGAATTCAAACGCCGGATTCTTGTCGGGCATTAAGGTTGCCACTTCATCGAAAATCAATGGCGGCACATAATAATCATTGCCCTTGTACAGGTCGATGCCGAACTTTACGTAACTGCGCAGTTCGCTTGCTGTAGGGGCTATTTTTTTTATAGTAACAGACATGGTTACATAGGAGGGTTGGGGGCATACGGCGATGAAAGCCACGCCAGTATCGCCACCATAATGGTAAGGAAAATAATTATAGTGATATATAGTCGATTCGACTTGCGGTTGTCGAGGGCAAGCTGCAGCGAATCAATGTCTTTGTACCGGCGACGGCTGTCGGAGCTGGTACAGCGCTCAGCCACGTGCCGCAGCACCGAATCGTGATGTCCGCAGCTGTCTAAAGCCTCAAGCACAATGGTGCCGTAGTTGTATATGTCTTCCGCTGTATCATGCGGAGTTAGCGCCGGAGTCTGCTCGAAACCTACGTCGATAAGCTTCAGATTGCCTATATTCTCGGTAAAGATAATACGTTCGGGACGTATAGGATGATGCACTATATGGTTGTTCTGGATATACTTCAGAGCACTCGGAAGCGATGTGCGCAATTTTTCGATGTGGTCGGCGGTGAGCTTATGCTCATCGATAAGCTTGCGCAGCGAATCGCCATACACGTCGTCGGTGATTATGCAGCGCCCGAGGCCCGGCACTTCCTCATAGTCGTTTATCATCACTATGTTGGGGTGCGCCAGGTTGTATCGTACGTCGAACTCCTTTTCAATCATGGCCCGCGCATCGGCATTGTCGGCAAGTTCCGGTTTAAGTGTCTTGAGCATTACCCATTTGCCAAATTTCTTGGCTGTGTATACGTGATAGTATTCCTCGTCCCATGCGGGCAGGTGCTCAATCTCAGTCCATTTTGGAGTATCGTCGCTCATGTTTCAAAATTTATTATATACAACAAGTGCAATATCACACAAAGTTACAATAAATTCAGCAAACACATGGCATATACCTTAAAAAAAAGACTTATCAGTAAAAAAATTCAGTTGTGCCACACCGGGCCACACCGGGTTCTTGTGGTTTTATTCAGAGTCCTGCCAGGTCGCGCAGATGGTCGAGAACCTCCTGCGCGCTGAATGTGCGCCTCGATTCGAGTTCGCTTGCAAAGGCATGGGCTATCGATGCTACGGTACGGTGGGTAAACAGGCGGTCGAAATAGTTGAAGTTGCGGCGGAAAAGGTTGTCGATTTCGTCGTTCTCCAGCGAGCACAGCTCACTGCCTTCGCCACGCACTATCTCGCGCAGTTCGTCCACTACTTTATCGGGCAGTCGCTGTCCGTCTATAAGGTAGCTGCGGCACATCACATTGCCGATCATCATGCCGGTTACGAGCGACAGCTGCTTAAGCATCTGGTTCCAGGCCAGCTTGGCCGAGTATCGCGGATTGCCCTGGAAATAAAAGTCGGGCGTAAATGTTATTCCTTCGCCTGCAGGCGCATCGAGCGATACCTGCATCAGCATATCTTCGCCATCGGCCATCACCAGTGCTATGGCCATGCCGGTAAGGCCGTATGTTTTGTCGCGATTGTCGCGGTATTTCAGTTTATGTTCCATGCAAAAGAACGAATCAGAAGTTCTGTTAGTTTATCACCATTATTTTGGTTACGGCAGAATAGTTCGAGCCACTGCCGTTTTCGGAAGCGAGTACAAAGTATACACCCGAACGGACGCGCTCGCCGGCTTGGTTACAGCCGTCCCATATCACCATACCGCCTTCCGAGCGGCCCTGGAACAGCACCGAGCCCTGGGCATCGGTAATCTTCACGAGCGAGTTCTCCATAAGGCCGCATACTGTAATCCAGCCGCTGTAGTCGGGGCGCACCGGATTAGGATATGCATACACATTGTCCATATTGTCGGCAGCCGGGGCGGCATCGGAGCTGTACACTATGGTGCCGTAGTTAGTGCCTATGTACACTTTGTTGTCGACACGGCTTGCCTCCACGGCATTGACAACATTTGAAGGCAGTGGCGAGTTGTCGGTGGTATAGTGTTCGAGAATCTTGTCGCCGGTTTCGCTCACAAGGTACAAGCCCGAGTTCTGTGTGGCAATCCACTTTCGGCCGGCGGGGTCTACCGAAATCCAGTTGACTTGCTCGCCGGCCAGCAGGTAGTCGGCGTAGTTGGTGCCGTCGTTGCGGGGCACTTTTATACGGTTGCAACGGAAATCGGAATTAAAGGCCTCGCGCGGGTCAATCTCTATGATGCCGTCCTGGCTGCCTATCCACACTTTGCCGCGCTGGTCTTCCGCCACAAAGGTATATATGGTTGGCGAGAAGGTGTTGCCGTCCTGGTCCAGGAAGGAGCTGAAATGAATCTCGCGGTCGTCGGATATGGATTCGGTACCCTTGGTATCTATCACCACCACACCCAGGCCGTAGCCCGAACTCTGCAGTATTATATTGTTGCTGAGGCGGCAGCTGAGCATCATACATTCGAAATTGTTGCGATAGTTGGTGGGCATTCTGTGAGTGAGCCAGTCGGAACTTTTCACATTGGCAGGGTTGCGTAGCGAGGCAGCCGGCAGTATGTACACGTTGGAGTAGTCGGTGTCGTTGTTTTCCATGCCGTTGAGTACCCACAGATTGTTGAAGCGGTCGAAACCGAGAGCAAATATGTTGTTGCCCCAGCTGCCCACAAAGGGAGCGTTGCCGTTTTTCTTCGAAAAGCGCACAATCTGGCTGCGGGTGTCGCGGTCTATCACACGCACGCCGTCGAATCGGCTGGCGAGGTAGTACACCGAGTTGTCGACAGGGTCTTCCACCACCATGCCATCGCCGCCGCGGCAGGTGAATATACCCTCATGGAGCTCGTAGTCGCTGAGGTCTTCGTACGACACATCGTGCATGTCGCCCTGCTCTATCATGTCGGTGGTCTGGTAGGAATACATGCTGTTGACAGGTCCGGCAAAGCGTGTGCCGTCGCAGGTGCGCACCACCATGTTCGAACCGCTGGTAAGATATACTCTCTCGCCGTCGGCCGAATGGCTTATATAGGCCACATGGCGGCAAACTCCGCCCTCGGGGCGGTAATACTCCTGAAGCACCACGGGCGCATCGGCCGATATATCGAAATTTCCTACACCGTCCTTACAGCCGTGCCATATATTGGTGTCGCTTTTCCATTTGGCAATCTGCGATTTTCTGAACAGCTGCGGCAGAGTTGTGGAGGCAAGCGCTTTGCCTTCGTCGCCGAAGTTCTTTATCTCATTGTCGCATACCAGGTAATAGCCGTCGGCCGACGGCTTGAACCAGTCGCTGCGAGTATAGTTTTCGGCAAGCAGCGCCACACCCGCCGGGTTGGCGGCATCGGCATTGAAGCTTATTATATGGTATATATTGCGGTTATTGCGGTGCTGATAAAATAGTTCGTTGCCTATTACCTGCATTTTGCCGGCGCTGCTGCCAAGACGCAGATATTTGAAGTCGTCGAGCGAGGTATGCCGTTCGTCGAGCCGGGCATAGCGCATATCCGATGCCGGTTCGATTACAATCATGTCGCGCCATACGGTGACGCCGTAAATGTCGCTGCCCCAGTTGCGCGACTCCTTTACCACCAGTTTGTCGGCGTCGTAAAGCACATATCCGAAACTGGTTGCTATGCAGATATAGTCGTCCTGCATGTTCACGCTGTTGATTTTCTTGTTCACCGTAATATTGGCGTTAAGAATTTCGGGCAGATTCACCACACGTCCGTCGTCGTATATGACATCCATGTTGGTGTTTTCGTACACAGCCAGCAGGTATTTGTGTTTCTTATTATATAATATTTCAGTTACCGTACAATCGCTTAGTTTGTTGGCGCTGGTGAAAACATAGGTTTCCTGTGTGTTCTTATCGTAGGAATACAGACTCCCGTTAGAACTGTAGTACAGCTTCGACGGTGTTTCCACCATGCCCGACATCACTCCGTCGTACAGCGGATACACAGTCCATGTCTGTGCGCCTGCCACCGAAAGAGTCAGAAGCAGGGTTATAAGAGCTAAGGTTCTTTTTATCATTCTAATGTCGGTTTATATATTCGATAAGTGCTGCCACGGCGCGTCCGCGGTGACTTATGGCATTCTTTTCCTCGGCAGTTGCTTCGGCAAAGGTTTTGTTCCAGCCTTCGGGACGGAATACAGGGTCGTAACCGAAGCCTCCGCAGCCTGCGGGCTTCGATGTTATCTCTCCTTCGACTTCGCCTGTGAATATATTGGTGCTATCTCCTTCGATAAGTGTGATTACAGTACGGAAACGCGCCTTGCGGTGGCTTACACCGCTGAGGTTTTTCAGCAGCAGCGCCGTGTTGGCAGCCGAGTCATGGCCGTCGGTGGCATAGCGGGCCGAGCGCACACCGGGTTCACCACCCAGTGCATCGACTTCCAGACCTGTGTCGTCGGCGAAACAGTCATAGCCGTATCGGTCCTTTACCCAGCGGGCTTTTATCATGGAGTTCTCTTCGAGAGTGGCTCCTGTTTCGGGTATGTCGTCGCTGCAGCCTATGTCGGCGAGCGACAGTATGCGTATACTGTCGCCCGCTATCCGGCGTATTTCCGATAATTTATGTGCATTGTTGGTGGCGAACACCAAAGTATTTTGTCCGGTCATACTATTAAAAACGGTATTTCTCCGCTTTTATTGTAGGAATCAGGATACTACGATGTTCACAATCTTACGTGGCACCACAATCACCTTTCTGATTGTTTTACCGTCGAGCCACTTGGCTGCGTTCTCGTTGGCTTTTGCCAGAGCCTCTACCCGGTCGGCGGGCATATCGGCCGGTACGGTGATGTTGAATCGTGCCTTGCCGTTGAACGATACTGCGTAGGTTACTTCCGATTCCACCAGGTAGGCCTCGTTATACTCGGGCCACTGAGCGTCGCATATTGTGCTTTCGTTGCCCAGAGCCGAGTGCCAGAGTTCTTCCGACACGTGCGGGGCAAACGGTGCCAGCAGCACCGCCAGGGGTGCGAGTATCTCGCGGCTGTGGCACTTCTGTTGGCTGAGCTCGTTGACACAAATCATAAACGCGGCCACAGAGGTGTTGAACGAGAAGTTCTCTATATCCTCGCTCACCTTCTTGATGAGCTTGTGAAGCGACTTGAGGTTGTCGGCAGAGGGCTTGCTGTCGTCGACCAGCAGCTGATCGCCTTTATAATAGAGGTTCCACAGTTTCTTTATAAAGCGGTTTACACCGTCAATGCCGTTTGTGTCCCAGGGTTTGCTCTGCTCCAGCGGACCAAGGAACATCTCGTACAGACGCAGAGTGTCGGCTCCGTAGCGCTCTACTATATCGTCGGGATTCACTACATTGAACATCGATTTCGACATTTTTTCAACAGCTGCTCCACAACGGTACTTGCCGTCGTCGTCGAGCACAAACTCGGCGGTGGCGAATTCCGGACGCCAGTTGCGGAAGGCTTCCAGATCGAGTACATCGTTGCTCACGATATTTACATCCACGTGGATGGGAGTGACGTCGTAGCTGTCTTTCTTGCCCAGGGTCACAAAGGTGTTGGTGTCTTTTATACGGTACACAAAATTGCTCCGGCCCTGAATCATGCCCTGGTTTATGAGCTTGCCGAAAGGTTCGTCGCGGCATACCGCACCGAGGTCGTAGAGGAACTTGTTCCAGAAACGGCTATATATAAGGTGTCCGGTGGCATGTTCGGTACCACCTATATAGAGGTCGACGTTCTGCCAGTATTCATTGGCGTCTTTCGACACGAGCGCCTCCGCATTATGAGGGTCCATATAGCGCAGATAGTAGGCCGACGAGCCTGCGAAACCGGGCATAGTGTTGAGTTCGAGAGGATAGCCCTCGGCGGTACACCAGTTCTTGGCGCGTCCCAGCGGAGGCTCGCCGCTTTCGGTAGGCAGGAATTTGTCGACCTCGGGCAGCTGCAGCGGCAGTTTATCGTCGGAAAGCACATTGGCCACACCGTCTTTATAATATACAGGGAATGGTTCGCCCCAGTAGCGCTGACGCGAGAATATGGCATCGCGCAGGCGGTAGTTTACCTTCACCTTGCCTATACCGGCTTCTTCGATATACTTCTTGGCCTTGGCCATTGCTTCTTTTACATCGAGGCCGTTGAGGTCCAGACGGTCCGAAGCCGAGTTCACCATCTTGCCACTTTTGGCGTCATAGCTTTCCTCGCTTACATCGGCACCATCTATCAGAGGTATTACCGGAAGGTCGAAGTGGCGGGCGAAGGCATAGTCGCGGCTGTCGTGGGCCGGCACTGCCATGATTGCTCCGGTGCCGTATCCGGCAAGTACATAATCGCTGACCCAGACCGGAATTTTAGCTCCGCTGAGCGGGTTCACGGCGTATGCGCCGGTGAATACACCGCTCACACGCTTGTCAATCATGCGTTCGCGCTCTGTCTTATGCTTTATGCTGCGGCGATACTCGTCGACAGATTCGCGCTGCCCGGCGGTAGTAACCATATCCACATACTCGCTTTCGGGTGCAAGCACCATAAAGGTTACGCCGAATACGGTATCGGGGCGGGTGGTGAATATCTCAAGCTGCACATCGCTTCCATCTATGTCGAATTTCATTTCGGCACCTTCGCTGCGTCCGATCCAGTTGCGCTGGGTTTCCTTGAGCGAGTCGGTCCAGTCGAGTTTCTCCAAATCGTTGAGCAGACGGCCTGCGTAAGCCGACACTCGCAGACACCACTGGTACATCAGTTTCTGCTCCACCGGATATCCGCCGCGAACCGACAGGCCTTCGCTGACCTCGTCGTTGGCCAGCACAGTGCCGAGTTTCGGACACCAGTTCACCATAGTGTTGCCCAGATAAGCTATGCGGTAGTTCATCAGAGTATCGGCCTTCTGCTTTTCGTCCATGGCCTTCCATTGGTCGGAGCTGAAGCAGAGTTCCTCGCCGCCTGCTGCATGCACACCCTCGGTGCCTGACACTTCAAAGCTGGCTACAAGGTCGGCTATGGGCATTGCCTTCTGCAGGGCTGTGTTGTAATAGTGTTCGAACATGCGTATGAACGCCCACTGGGTCCACTTGTAGTAGTCGGGGGCGCATGTACGGATTTCGCGGTTCCAGTCGTAGCTGAAACCAATTTTATCGAGCTGCTCGCGGTAGCGCGCTATGTTCACATTGGTAGTCTTCTCGGGGTGCTGCCCTGTCTGGATGGCATACTGCTCGGCGGGGAGTCCGTATGCATCATATCCCATTGGATGAAGCACATTGAAACCCTTCAGACGTTTATAACGGCTATATATGTCCGAAGCTATATAACCCAACGGATGTCCAACATGCAGACCTGCCCCTGAAGGATAAGGAAACATGTCGAGGACATAAAATTTTGGTTTGCTGCGGTCAATTTCAACCTTGTAAGTACCGTTATTGCGCCAGCTCTCCTGCCAGCGGCTTTCTATATCTTTATGATTGTATTCCACTTTTTTAATATTGAATGTTAAAGATTAACTCAGCTCCAGCATACGCTCAATGGGGCGGCGGGCCTTTTCGGCCAGTTCGGGGTCCACTATAATTTCGGGCTGCTCGAATTTCAGACAGTTGTAAAGCTTCTCCATAGTGTTGAGCTTCATATAGCGGCAGTCGTTGCATCCGCAAGTGCTGTCGTTGGGCGGAGCCGGTATGAAAGTCTTGTCGGGGCAGCTCTTCTGCATCTGGTGCAGAATACCGCTTTCGGTTGCCACGATGAATTCGGTATCGTCCGATTCAACGGCATACTTCAGCAATACGGCTGTCGAACCTATCACATCGGCCATAAGCTGCAGCGGACGCTTGCATTCGGGGTGTACCAGCACCTTTGCCTGCGGATGCTGCTTTTTTAGCTCGGCAATTTTCTCAACCGAGAACTCCTCGTGTACATGGCAAGCACCATCCCACAACAGCATATTCCGGCCCGTAACCGAATTTATATAATTGCCCAGATTACGGTCGGGTCCGAATATAAGCTTGGCATCGGCAGGGAATGTATCGACAATCTTGCGGGCATTGCCCGACGTAACCAGCACATCGGTCAGTGCCTTCACGCCTATAGAAGTGTTGACATACGAAATCACCGTATGGTCAGGGTGAGCTGCCACAAACTCCGCGAATTTGTCGGCCGGACAGGAGTCGGCCAGCGAGCAGCCGGCGTTGATATCCGGAATGAGTACTTTCTTGTCGGGGCACAGCACCTTTGCAGTTTCGCCCATGAAGTGTACGCCGCAGAGCACAATCATGCGGGCATTGTCGAGTTTTGCCGCAATCTGGGCCAGAGCCAGCGAGTCACCTATATAATCGGCGATATCCTGGATTTCGGCCGGCTGGTAATAGTGGGCCATAATCACCGCGCCTTTTTCTTTTTTTATACGCAGTATTTCGGCTTTCAGATCAATCGCCGGATTCACTGGAGCATCGACATATCCTTTTTCAACAGCCATTTTTTATTGTTTATATTTTTTGAATTTTTAAAATTTTAAAAATTTCCTTTCCCAAATAATAATAATGTGTGTTGAAAAGGTAGATAAGTTTTTGTGTGTCAAAGTATAAAAATGACTTATGAACATATATTTTACTTTGTGTACATACTATCTACACCTTCATGCTCTGAATAAAAGCGCACTAAGGATGTTTTCAACACCATGTCAAGAATGTGCAAAGTTAATAATTTTCTCCGACACTATGTGTCAATAAGCACTTAATATAGTGTTTAAAAATAAATAAAACATTCAGTGAATTAAATTTGGACTTACGCCACCAGGTTTTTATACAGATATCGGATGATATTTTCCAAATTTATTTTTTGATTTTTTACTGAATACTTTTCAACAGTTTTCTACATGGTTTTCTACAGCTGTCGAAAAGTGTCGTACACTCCGGTCGAGGCTGCGTGGTGTTGATGATGAATCGTGACGATGTAGCAGTATTATGCTGTAAATGTGTGATATACGTTATAAACAGGCTTATTTACAGTTTATCTACAAGTCAATGCGTTGTAAATCAGTATTATATTAGTTTATCAACAACTGTGTTGATAACTTTATATACGAACTATATTAAAATCCAAATAAAATGAGGCAAAAATTACATCCACCTTAGATTATTTGAGAATAGTCATGCCTCCGTCCGCTCTTGGGGGCGGTTTAGGCCGCCCCCGCCGCTGGGGCATCCCCTCGCCAGAA
>CAJTRC010000036.1 GCA_910578365.1 uncultured Muribaculaceae bacterium
GTCAAACGGGCAGCTTGTCCTCTGGGATTAACAACACCAAACTGTACAAATAAATCAGGCGACCTTGAAAGGCCGCCCAATACTCTATGTCTTTTGCTTGGTTGAAAATCATAAAGTTCTTATCCCGAACTCGCGTTATAAGGCTTTTAGATGCGGTCGAGTACAGTGCCGATAAGGTCGCGTATGCCCGATTTATAGTTGGGGTTGGCCTCGGTGTTGAAGCGGTTTGCTATGATGCTGCAGACAGTCATGGCTTTATGACCCATGAGTTTGCCAAGGCCTTGCAGTGGAGCCGATTCCATTTCGTAGTTGGTGATTTTGCGTCCTTTGTATTCAAAGGCTTCGATGCGGTGGTTGAGGTCGGGATTGGCCAGTGGCAGGCGCAGTTCGCGGCCTTGAGGGCCATAGAAACCTACCGCCGAGATTGTATTGCCGCGCACCATATCACTGCCGCCGATGCGGGCTACCAGTTCGGGGTCGGCATCGACTACGTAAGGTTTGGCCCATAGCAGATTCCAGCCGGTATGGCGGCAGAGTTCGTGTTCGAAGTCGAGGTCGGCTACCAAGTCGCGTCCGGCATAGTAATTGAGTACGCCGTCGAAGCCTATCGACTTTTCGGCTATTACCGGGGTGCCGAGCGAGAGTTCGGGTTGGAGAGCCCCCGATGTGCCTATGCGCACCAAAGTAAGCGAACGTATTTTGTCGCTTACCTCGCGTGTATCGAAGTCGATGTTAGCCAGGGCGTCGAGTTCGTTGATTACAATGTCGATATTGTCCGGTCCGATACCGTGGCTGAGGCACATTATGGGCTTGCCGTTATATGTGCCGCCTATGGTGTGGAATTCGCGCGACGATACTTCAAAGTCCTTGGTGTCGAAGAAGTCGGCCACCATATCTACGCGTGCCGGGTCGCCTACCAGTATCACACGGTCGGTAAGCTGTTCGGGCAGCAAGTGGAGGTGGAATATACTGCCGTCGGGGTTGATTATCATTTCCGATTCCGGAATAACTTTTTTAAATTTGGGTTCGTTGCTCATGGAGTGTATTCTGATAATGTTAGGAGCTGGTTTAATTACTTGATGTGAACGCCGTGGCGGTCAATCGTTGAGTGATTTTGTGATAGAGGCCGCAGCCACCGGACTGCAGGCTGAAATCCATTTCAAAATATGCTGCCACAGCGTTAACATTAGTTTTTAAACGAGCTTTAAATGTTAGTTTTCAAATAGTCATTTAATTTATAACGGAAGCGGGGACTTCAGTGTTTTGTCAAGTTTTGGAAATAACACCGTAGCGTCCGCCGGGCAATGTGATTATCAGGTCGGCCATTTCCATTTCAAATAGTGTGGAACTGAGGCTGGCGAACGGTATGCCTAATTGCACTACAAGATCGTTGACTGAGGCATCGGGATGTTGTCGCAGATGGTCGACAATGCGCTGATGCAGTGGCGACAGGGGCTTAAACAGCTCGGTCTGCCGGGCCTCGCCGGTCTGTCGTGGCCATCCCATAGCCTGTATGAGTCCGTCGCAATCGGTAAGCATCTGCGCGGCGTTGTTGGCAATAAGGTTGTTGCAGCCGCGCGAGTATGTGTCGCATGGCCGTCCGGGCACAGCGAATACCTCGCGGTTGTATTCAGAACCTATGCGGGCTGTGCACAGGGCGCCCCCGCGACTGTCGCTTTCCACCACAATAACAGCGTCGGCCATGCCGGCCACAATGCGGTTGCGGGCCAGGAATGCGCCACGGTTTGGCGATGCAGACGATATGTATTCGGTGACTATCGAGCCTCCGGCTTTGACTATCCGTGCGGCTTCGCCACGATGGTCGGCCGGATAAATCATGCGCAGTCCGTGGGCAACCACGGCTGTGGTAGGCAGGCCATACTGTAGTGCGGCTCTGTGGGCCGCTATGTCGATGCCGTAGGCCAGACCGCTAACAATGGTCACGTCGCCTATCTGTTCTTTGATGGCGCGAACGAGTTCGCCTACAAAGTTGGTGCCGAACGATGTCGCGTGGCGGGTACCGACTATGGCAATACTGCGCAGCGGGTCGTGGCAGCCGTTGCCGAGCGAGTAGAGCATCACAGGCGCATCGGCGCACTCCCGGAGGCGGCGCGGATAGTCTTGGTCGGTAAAGAAGCATGAGCGTACATTGTTGTCGGCTATAAATTCAGCCTCGCTGACGGCTATTTCAAGCAGTGACGAGCGGTATTCGCTGTCAGCCAGGTCCGATTTAACTCCCATACGGCTACGCAGGCTGCGTGCGTCAAGCCTGAAGAACTCCTCGGGAGAGCCCAGGCGGCGCAGCATTTCGCCGGCTGTGGTGGCGTTCATACCCCGCAGCAGCGAGAAGGCTATTTTATATGCGAGTCCGGAGGCTTGCATGCTTGTCAGGATTCTTTATGCAGGTAAGGGGCAAAGGCTTCGGCCAGTACGTCGCCGCGGCTCAGGCGTCCGTTTTCAAGGCAGGCTACTTCGACAATACCTTCCACTACCGGAGTGCCGTTGGCGCTGTATATGTCCTGTTCGAACACGAACAGCGGCCCGCGCCTACTGATGTTCAGGCAGCTGACCATGCTGTCGCCCAGACCCAGAGGCTTGCGGTAACGAATTTCGACACGGCTCAGTACCGGGTCGATACCGCGGCAGTGCATGTCGCGGAAGCTCAGTCCGGCGCTTTCGCAGAATTCGTGGCGGGTGTGCTCCATATAGTGCAGGTAGTTGGCATTGTTTACTATGCCTTCCACGTCGACTTCGTAGTCGCGCACTTTCATGGGCAGCTTGAATATATAGTCTTTCATTAGAGGCTGTTTACCTTGTTGATGGCTTTACCGGCGAGGAAAGCGGCTACGTTGTCGGCACAGATTTGCAGCAGGCGTTCGCGAGCTTCGGTCGACTGCCATGCCACATGGGGGGTAATCACGCAGTTTGGGGCGCTCAGCAGCGGGCAGTCGGCATGCGGCGGCTCGCATTGCAGCACATCAAGGCCTGCTCCGGCTATGCGGCCTTCGCTCAGGGCCGACGCCAGGGCCTGCTCGTCGACCAGTCCGCCGCGAGCGGTGTTTATCAGCAGGGCGGAAGGGCGCATCAGCCGCAGGGTATCGGCATTGATGAAACCGGCATTGTCGGCACACAGCGGGGCGTGGAGCGAGATTACGTCGGCCCGGCCGAAGAAGTCCTCTTTACTGACTTTTTCAACCCATTGGGGCAGCTTGTCGGCGCTTTTGGTTGTGAAAGCTATGATTTTCATGCCCAGGGCATGTAAAACCCCGGCCATTCGCATGCCTATATTGCCCAGCCCGTAAATGCCGGCAGTCTTGCCACTGAGTTCTGTTATGGCTCCGAGGCGGTAGCTGAAGTCGGCGCACGCTGTCCAGTCACCGCGGCGCACGCTTTGCGAATATCCTCCGGTGTTGTTGGTGAGTTCAAGCAGCAGCGACAGCGCGGTCTGAACCACCGACTCTGTGGAGTAAGCCGGAATATTGCATACCGTAATGCCGCGTTCGCTGCAGGCCGCTATGTCGACATTGTTATAGCCGGTGGCGAGCACACCCACATATCGCAGGCGTGGCAGCCCGGCTATGGTGTCGGCATTGAGCACTACTTTGTTTGTAATCACAATTTCCGCATCGGTGCAGCGCTCCGCTATTTCGTCGGGAGCGGTACGTTCGTAAACGGTGAGTTTGCCCAGACGGGCAAGGGCATCCCAGCTGAGGTCGCCGCTATTGGCTACATAGCCGTCGAGTACTACTATATTCGTTTCCATATGGCAAAGATACAAAATTTTTGCAAACTATCGGCAGGTGGCGGGCAGTACTTTGTCCAGCCAGCTGAGAACGGTATCGTAGAAGGCCGCGCGTACTGCCGGGGACGAAAGCGCCAAATCATGCAGGCCGTCGGGAATCTCCACTTCGGTGACATTGTTGCCAAGTTCGCGACCCAGTTTGCTGATGTGTTCCACGTTGAGCACGGCGTCGCCATGCATGAAGGTGTCGTTCCACTCGTTGCCGTACACGCTGTTGTCGGAGTGCAGCAGCAGTATGGGTACGGCTATCTTGGGGTGCTTGCCCCGCAGTGCTTTCTGTGCCGAACTGATGGCGTTGACCCACGATGCCTCTACTTTCTCGGGCTTCTCGGTTTTCCACGCGGTGTTGAACTCCCACTCGCCGTGGTGCTTTTTGAGCAGCGACTCGGCATAGAGCGATTCACTGCCCTGCGATATTTTCATATTCGGGAAAATATGGCTCAGAATGCCCACAAAGGGTATTGCCACATTGCGCATGAAGCCGTTGAAGTTCCAATCCAGAAACGGACTGTTGAGTATCAGCGCGTCGACCGGCGCCTGAGGGTTCAAGGTAAGATAGTACGACGTAATAAGTCCGCCGGTGCTGTGTCCCATCAGTACTATACGATCGTGTTGACGTCCGTCGCGAGCTATCACTGCCAGGGCCGAGTCGATGTCCGGAAAATATTCCTTGAGGCTGCGGGCCTGGAATTTGCGCTGTCCGGGCAATATGGAGCGTCCGTACTTACGCAGGTCGAGGGCATAGAAGTCGTAGCACGAGTCGGCGAAGCGGTCGCCCTCCTCGGCCTGGAAGAAGTAGTCGTTGTAGCCGTGTACGTAAAGCACGCTTGCCCGGGGCTTGTGGCAGGCTGCGAGTTTGCGTACTATAGTGCAGCGCTCAGGGCCCGCATAGTCGGCAGGCTGTTCGATGTACTGCATCTGGTAGCCTTGGCCGAGAACAGTGTCGGGCTGCCACTGCGCCACGGCCTGCAGAACCCAGACCGTGAGCAGTACAGCGAATATTAAAAACTTTTTCATGCATTCATAACCGCCGGGCTACGAAATAAGTTCAACTCCGATACCGGGGCGGTCGGGAATGATAACCTTGCCGTCGACGATTTTAATGCCGTCGAATCGGTCATTGGCAATGAGCAGGTTGCCGTCGAGGTCGGCCCAGTCGACCATCGGAGCCAGCTGTGCGGCAGCGGTGACGGCGCACGAAGTTTCGGTCATGCAGCCCAGCATCACTTTCATGCCCAGTGCGCGTGCCAGCACGGCCATCTTGTAGGCTTCGTGCATGCCGGTACTTTTCATCAGTTTGATGTTGATGCCGTCGTAGGCTTCAGCAGCGCGCTTTACATCGGGCAGGCGCTGCAGAAATTCGTCGGCGATGATAGGCAGAGGCGAGCGTTCGCGCAGCCATGCGGTATCGTCGATTCGTTTTTTATCAAAGGGTTGTTCTACAAACTTGCAGCCGCGTTCGGCAAGCCAGTGACACATGTCGAGAGCCCATTCGCGGTCTTTCCAGCCTTGGTTAGCATCGACACACAGGGGCACATCGCTCTTGGCGCGAATCATTTCCACCAGTTCCTTGTCTTTGTCGAGGCCCATTTTTACTTTAATCATTTTATAAGGCGAGGCCTCGTCGATTTTCTTGTTTACAATCTCAGGTGTGTCGATGGTGATGGTAAACGAAGTGTTGGGGCAGTTGTCGGGGTTGAGTCCCCAGATTTTGTACCAAGGCTGCCCCATGATTTTGCCCAGCAGGTCGTGCAGGGCTATGTCGACCGATGCTTTTGCAGCGCGGTTGTCAGGCGCCACAGAGTCCATATAGTCATGAATTTCCTCGATGCGGAACGGGTCGGTGAACTGAGTCAGGTCGAGGCTGTTGAGAAACTTGCATACACTCTCTACGTTCTCGCCCAGATACGGAGGCATCGAAGCCTCGCCATAGCCTGTGATACCGTCGTATTCCAGGGTCACCTGTACGTCGGGGGTGGTGGTGCGTTGCGATTTGGCCAGGTTGAAAGCATGGCGCAGCTGCAGTTCGTATGGTTCGAATTTCAGATTGAGGCGTCCCGAGGGAGTGGTGCGTCGGGTAGCTGTGTCGGCTCCGAATGCCGACATTGATATTGGGCTGGCTGCAAACAAGGCGCCCAGAGCGCCGGTACGCAGGAAATTACGTCTGTTCATTTTGGAGGTAATGTTTATTTAAAATACCAGGGATGGTCGATTACACGGGTGATGCCAGTTGAGCCTTCGTTGCCTTGGATGCGCACGGCATGCAGGAATGGTGTAGTAAGGTAAGCCGCCGATTGCGGGTCGACGCTATTGCGTTTAACACGGCCCGACGAGTGTACATAGTTGCCGTCGTGGTCGTAAATGGCCACATGGGTTACCTTGCCGGTGTCGGGATTGCCGAAAAACAGAAGGTCGCCGGGTTTGCAGCTGCGCCAGTCGGCGGCTTCGATACGAGTGCCGGTGCGGGCCTGCTGCGAGGCGTCGCGCATCAGCATTATGCCGTTGCTGAGGTAACTGACTTTCGACAGTCCGGAGCAGTCGAGGCTTTTAGTCGAAGTGCCTCCCCAAAGATAGGGCTGTCCTTCCATCGAATATGCCATGGTGAGTATTTTGCCGGCGTCGAAAGTCTGGTCGGCCCAGTCGATAGCCGGGGTGAACGATGCAGCGTCACCCCAGCCGGTACGGCCATCGGGCAGGGCCACTTTCACGCGTCCGGCGGCTGTTTCCAGCGGGCCTTCGACTATACAGCCGTTTACCAGGTCGGTTACGGTGCTTTGCATGCAGTTGGTGGTGGGGTCGGTGTAAAGCCGAATTTGATAGTTGGCTGTCATGACCAGGCGCGGAGCCTTGCGCCAGTCGGCATATGTGTCGGTGGTGATTGTCTGGAGCGAATTGTCCACAATCCAGCCGGTGTAGCCGTCAGGACTCTGCACTTTGTACCAGTCGCCGTCTTTTTCAAGCAGCTTCACCGGAGTGCCCATAATCACCTGCGAGCAGAGTTCGCGGGGATGTCCGGGATTTGTGCGCATGTTGGCCACGGAAATCTTTACCAGGGCGAATTTGTCGTTTGAGCCTGGTTTGTCCACTTCCAGCGCCATGGCGCCGAAACTTATGTAAAATATGGCCGCAAGTGCGGCAAGAATATTGTGTTTCATTCTACAGGTAGTATTTCAATGATTTCGAAATTTTGGTTCCATGCCGGATAAAACAGGTTGCCGCGCGAACATTCAACTTCGCCTGGCTGGAAATCTACGGTTTCGGAGCGCACAAAGCGTTTGGCCGGATAAAGTTCGCCGCACACACCCCGGTTTGAGGCAAAGCGGTGGGCGTCCATGCCGGTGGAGTAAAAGCGCTGTACGGCGGGGTCGCTGCTGTTGCTGTATCGGCCGAACGATACATCGACAGGTACCCAACCTACGCCTTCGAAGTAGACTTCGGCCCAGTCGTGATAGTTTTTTTCGCCCGGATGCAGCATCCAGCCGCTTTCCCATCGTGCCGGAATACCCAGCGAGCGCATCAGCGATATGTACAGCAGCGATACCTGGCCGCAGTCGCCGTGTCGTTCGGTGACTACATATTCCGGTATGCACTCTATGGTGCTGTACTCACGGGCTCCTGCCCAGAGGTAGTTCTGGATGATATAGTCGTACACCATTTCGCTGCAGCGGTATGGGTCGTTTTCACCACCTACAATACTGCGTGCCAGTTGCTCCATGCAGGGCATGTGCGGATACTCGGCTGCCGTGTAGCGGCGATAAAGCTCGGAGTCGGTGTCGTACGAACGTATGTTCCTGCGTATATAATCGGGCGAGAAATACTGTCCGCGTGTGATGAACTCTCCCTCGTAGCTCAGCAGAGTGCTTTCGCCATCGCGCACCGGCTGCTCGAAGTACACGGTATGATGTACCGACTGAGTGCTGTCGCTGACAATATATCGGGCCGGAGTCGCATCGGTGATTCGTATGTGGTCCTGGCGGGCGCTCCTGTGGGGCAGTGGCATCCATACCCGCAGGGTGTCGCCTTTCAGCGCAGGATGCCAGGGAACCTCTATTGTGAAGCGGTAGCGGACCTTATGGGCCGCACCGGTCGGATTGTTGCCGTGGTAGTAGCTTAGTACCGAGTCGACATAGCTGATGCGCTTTGGCGAAGCCGTGGCACCGCGCGAGGTCACGCCGCCGTTCATTTCGGGGTTGAGTAGCATGAGATTGCGCGGCCCCTTGCGGAACACACGCTTTTGACCGTTGAAATCCTTTGTTTCAAGGTATTTCTTTTGGATAAAATCGGCTATTTGTGCGTCTGTTATGTCCGGAAAGTCGGCACGGATTATCTCCGAAGCTTCTTCCACGGTATATGGAAAATCGCCAGCAGTGCGTTTGGCGATGGCCGCGGCTGAGTCAGCCTCGAGCCATCCGGGCACATCGGCCCGGCAGTCGGTGTAGCAGCACAGTGCGGCAATGGTTGTGAGCGTTATCAGCGGTTTCGTAGTCATATATATTATAATAGTATAATGTCGCCGAAAAATTCCGGACGATGAAAATCGGGTGCGGGAGTATCAATAGGGTTCCAGCTCAGATAGTGCGGCTGACTGGCCGCGCTGGCGCATTTATAGAAATTGCCACGCATTTTCAGCGCTTCGCCTTTGTATTCCACACCGATAAGGTCGAGCGGTATTACCACCAGCAGATTCCAGGTAAAGATGCCCTCAAGTTCGCGGAATGGACGGCTACCGCACGAACCGTAGCGTCGGATTCTCGCAATCTCGTTGTCGGTAAGGCGGGTAGGGGCCGGACGCTCCATGCGGTGCGAGGCGTTGACGGTGCCGATGCAGTTGAATTCGAAATTCCAGTACTCACCTCCCGGTACCGGTTCGACGAAGAATTCCACACAGCTGTCTTCGCTAACCTTCGACTGGTTGGTGAAATTCTCCGCACGAAGAAAATTACAGCGTACAAAAAAGTCGATATAAATATTCTTGCCGCTGTGAGCCGCCGTAAAGGTGGTCAGAGGCTGATACGGAAACTGTTCGCGCCAGTTTACCGCCTCGATTGTGCGTCGGGTAGCCTTTTCGTCGAGCAGATTTACAATGGCGTCGAACGACGACAGAGAATCGAGTTGCGGAAGATAAGAAAATTCAATTTTTTTGGGAGTATTCATGGCGAGGATATTGAGTATAGAGGCGATATTTGATTCGATATTGGTTATATAAAGCACATTATCGCGCCTATTATAGCCATTACAATCAGCACTGCACCCACAATCCGGTTCACCAGCCATAGCGAGCGGACATTGAATCGCCTCCGCAGCTTGTTGACAAGCCATGTGATGATGTACCACCACAGCACAGCTCCGCCGAGTATGGTGGTATAGGCCCAGATGTAGTGGTGAATGCCGAATTCAGGCAAAATGAAGTTGAAACGCGCAAACAGGCCGATAATAAAGAAAAGAATGAGAGGATTGGAAAAGGTCAGCAAAAAGCCTGTGACGAAGTCTGACCAGAAACTCGACGCGGCCACTTCGGCCGATTTTAGTTGCCTGGTAGGATTCTTGCGGAAAAGGAATATGCCGAAAGCGGCCAGAACCACACTGCCGATTAGCTGTATTACCAGCTGGTGAGAGTCGATGAATCCGGTTACAAAACTCAGGCAGAAACCGGTAAGGAGGCAATAAAGCAAATCGCTCAGTCCGGCGCCAAGTCCGGTGAAGAATCCGGGCCAGCGGCCTTTGCTGAGTGTACGCTGAATTACCAACATGCCTATTGGCCCCATCGGAGCTGAGATAAGGGCGCCGATAGCAAGTCCGCGTGGTAATATGTACAGGAATTCATGCATTGTTCTGTAGCTGCTGAGGCTTTTCGTTCCAGTCGTAGCTACAAAGTTAGTGAAATGCGGCGAATTTGCCAAATATTTTTTTGCCTCGTTCAGTAATGTTTAGTAATGTTTAGTAAAAGCTTGTCTGACTTAGATAGAAACGATACCTCCGGGCTATATGCCATACCACGAGCCTGATAAGGATAAAGCCGATTATTACTGTAAAGATAGCCAAAGTGTTCAGGTCGGTGCAACAGCCGGCGGTAAATTTCGGCAAAATTTCGTACCTTTGCAAAAAATTTCTATCGTAAAAAATGATGCCGGATATTAATTTGAGTCGCGGGCTTATGGGAATATCGCCCGTAATTATATTTCTATTGCTTTATGTTGTTGTATCAGTAGTCATAGGCGACTTTTATCGCATGCCTTTCAGCGTGGCTTTGCTATGCGCCTCAGTGTGGGCCATAGCCACATACAAGGGCAGATTGACTGAGCGCATTGAGGTATTTTCGCGTGCCGCCGGCCATGCCAATATCATATATATGATATGGATTTTTATTCTTGCCGGAGCTTTTGCGGCGATTGCCAAGGAGATAGGAGCGGTTAACGCTACAGTTGATCTGATACTGCGTCTGCTGCCGGCCGGACTGATTGTCCCCGGCATATTCGTTGCCTCTTGCTTTATATCGCTGGCAGTGGGCACGTCGGTTGGCACTGTGGTGGCACTGACACCGCTGGCAACCGAAATAGCCGGAGCCTCGGGCGGCAGTACTGCCTTTATGGTAGCGGTTGTGCTTGGCGGAGCTTTTTTCGGCGACAACCTGTCGTTCATCTCCGATACCACCATTGCAGCCACCCGCACCCAGGGCTGCGAAATGGCCGACAAATTCAGAGCCAATGTGTGGCTGGCCGTTCCGGCGGCACTTGTCACGCTGGCTTTTTATATGATTGAAACCCCCGAGTTCGCAGTGCCCGATAGCGGAGCACCGGCACAGTCGGTGTGGCTGGTATTGCCGTATATGATAGTGATAGTTACGGCAATAGTGCGAATGAATGTCAATATAGTGCTTAGTCTTGGCATAGTGGCGTCGCTTGTCATAGGCATAGCGCAGGGCCACCATATGCTCGACCTCTGCGGCTTTATGGGCAGTGGCATCGACGGCATGGGCGGCCTTATAGTGATAACACTTATGTCGGCCGGTATGCTCGGAGTGGTGAAGGCATCGGGCGGTATTACATGGCTGCTGCAGGTGCTTACAGCCAGGGTCAAGGGCACTCGAGGCGCGCAGTTCTGCATAGCGCTGCTGGTAAGCCTGGTAAACTTGTGTACGGCCAACAACACCGTGGCTATCATTATTGTAGGTTCGATGTCGAAGGAGATTGCACGCCGCTATGGTGTAAGCGCAAGCAAGACAGCCTCGCTGCTCGATACATGTTCGTGTATAATCCAGTGTCTGATTCCATACGGAGCCCAGACTCTGCTGGCCTGCTCTCTTTCAGGCCTGTCGCCTGCCGAGCCGTTTGCATACCTGTATTATCCATGGGCTCTCGCAGTGATGGTGATTGCCTCTATTTTCCTTAAAGCCGTGAAATGAAACTGTATATCGCTCCACTGCAAGGCTATACCGATGCCCCTTTCCGCCATTTTCAGCAAGAGATTTTCGGCGGTGCCGACGGTGCGTTCACTCCCTTTCTGAGAGTTGAGAAGGATGAACCTTGCCGCCGCACTCTGCGCGATATCGAATCGGCGCTCAACGAAAACCATAAGCCCGTGCCGCAGATTATTTTCCGCGACGCCGACGAGTTTGCTCAACTTGCCGCTGCGCTGAAAGCACGTGGATTCAGGCGCATAGATTTGAATTTAGGCTGTCCATTTCCGCCGCAAGTGCACAAGGGCCGAGGAGCCGGCGTGCTGCTCCGCCCCGATGTTCTGGAGTCTGTAGCCGATATGGTCCGCGACGATTCGGCTGTGGAATACTCGGTGAAGATGCGCCTGGGGGTGGATAGCCCCGACCAGTGGCGCCCATTGGTCGCCGCGCTCAACAGCATGCCTTTGGTGCATGTGGCGGTGCATCCGCGATTTGCACGCCGGCAGTATCGCGGCGATTTGCACTACCATGAATTCGAAGCATTGGCCGCCGCGCTGCGGCATCCGATATTGTTCAACGGCGAAATAGGCACTCCCGACGATATCGCGGCGCTGTCAGCGCGGTATCAGTGGCTGCACGGAGTCATGGTTGGTCGCGGTATATTGAGCAGGCCGTCGCTTTTCGCCGAGTACCGCAGTGGCGAGGAATTGTCGCCTGACAGGCGCCTGAGTCTTCATCTGCAGCTGCACAATGCCTTGCTGGAGCACTACGGGGCGATGTTGTGCGGCGAGCATCAGGTGTTTGCAAAAATTAAAACCTTCTGGGATTATCCGCCCGATTGCATCGATAGCCGCATATTGAAGAAGCTGCTGAAATCGCGCGACATTGCAGACTATAAGGCCCGCTTGCAGTTTTATGTAACCCCATAACATAACCTGAGTAAAGTACGAACAATCACGCCGCAGCAACAAAAAAAGTCCGAAACTTTTCGTTCCGGACTTTTTTTAATGAGCCGCGAGCGGGGCTCGAACCCGCGACCTTTTCGTTACGAATGAAATGCTCTACCAACTGAGCTATTGCGGCCTGTGTGCATCGGCAAAATTAGCGTTTGCAGATGCAAAGTTACTAATATTTTAGCGATTGTTTGCTATAAGAGAGTATAATTTTTGCTTTGTCGAACAAAAATTGTGCTGCCGAGGCATTGCTCACTTCCGGCGTTACGCTGCCTACTACAGTGGTCTGGTAGTAGCCGCTGCCATTTGTGGTCATGGTTACAGTCACCGGGGTGAGGGTGAATGTGTAGTCTTCTTCGGCTACGCTTTCCTTTTCGGTCAGTTCTATGATGTAGTCGCGCAGGTCGATAAAATCATAGCACTGATTGGTGGAGTCGTATGTAGCGTAGAACGAGTGTATGTTGTCGGGCAGCGAGTTGTCGGCAAAGAATTTGTCTTTGTCTTTGCTGAGTACCATAAGTATATACTTGGGTGGCTCTATGCCGGCGTTGTTGTCGAGTGCCGAAACAGGCAGACGCATGGACAGGCTGTTTACGAGCTGAAACTGAGCTTTGTTGCTGTTGTAGCTGGCCAGAATTTCCGGAGCCGGGAAGCGCATCTTGACTTCGTAGGCGGCAGGCGATGCAATAACTGCAGCTCCGTTTGCCACCATGTCGGTTATGGTTGCGTTGGGGGTGTAGGTGAGCTGGTTGTTTGTAATAACCTCCGGGGTCACACCGAAATAGTTGCCCGAAAGGTGCTGTATGGAGTCGCGTTCCAGCTTTTCGGAGTAGAACTTGCGGGTGTAGTACATGCGCAGGGTCGACTGTCCTATGCGTGTAAGGCGTCCGCTACCGAAGCTGTTCTGCACTGCAAGGCCTTTGAATATCTGCGATGTGAATGTTGCCGGATCGGAGAATGCCGAAGGATTGGCCACGTACGCATCGTACAGACGCTTGCCGATTGACAAGTCGAGGGGTACTTTGAGTTCGCGGTAGGTGGCGCTTTCGGTGCTTGACACTGAGTCGAGGCGGAAGTTGGCCATCGTATATATCCGTGAGCCTACGGGCGCGTTGGTGTTGTAGTAGTCGTTGAGTTCGGTATTGGTGTAGATAGGATAGGGCAGGTCGCGCTCAAGCTCGTAGACGGTGAGTCCCATGGGTGCAATCGAATCGCCTATGTAATCGCCGGTAGGCACACGCATGATGAGGTGCAGTGAGTCGATGGAGGTTACGCCATCGGTCTGAATGTTTGCCGCGGGCATGAACTGCGACACAAAATAGCTGCGGACTGAGCCGTAGCCTTCTATTTCGATGTCGCCCAGCAACTGGGTTAGGGTGCGCGACTGTACATTGTCGTTGCGCACCGAGTTGCCGCTTACGGTAAAGGCGGAGTCGATGATTATGTCGATCTGTTCGTCGATTACCGACTGGCCTATGCTTGATGTCTGTTCGCAGGCACCGAGAGCAAACAGCAGCGGCAGTGCGAGTGCGCCGGTCAGACGGCTGATAAATCCGGAGTGCATATGTGGAATATTGGAGTAGGCTTTAATAGGTCAGGCTTCGAGCGAAGCGTAGAAATTATAGTAGGCGTCGGCGTAGTTTTCTGCGCCCGGATAAGGCATGAAAGGTTTGCCGGAAGCTTTGGCGTACTCCACAAGTTCGGGGTCGACATCGTCGGTGGCCTGTATGATAGCGTCGGCGTGGTCGATGGCGAATTTGTTGAGGGTCTTGAAGTCGACCGCTTCAGTGCCGAGAGTTTTCAGGAGTTCGTCATCAAAACCTTCCATTTTAAGTTTTTCGCGGAATCTTGGGTCAAGAGTGCCATTGAATCCGTTGCCGAATAGGCTGTATACCATCTTTGCGCCCACGAAGGATGGATCTTCGGCATAGCTGTGTTTGATGTACAGCGGCGCAAGTGCGGTAATCCAGCCCGAGCAGTGTATGATGCCGGACTCCCAGCGGAGCTTGCGTACAGTTTCGATTACGCCGCGTACGAAGAATATACAGCGTTCGTCGTTCTCCTCAGGCATGGTGTTGATTTCAAGGTCTTCGGCACGCTGACGCAGGAAATAGTCGTCGTTGTCGATGAAATATACCTGCATACGCGAGGGCTGCAGAGTCGCTACCTTGATGATAAGTGGGTGGTCGTTGTCGTCAATAACTATGTTGACTCCCGAAAGGCGGATTACCTCGTGGAGTTGGTTGCGGCGTTCATTAATGCAAGCGTAGCGCGGCATGAATGTTCTGACTTCCAGCCCCTTTTCAATCATGCACTGGGGCACCATCTGGCCGAGCGTAGACATTACGTCGGATTTAAGATACGGGGTAATCTCCTGGGAGATATATAGCACTTTCTTTAAGCTCATTAAAATGCGAATTTTGATTTTATCCGCAAAGTTACGAATTTATTTCCGAATACAGACAATAAAGTCAGGGCGAAACGTTTTTTTTATATTTTTTTGTGTGAAATCCACCGAACTTTACTATCTTTGCACGATAAATAATGTAATGGCGTTTTAACTTTTGCGTACAGCAGAGGTCAAACCAATACAGACATGCTTGTTTTGCAATCTATAAATACCAACTGATAATGAAAAAATACGCAGTATTATTGGCGATGATTATCGCTGTAGCATTCGTGGCGGCTGCTCAGGATGTAGTCAAATGGACCCACAGTGTGAAAATGACTTCGGCTACCGAAGGTCAGGTGACATTTACAGCCGCCATAGACAAGGGCTGGCACGTGTATGGCCTCGATATTCCCAAGGGAGGCCCCAAGCCTACAAGCTTCAATTTTGATAAAAGCACCGGTATTGCCACTGTCGGAGCCGTGACTTTCTCGCCCAAGCCGGTGAAAGTTCTTGACAAGGCTTTCGATATGGAACTGACCTGGTGGGCCAATAAGGCTGTCTTTACCCAGAAATTCAAGGTCACCGACCCCAAGACCGCTAAAATAGTAGTAACTCTGCGCTATATGGCCTGCAACGACACCAACTGCATGCCTCCTAAGCGCGAAACTTTTGAAATTGCTATTCCCAAGAAGAAATAATCCTTAGCGTCAACAATCATTTATCCAACTATAAGCAATGAATCATAGCAGAATTAGCCGTGCACTCACCCTGCTGATAGCCGTTTTCGCGGCCACGGTTGCATTTGCCGCTCCGACAGAGAAAGTGAAGTGGAGTACCGAGATAGACTCGCTGTCGCCCACCGAGGGTGTGCTGAAGTTTACCGCCGTAATCGATCCCACCTACCATATATATGGTATGACTCATGAGATTGACCCCTCGCTGCAGGTACAGCCTACCGAATTTACTTTCGATGCGGTGGACGGACTCGAATTTGTAGGACAGCCAACCAGCAACATCGCTGTAAAACGCGAATTAGACGAAGTGCAAAAACTTGAGATTCCAATTTACGAGGGCACAGTTATATTCTCGCAGCCTTTCAAATGGACCGGCAAAGGCGCCGTTGACATCAAAGGCAAAGTAAGATCCATGGCCTGTGACGCCACCAGCTGTACCCCGCCGTTCAAGTACAGCTTCGATGTGATGTTCGGCAACTCTACAGCAGGCGTGGCCAAGTCCGAGCCTGTAGTGGCGACTGCCGAGCCCGTGGCGGAAGTATCGTCGGCCTCCACAACTGTGAACAGCGGCTGGTGGGAGCCTGTGCAGATGCAAAGCGCCGAGGAAGAAGAACAGGCATCGGTCTGGATGATTCTGCTTATCGGTTTCGCCGGCGGTCTGCTTGCTCTGCTCACCCCCTGCGTATGGCCCATGATTCCTATGACCATGAGCTTCTTCCTTAAAAAAGGACGTACACGCAGCAAGTCGATTAGCGACGCCATCACCTACGGTGTCAGCATTGTGGTGATTTATCTGGTGCTCGGTATCGGCATAACCCTGCTGTTCGGAGCCGGCAAACTCAACGACATCGCCACCTCGGCAGTGTTCAACCTTATATTCTTTGCGCTGCTGGTGGTATTCGCCATATCGTTCTTCGGCGCATTCGACATCAAGCTTCCCTCCAAGTGGAGCAACAAGATGGACTCGCGTGCCGAGGCCACCACAGGTGCCCTGAGTATCTTCTTCATGGCCTTTACTCTGGTGCTGGTATCGTTCAGCTGCACAGGCCCCATCATCGGCACACTGCTTGTAGAGGCCGCCTCGCAGGGCAGTCTGCTGGGTCCGGCCCTTGGCATGGGTGGTTTCGCCCTTGGTCTGGCGTTGCCCTTCGCCCTGTTCGCCTTCTTTCCCTCGCTGCTTAAGGAAATGCCCAAGTCGGGTGGCTGGCTCAACTCGGTAAAAGTAGTGCTCGGCTTCATAGAACTTATACTCTCGCTTAAATTCCTGTCGGTGGCCGACCTGGCATACGGCTGGCATATACTCGACCGAGAGGTGTTCCTGAGCCTCTGGATAGTACTGTTTGTGCTTCTGGGCATGTATCTGCTTGGCAAGCTGCGTTTCAGTCACGACTCGCCATCGGAGCACACCGGCGTGTTCAGCTTCTTCCTGGCGGTAATCTCGCTGTCGTTCGCCATGTACCTTGTGCCCGGTCTGTGGGGCGCTCCGCTCAAGAGCATCAGCGCATTCGCACCGCCGCTGACCACCCAGGACTTCAACCTCTACGGCGGTACCTTCCGTGAATTCGACGACTACGACGAAGGTATGAAATACGCTAAGGACAACAAACTGCCTGTGCTGGTAGACTTCTCGGGCTTCGCATGCGTGAACTGCCGCAAGATGGAAGGCGCAGTGTTCGATACCGGCGAGGTTCGCGACATAGTAGAGAACGGCTATGTGCTTATAAAGCTTATGGTCGACGACAAGGCCCCCCTGGCCAAGCCCTACGAAGTGGAAGAAAACGGCAGCCCCACACTCATTGAAACAGTGGGCGAGAAGTGGAGCTACCTGCAGCGCACCAAATTCGGTATCAGTTCGCAGCCCTACTACGTAATCCTGAACAACGATGGCGCTCCTATGATGCCGGCCCGAGTGTACGACGAAAACGTCGACGCATTCGTGAAGTGGCTCAACGAAGGCGCCGAGAAATACCAGACTTCGAAATAGTTTATAAAATTCATAATTTATAAAGTTCATAAAGTAGGGACGCGCTATGGCGCGTCCCTACGGTTTGAAGATATGTCACATACAAGAGAAGAAAAAATCGAAGCCCTGGGCCGTGTGATTGACACCCTCGACATACTGCGTGTGAAATGCCCCTGGGACGCAAAGCAGACCAACGAGAGCCTGCGTGCAAACACCATAGAAGAAACCTACGAGCTGGCACAGGCTCTGCTCAACGACGATGCCGCCGAAATTCGCAAGGAGCTCGGCGATGTGCTGCTGCACATACTGTTCTATTCAAAAATCGGCGATGAAAAAGGCCAGTTCGATATCGCCGACGTAGCCGACGCCCTCAACCGCAAACTCATTTTCCGTCATCCGCATGTGTTCGGCAGCGTTGAAGTCAGCGACAGCCACGACGTAGAGCAGAACTGGGAGAAAATCAAACTGCAGGAGAAAGGCGGTAACCGCACCGTGCTGGCAGGAGTGCCGGCGTCGCTGCCCGCGCTTATCAAGGCATACCGCGTGCAGGAGAAAGCAGCCAACATAGGCTTCGACTGGGAGCGCCCCGAGCAGGTATGGGACAAGGTGGCCGAAGAGCGCGGCGAAGTCGACCGGGCCATTGCCGACGGCGACAAAGACAATATCGAGGCCGAGTTCGGCGACCTGCTGTTCAGTATCGTCAACGCCGCCCGCCTGTACGGTATCAATCCCGAGAACGCGCTTGAGCGCACAAACCGTAAATTCATACGCCGTTTCAACCACATTGAGGCACGTGTCGCCGAGGCAGGCCGCAAACTGTCCGATATGACACTCGATGAAATGAACGCCCTCTGGAACGAAGCAAAACAACCCGACTGCGAATGAAGCTCTGCATAACCGAGAAACCCAGCGTGGCCAAGGACATTGCCCAGATTATCGGCGCCAACGTAAAGCGCGACGGCTATTACGAAGGCGGTGACTACAAGGTGACATGGACCTTCGGCCATCTGTGTACACTAAAGGAGCCACACGACTACAGCGAATACTGGAAACGCTGGAGCCTGGCGGCTCTGCCTATGATTCCGCCCAAATTCGGCATTAAACTAATCGATGACGAGGGCATTAAACGCCAGTTTCGGGTAATCGAAACTCTCATATCTCAGGCCGACGAAGTGATAAACTGCGGCGATGCCGGGCAGGAGGGCGAACTGATTCAGCGCTGGGTAATGCAGAAGGCAAAAATAAACTGTCCGGTGCAGAGGCTGTGGATTTCGTCGCTTACCGACGAATCGATACGCGACGGATTCAAGCAGCTGCAGCCGCAGCAGAAGTTCGACAACCTCTACTACGCAGGCCTGTCGCGCGCTATCGGCGACTGGATTCTGGGCATGAACGCCACCCGCCTGTACTCGCTCAAATACTCGTCGCCGGGCAATGTGCTGTCGGTCGGTCGGGTGCAGACACCCACTCTGGCGCTGATAGTGAGCCGCCACCACGAAATTGCCAATTTTGTGCCGCAGGACAGTT
This sequence comes from uncultured Muribaculaceae bacterium, assembly GCA_910578365.1. Classification (GTDB taxonomy): domain Bacteria; phylum Bacteroidota; class Bacteroidia; order Bacteroidales; family Muribaculaceae; genus CAG-873. The sequence goes on from CAJTRC010000036.1 coordinate 18,768, forward strand.
GGGAACTGCGCACCAGTTACCGCGACGTGATATTTACAGCCACCGGCGACCGCTTTGCCGATGAAGCCAAGGCCGACGAAGCTGCCGCACGCATTGCCTCGGAGCCATTTACCGTTGACTCTGTAACACAGAAAAAAGGCAAGGAGGCTCCGCCGAGGCTCTTCGATCTCACTTCGCTGCAGGTAGAGTGCAACAAACGCTGGGGCTGGAGCGCCGACGATTCGCTGCGCCTTATCCAGTCTTTGTATGAAAAGAAAGTGACCACATATCCGCGTGTCGACACCACTTACCTGTCGGACGACATTTACCCCAAAGTGCCCGATATATTGCGCCGTATGACCCCGTATGCCGCCATCACCGCGCCTGTGCTTGCAGCCAAAATACCCAAGAGCAAGAAAGTGTTCGACAACAGCAAGGTCACCGACCACCACGCCATCATACCCACAGGCCAGTCGCCCTCGATACTTGTGGGCGATGAAAAGAAACTCTATCACCTGATAGCACAGCGCTTCATAGCAGCTTTTTATCCCGACTGCGAGTTCAACACCACCACAGTACTGGGCCATGCGGCAGATGTAAAATTCAAAGTCAACGGCAAGGTGATTGTCAAACCGGGCTGGCGCGATGTGTACGCCGGGCAGGCTGCCGCAGAAAGCGATGCCGAAAAGGATGGCGAGGGCAACGGCCTGCTGCCGGACTTTACCGAGGGCGAAAGCGGACCGCATACACCCGTGGTGGCCAAACGCACCACACAGCCCCCAAAATACTATACCGAAGGCACGCTGCTGAGGGCCATGGAAACCGCCGGCAAGACCGTCGACGACGAAACACTCCGTGAGGCTATGAAAGAGAATGGCATAGGACGCCCCTCGACACGTGCCGCCATTATCGAAACCCTGTTCCGCCGCCGCTACATATACCGTAAAGGCAAGAGCATAATGGCTTCGGATGCCGGTATACAGCTTATCGCCACAATACAGGAAGAACTGCTGAAAAGCGCCAAACTCACAGGCCTGTGGGAAAACAAGCTGAGGCGCATAGAGCGCGGCGAATATTCGGCATCGGAGTTTATAGCCGAACTGAAGGAACTTATAGGCCAGGTGGTGCTGAATGTGCTGAGCGACAACAGCAACTCGCGTATCGAGGTGGATAGTGCCGACAAAGCCAAGACTGCCGGCAAAAGCAAGGCGGCTGCCGGAAACACCGACAAGCCCAAGGCCAAACGTACGCCGCGCATTACAAAACTCGAGCAGGTGGCTTGCCCTCTGTGCGGTCAGGGGCATATACTCAAAGGACGAGCCGCCTACGGCTGCAGTCGTTTTCGCGAGGGCTGCGAGTTCAGGCTCGATTTCAGCGAGGCTGCCGACACGCTCACACCATCGCAGCTGGCCAAATACATTAAGAGCTCGTTTAAAAAGTGATGGAAATTTACCTGCAGTGGACAGTGGTAGGCGTGATAGTGCTTGCCGCAGTAATTTGGGTCATACGCCGCAGTCGCCGCAAAGATGACTGCAGTTGCGGCTGCGGCGGATGCCTTCTGAAAGACAACTGCAAGAGTCGGAAAAAACGGAAAGAATAGCTTGTCAATTCTGTTCGACTATCTTCTGGCGGAACTCCGAAGGAGTCAGGCCGGTATGACGGCGGAACATCCGCGAGAAGTGAGCCGGATACTGGAATCCGAGCTTGTAAGCAATCATGCCCACATCGTCGTTTGATACAGCCAAGCTGTGCTTCGCCACATTTACAAGGTGCTGAGTTATCAGCACCTTTGTTGTCATGCCTGTTTCGCGTTTTACAAGCTCGCTGAGATATTTGGGTGTAAGGCATAGTTTGTCGGCAAAATAGCTTACCGCCGGCATAGCCTCTTTTGTGTCGGGCGAGTCGTAGTACTCCTTGAGCATACGTTCGAACTGCGCTACAATCTCGGAGTTCACTTTGTGGCGTGTAATGAACTGGCGGTCGTAAAAGCGGCTGAGATACTCCAGCAGCAACTGAATGTTGGCCGAGATGACCAGCGACGAATGGCTGTCAACCGGATGGTTCAGCTCCTTGTCGATATTGGCAAGACAGTTGATAAAAATCGCCCTTTCATCGTCGGACAGATGCAGAGCCTCCATCTGCGAATAGTCGAAGAAATCGAATGTCGAAATTTTTTCGCCCAGCGGTGTGCCGTAAATGAGGTCGGGGTGGAAAAGAACCCCCAGCACATCGTGTGAAATCTCGCCTTCGGTCATCACTACATCAATAACCTGTCCGGGCGAGAAACTCACCACAGTACCGGCCTGATAATCGTACTTGCGGCGTCCATACTTCAGAGTGCAGTTGACACCGTTTTTCAAAAACAAGGCATACACGCCATAGTGCATACGTACGTTGTCTATCATGGCCGGGGCATTGTTAAGGTCGACCACAGTAACCAGAGGGTGACGTGTAGGAAGCCCGAACAGCCTGTTGTAGGCATCCACGCAATCAATGTTGACTATCTTGTTATCCATATCGTTATCCACTTTCTGATGCAAAAATAATCAAAAAAAATGAAATCTCCGTGCTGCTTTCTGTTTCGGGTAGGTAATACGGAAATTATGGTAAATACATACCATGCCCTAAATTACGCTGTATTTATGGCTAAGAGTCGTGTTTTTATGCGCGGATTTACGTATTATGATGCAATATGATAGTGTAATGAAGAAATATCCGAAAAAAAGCTTGTAAAATCAAAAAAAAAGTATTTATCTTTGTTGCAGGTGGGATGAAGCAATGCAATGTTTCTTACGCCAGAGTGGCAGAAACCGAATGTAAAAACGAGTTTTACAAGAAGAAATGCAATTTTAGTCACACATAGTAGATATTATTCAAACAATATAATCACATCAAACATCTAAATGACCATGAAAAAACGTCTATTAACTTTCAGTATGATTTTGATTGTAGCCTTGCAAGGCATGGCTGCAAACGATGTGCCTGCGGCTCCGTCGAACCTGATTCTGAGCATGAATTCCGAATTTGACGTCGAACTTAAATGGAATCTTCCTGCCACATATGCCGACGGGCAGCCTTTTGCCGACGGCAGCAAAGTGAGCGCTGTCAAAGTGTATCGCAATAGCAGCGAAATTGCTCTGCTCGACGGCGACGCCACCACGTATATCGACTACATGGAAGGCCCCGGCCATACCGACGGTCATGGCTACGGCCTGAATGTTTATGAACTGAGTGCCTGCGTCGACAATGTATGGAGCGCGACATGCATGCCCGAGCAGATAATGGTGGGCGAAGCCGTTATCACTACTCCACTGCCCTGGGAACCAACTCTGAAGGGTATGAATGAAGGCGACTTCGGCTTCAATTGGTGCAGTTATGACGACAGCTGGGCAGCTGGCCCCGACGGTCTGGTTTTTGCAGCAGACGGTGTGAGCGCTGCCTGCGGATGGTTGGTCGGCCCTATGACCGGTTCGCTCGATTTGCTTCCTCGCCGACGCTATATGGCAGAGTTCCGGGTAGAGGCCGATGCCAATGTGCTTTATTCGGCAGGTCTGGTAAACTTTGCATCACCCGAGGCCGGGGAATCCATGAAGTTTATGCAGGTGATTTCAGGCAACTGTATAGCCGGCAAAGACAGCGGTGTGCGTCAGGTAGAGTTTGTGTACGAACCTAAGAACGGCGACACTACGTTCTGGCCCGAATCGGTGCTGTTTGCGGTCAATGCCTGTGCGCCTGCGGGCAGTGGCGAATTCAGCCTTAATCTGTCGTACCTTAAGATTACTGCCATAGAGTCAACTTCGGCCGACGCTCCGGCAGTGGTGGCCGCAACCGGTATCGAGGTTTACAATCTGCAGGGAGTACTGCTTGGAAGCGCATCGTCGCTCAACCTCGACGGCTATGCTCCCGGCCTCTATGTAGTCCGCTACATCAGCGGCAACACCGTGTGCTCCACCAAAGTGTTGGTGCAGTGATTATAAGCCGGCGGAGGTGACTCACCTCCGCCGGCAAACGATAAATATTTGGATTGTAATGCCATTTTGCCGAAATTTTCGTACCTTTGCGGTCGAATTAAAAAAACGAAAAGGCATTATGATTTTACAGTGTGCCGTCCTGTTCGCTTTTATGGCGCTGGGCGAATTTGTTGTGTACTTTACGGGTGTGCCTATACCGTCGAGTATCGTAGGAATGATACTGCTTGCCGTGGCACTGAAACTACGTGTAGTCCGCGAAATGTGGGTAAACAAAATCTCAGACTTTCTGGTGAAAAATCTCGGGTTCTTCTTCGTGCCTGCCGGTGTGGGCGTGATGAACTGCTTCGGGCTTATTTCGGAGCAATGGCTGCCTATAGCAGGCGCTTCGGTAGTGAGTACATTTCTGATTATTGCTTTCACAGGCAGAATCCATCAGCTTATCCGTAAACTAAGTGCGCATCGCAATGAACTTTATAGAGAATGAAATATTTCTGCTGTCGCTTACCTTTGCCGTGTTTCTGGCATCGCGTATGCTTCAGAGTCGCACCGGTCTTGTGTTTCTCAATCCCATACTGGTGTCGATAGTAGTGCTGATAGCTTTTCTGAGTTTCAGCGGAGTATCTTATGGCACATATTCCGACAGTTGCCGTTATATTGATTTCTGGCTCAAGCCGGCGGTAGTGGCGCTTGGAGTGCCGCTGTACCGTCAGCTCGAGGCTATAAAGAAGCAGATATTGCCACTGCTGCTGGCCGAGTTGGCCGGCTGTGTGGTGGGCATAGTGTCGGTGGTGCTGGTGGCCGAGTTGCTCGGTGCCACGCGCGAAGTAGTTATGTCGCTGGCTCCAAAAGCGGTTACCACACCCATAGCCATAGAAATTTCATCGGCTATGGGCGGTATACCGGCCCTTACAGCCTCGGTGGTAATATGCACCGGCATATTCGGTGGCATGGCCGGATTCAGAATGGTGAAAATGAGCCATATAAAAAGCCCGATTGCAACCGGCATATCGCTGGGTACTGCAGCCCATGCGGTAGGCACCTCGGCTGCGATGGAGAAAGGCTATCGCTACGGCGCCTTTTCGTCGCTCGGTCTTACTCTCAACGGACTGTTTACCGCCCTTTTGGCTCCGTTTATACTTAGCCTTATGGGATATTCTGCCTGATAGCCCATACCGAGCCTTCGATAAGGCTGACGTATATACATTGTCCGGCGGGGTCGATGTCGATGCCGTTGATTTCGCTGTTGCCTAATGACAGCGACCACAGCAGGCGCGGTGCGGCGGCGTCGCTTACATCGACGGCTGTCAGAAGTCCGCGGCGCGAGCCGGCATATACCACATTGTCGACCTCGGCCACTATGCAGGGCGCATGATCGTAGCCCAGCTGCATATCGAGAGTCCATAGTTCGCTGAAGTCGTTGCTCCGGGTCGATACCGCCACCAGTTCGCCATCCATGGTCTTGGCGTATGCGCGGCTGCCGTCGGCACTTACGCCAAGACTCTCGCGGTAGCGGTGCGAATTATCGCGCCAGATGGTGCGACCTGTGCTGCGGTCAATGGCTGTCATGTAGCGGTCAGGGGCTACGATAATCACTTTATCGGATGTTACCACGGGGACAACGTTGCCGGGGCTGAACAGGTTGTTGGTCTTGCCGTTAGTCCACTCCCAGCGGAGCTTGCCGCTGCGGGCGTCGAGGCAGCGCAGACGGGTGTCCCAGGCGCCGAAAATGAGGTCGTTGCCGTCGAGCACAGGGGCTGCCTGGCAGTAGTTCTGCATGTCGGAGTAGGTCCAGCGCAGCTTGCCGCTTTTGCTGTCGCGGGCTTCCATGCGCTTGTAGCCGCCCTGAAAGTATTGTCGGCCGCAGGCAAGTCCGTCGGCTACGTATGGACCGTCGGCCGATGGATAGTCCTTGACGGTGTTGCCGCCGGAGGTGTCGACGATGCGCAGGCCGCTGTTGTACGGCACTGCCAGTAGGTTGTTGCCTAAAGGTACCGGACGGCTGTACAGCGAGCCTCCGACGTGCGTCTGCCACAGCATGGCGCCGCTGTTTTTGTCGATAGCTTTTACCATGCCGGTGCTTGTGCCGAAGTAGATGTTGCTGTCGTCGATGCCAAGGCGGGTGAATACCGAAGCGCTGTCGGCCCACAGACGGCGTATGTCGAAGCCTTCGGCATGGAAGTCGGCGGCTTTGTCGGCTGTCATGCGGTGGTGTTCGGTCTTTACGGCCCATGCGTATTTTGGCGCCGGCTGTCGGTCGAGTACTTTATCATAGACGTGTATCCACTGCGGGTCGATTTCGAGTATCGAGTAGCCGTCGGTGCCGTCTTTCATGGCCAGAGCCCTTACCATTACCGCGCCGATGTCGCCCACGTGGTACGGACGCCAGTGGTGGTAGTGGCCGTTGACGTGGAGAATTACCGGATAGTCCTGCAGCAGCGAGGCATAGTCGGCGTAGTTGTCGAGGTCGTTTTCGCGAATCGGGTAGTGGTTTATTGACAGCACTTTGCGGTCGGGGGCGGCGCATACGCTGTCGAGGGTATGCCGCAGCCAATGCAGGTCTTCTTGTTTTATGTGTCCGTCGCCCATTTTCATGTACGGGCCGCAGTTGATGCCTACCACCGACAGGTCGCCTATGGTGGTGACGAACCGGTCGTTGCCCCAGAGGTCGGTGAAAGTTTTGCCGGCACTCTGGCTCCAGTTGTTCTCGTGGTTGCCCGGAATCACTGTCATCGGGTGTTTTATGCCTGAGAGTATGTTGTGGATATTGTGCAGTTCGGCGTCAGAGCCCTCGTTTGTAAGGTCGCCGCTGACTATCACCAGGTCGAACCGGTCGTTGTTTATTTCATCGACAGCATGGCGTATTACGCTGTCGGCGCGGTTGTCGGGGCTGACATGTATATCGCTCAGCACGGCAATGCGCTGGGCCGGTGCGGCCATGGCGCATAGCGTCATAGCCGAAAATATAAGTTTTTTCATGGACAATTTTTCGATTGCTTCGCTCCGGCGCTTCGGCAATCGGTGTTTGACGGATTATAGTTGGCTTAGAGGGTGTTTAATAATAAATATTAAATTCCCGGTGGCGTATCTTTTAGCTAAATTGCTATAAATGAAGAAGGAGCGTAGCGAGCTACGTGACTGATGAATTTTAGCAATTCAGCAAAAGAGACGCCAAGGCGGGGGTAACTTTAAAAATCCATTAATTCAA
>CAJTRC010000037.1 GCA_910578365.1 uncultured Muribaculaceae bacterium
CTGGTGGCACCACGAAAAAACTCGACTTCGGTCGGGTTTTTTGCTTATATAGCAGATTATCAGCGGATTACTTACGCCCCGTCGGTAGTCAATTTTCAAACAATGTCGGCACAAATGTAGGCTCAAAATCAGAGCGTTACAAAAAATGTCGTCACAAAAGTTGGCACACCCAAAATGGCGAAAGTAACAATCAAGCGGCGAAATGAGAGCGAAAGAGCGGACGGCCGCGCCGCTCTGTATGCGGTGTTAAACATCGAGCGTATAAAAATCCGCCTCCCTCTGGATATAGCGGTAACGGGTGCGGAATGGGACCCGGTAACGGAGAGAATCAAGGGGCGCGGTCAGGAGGTAAAAGATAAGAACCTTATAATTTCCAACACGAAAGCGAAAATCTCGGACATACTCGTCCGGGCGAGGCTCACGGGCGAAACACTCACGAAAGACAGTTTTCTCGCGCTCTACCGTCGTCCGGGTGAAACGATGAATTTTCTTGAATACGCCTTCCGGCACCTCGACGAGCTGCGCACGGCCATGCAGCCCGAAACAATCCGGCACCACAAAGCGGCGTTAACGAAACTCCAGCACTATAACCCACGGCTCCAGATAGCCGAGATAACGCCCGAATGGCTGCGCGTATATGCCGCCCACCTCCGAGATAAGCACAATAACAACGCCGGAACAATACGCAAAAATATGTGCGTTATCCGTATGCACTATTATGCGGCTATGAGAGCCGGGAAAGTGAAGGTTAACCCGTTCGAGGTGTATCGGGTTCCGGCCGCCGACCCTGCTGTTATATTTCTTACCGAACAGGAATTAAACAAACTGACAAGCCTCTATCGCTCCGCCATTCTTGACGAAGGAGAACAGGACGTGCTTCGCTTCTTCCTGTTTATGACATTCACGGCCATGCACATATCCGACGCCAGAGCGTTGCAGATAGAGCAGATAAGCGGCGGCGAAATCCATTACCAGAGAATCAAGACACGCACGCGCGTAAATATGCCGCTATCGCGTCCGGCGGCTGAATTGGCCGAATACTACCGCGACGGACGGTATCGTGGCAATCTGTTCAGGAAATTGCCGACGGACCAGGCGTTCAACAGAATAATAAAAAGAATCTGTAAACGTGAAGGTATCGAAAAAGCGGTCAGCGCGAAAGCTGCCCGGCACACCTTCGCCACCCTTTACTACAAAAAGAACTCCGGCGACCTTGGCACTCTTTCAAAACTCTTGGGGCATACCTCGGTAACAACCACCATGATATACGCCCACATAATGAAAGAAAACCGCGTCGCCGGGGTGTCTGCCTTCGACGATATGTTATAACTCGTATTGGGAGTAATCGACGGCGTTTTTCGCTTCGATTCCTGCGGCTCGGCACTCTTTGATGTGCGTCCACATGGCTGCGACCATATCGCCCAGTTCGTCGGCTGCGGCTGCGTCCGTATCAGCCTCCAGCAGTCCGATGAACGGGGCGCGGTCGATTTCGCCGGTCTTATCGAGCGAGTACACCGCAAACAGAAAATTGCGCTGTGCCGCGTCTGTCAGCCTTACCTTCCGTCCATTCCAAAAGAACGTATTAGCGATTCGGTTCTGGGTCTGTGCGTCGAAATACTCCGCCACTGCGTCGCGTATCTCGTCAACAGTCGGACGGCCGTCGGTAATCATTTCAACGGCCAGCCATCCGCGCTCCTCGTCGCGGTGGTGATTCCAGCGCACCGCCCAGCGGTCGCGGCGTGGGTTTATGCACTCGATAGGCGCAAGCACCTCGGAACATGATATTTCTCTCGTTTTCATGTCGATATATTGTTAAGTGAAAAGATATTCGGTAAAATTGCCCTGTGCGTTACGCGCCATAGTCACCTTATTCTCGCCCAGTAGTTCCTTATCTTTCAGCGCGTCGCATATATCGCACATATCAGGATAGCCGGTAAAGAATTTAACCACGTCGCCCTTCTTCAGGGGTAAGTTACAGGCCGCAAGCTGCGCCCGGTTCGGGACGATAAGACGGGCGCAAACGAGATATTTCGTTTTCTCCTTTGCCTCCGTGTCACCGTTGGCCACCGCTTCCTTGTGTTCTCTACGCGACCACTTTGTCGAAACGCCTGTTTGAAAATCCAGAATACAAAGCGTCGAGCCTACGAGCGCGTTAAGAGTGACCTCGCGGCAAGTAAAATTTTTCTGACCGTTCCGACGCACTCCCGGCGATGTCGAGATACCGAGGTCGGCCAACGATTTAAGATTTGAGTAATCAGCCATTTTTAAGCCTGTTATTTTGTAAAATAGATGTTTAGCGTCTGCGTGTTTGCAGAGCGAGTAAAACGACGCGAGTATTTCAGCGCGTCGGCGTTTGCTTTTTATTTTGTGGAGGCGACGGGCTGCCTTCTTCTTGTTGCGCTTCCGAATACGAGTATAATCCTTGAAAATGTCATATCCGATAAAGTCGATACCCTGTGAAACCGGGTAAATACGTTCATTCGCTTTCACCTTCAGCCCTATGCCCTCGACCTGTTCGTGAACGATACCGCTCAATTTCCAAAGTGTCGGTTTGTCGGGACCTAATCCCCTCTTATCGTCGCAATAACGATAATAGAATCTGAAACGGTGTTCGTCCTTAACGTGGTGGTCGAGCCATACCGATAAAAGGAGGTTGCCGAAATGTTGTGAGCTGCGCAATCCGATAGATAGCCCACGGATAAGGAAACGCACAAACCGTTCCAGAAGGGTGAGGATTATAGGCCCTTTGAATATGCGGCGTAACGTGTCCATCATGATGTCCTGCAATATGCTTTCGTAGAATTTCGTAATATCGTCCTCGTAAACATATTGTATTTCATCGGGGTATAATTCGAGGTCGCGGCGTATAAGCTTCAGAAGGTCGTGCGTACCCCGGTTTTTCAGCGATGCCCCGGTGGTTCGTATCAACTTTTTGAACGTCAGTTCCTCGACGATATTCATTATTGCATGAATACCCATTTTTTCATAATACGAGTAAAGGAATTGAATCCGTCGTTTCTTCCCTCCTTCGGTAATTATCTCCTCTCCGTAGGAGGTAAGGCGAAACACGCCCGCCGATATTTCAGCGGCCAGCCATGCCTCTATCCCGTCGATATGCGCAAGAATCTCGCGCCCCTGTTTAGACTGCTTTCGGGCAGTTCCTCGGAGTACGGCGTCGATTGATTCCCGGATATTGGACGAGGCGACAATCAGCGGAATTATTTCGGAATCCTTTATACGTTTCATGTTGTTTGTTTTGCCTTCATTTTTCTGGGGCCTAAGTTATTCGGCTGCCATTGCTGGCCCTACTAAACTCCACCCCTGCGCGTGATGTTTCGGCGTTCCGTCCTGTGGGCGGCTGTGCCGTGGCTCTCTCCCCTGCCTCGACGGTGGCGACACGTCGCCGATGTCGGAGGGCTATATATTTTCGATTTTGGCAAATTAACGCTTTGAGTGCAAGGCGCGACCCGCTCCACGCGTTCGTGTTCGATGAATCGTTGTTCGCGTTCGTGTACGAAACACCGGCGTTCGAGTTGGCGTTGTTGTTGGAGCGGTACACCACACGGGCCGACGACGATTGGGGAAATCTACCATTTCGGGGGCTGCTCTGCTGTGGGAGGGCTGCGCCCTCGTGTATCGTTTAACATCATACGTTCAAGTTTATTCGGTTAGGCTATGGCCTCGGCCTCCAAGAAGGCCGCGACGTTTAACGTATATTCGATTTCACCGATGAAGGCAAGGCGCGACCCGCTCCACGCGACCGTGTACGATGAATCGTAGACCGCGTACGAGTACGAAACACCGGCGTCCGAGCTGGCGTTGTTGCTGGAGCGGCACACCACACGGGCCGACGAGTTGGAACACCAGAATTTGTCGCCGTAGTGGGTTGTTTCTGTGGCGTTGAGCAACACCGGCACCACGTCCATGAAACGACCGTTATGTAATTCGGTAATCCATGAATCGGAGATTGTGCCACTCTTGACGGTTCTTTCTTCACCGGTTCCGTACTCGGTAAATTTCCAAACGTAGTAATCGGAGGTAACTCCGCCCATCCATTCTGCGACATTGCCCCAAAGATTTTCGTAACCTATGGCGTTGATAGATGTCGCATTTCGTAACGTCTGCGTATCGTCGTAATACCAGCCTCCGGCCGCACCGATAGCATTAGCCGGGTTCGCTATGGTGTCCTTCATGCCGAGGAAGGCGGTCAAGCCTTGAACGGTAGTATTTGAGCCGGAGCCATATCCGCACACGCCTGAACTGTCACGGTCGCCATAGTTGGCCCAGAACAAACAAGCGATGTCGCGGTGCATGGGGTACGTTATCGGGGTGAATCCCTCGCCACGTCTGCGGCAGTAATCAACGAACTGCGATTGTGATACGCTGACGGTTGCCGAAACGCCCGTAATACTGCGAATCTGCAAATTACCGTAATATGCTTTCACAACACCGGCAAGCCATTGGCCGGTTCGCCAAGCGTCCGGCTCGATAGCGTGAATCTCCGGCGAGGTGGTAAGCCACACGAAGGAGAAAGGAGCGTCGGCGCGGCAAGTGAAAGCGATTTTTTCAGCGTTGGCCGGAACGGAGGTAAACAGGTAAGAGCCTTCGGTCATTCGTCCGCTATTGGCTGCGGCACGACCCACCACGTTGTTGTCTGCGTCGAGGAACACCGCGCCGTAAACCGATGAGTTCACGGCCGGCCATCGTGCTTGCTTGTAACCCTTCACCGGGGCAACATATACGCGGTAATCATCGTAAACCGCGAGGCAGTCGTCGAAGGTGGTGTATGTGGTCGCCACTCGGCAAGCTGCGCGGTCGTGCAACTCCATATCTTCCGGGTAAAGTTTACGGCCCTCCGGCTGCGTTACAGCCTTCAGAGAGCTGAAGCAGTGGTAATGGCAACGGTTAATAAAATCGTCGATACCCTTGCACCAACGGTCAGGCTCGTACATCATGAAATCGCCTTCGTCGGCCTTCGTCGGGTGGTTGAAACCTTGTGTATTGGCCTCCGTGCCGTCATGATAACGGCGGCTATCGGTATCGTCAAGCGGACAAACGAGCATTTTGCCGGACGCTACATATTTAGCCATTACGCGGTGACGCTTCGCCATGATAGCGGCGACGTGCGCCGACGGTTTGAAAGTGTTGTCGTAGTCGTAGCCCGTTTCGTTATCGAGGTTTGAGATATTTTTTGAATCTGACACCGTTTCGTCGTACTTGATAACCGTCCATTCCGGCTGCTTTATGTTCAGTTCGGGGAAATGGGCCTGTAACTCGTTGAACTCCGATTCTTCGAGGTATTTCGTGAGTTGGTAAGTACCTACGAGGCGGCAAGTCGTCACGTTGTTACCGTTTTCATCGACACCCTTCATCGTCAGGAACTTGCGGAGGAGTTCACCGCGACCGCTCTCGTCTATGCCCGTAACACGGAGGTAGGTCGTAGAGGGGCAACGGTTGAGAAGGGTCTGCCAGTCAATCAGCGGACAGTTATCAACGACAAGGCGAGTAACCGCCGGAGTTCCGGAGAAGGTCAGCGCGTCGGGCGCGAGGTTCTGAAGGTATCGTAATTCGAGCGTCTGGAGCGAGGCCGGTAACTTTGCCGTTGACATCGTTCCGCCTTGTGCGAATATCACGTTTGTAAGCTGCGTATCTGCCGCGTCGAGAGTTTCGAGTTTACGATTTTCGGCCAGATTCAGAGAGGTAAGGCCGTTCAGTCCGTTAACATCAAGAGAACGGAGGTTCCGGCAATTTTCGAGAATCAGGCCTGTGAGAGCCTTCTGCCCAGTCGAGCAAGAAGCGTCAAGATTGCGGAGGCGAATACACTTGTTAAGGTTAAGCGTTCCGACAATAGCGTGACTTATGTCCGTAAGGTTGAGCGACTGAATACGAGAGGCCCCGTAAATGTTCTGCGGGTCGTTGATGATAAGATTTTGTTTGAAGGTAAGAGTTATTTCGTCACCTTGGCCATTTGCACGGAGGCCAGAAACCGTGGGGTCGCCGTTGGTGTAGCCATAGCCGAAACAAAATCTTTCCGCCGCCGTTATCTTCACGTTGCGAGGATTCGCCGCAAAGTTATACGAGAAATACACCGGGAACGCGTCGTCGCGGTATGTGCCGGCGCAATACTCCGAATCCAGAAGGTTGAAGCGGTTAACGATTGTATAGGTACGATGAGCGTAGCGCGAACCCTGAAGGGCGTAGAGATAGTCGCGCCCTTCTTCGATGAGCGGAAGAATATATTTATATTCTCCGTCCTTATTGTAGATACGTTCGCACCATTCGCCCATAAATTGGTTGTTGAACACGTCCAGAACGTACTCCGTTGACATCACCGAACGGATAGAACGGGCAACCTCGGCGAGTTTTTCGGGGCAACCGCGAACGAGTTCCCAGAGTACCGAATCATGTCCGGCGAAACAGTACGCGCCTTGGCTCTCGTCCACGGTATCGAAATCAATCATGTAATCGAATTTCAGGTACGAATCGTTTCGTTCGCCGAAAAGCGTATCCATATCGTAGGGCAAAATGTACCATATAAGGCCATCCCACGTTGCGAACATCATGTTTTTCGCGCGGTTATCCACCGCCATGAAATAGTTCGTCAGCGCGTACCATGCGAACGGGGCTTCATTGGCGAAATACTGCGTATATTCGCGGAGGAATTTCGACGGATTGCCCTTACAACTCTGAATCCACGACCATAAGCGTATAACTGCCGCTTTGTCGTCCTCGTGAGCGTCTGCCCATTTGGTGTCGGCCTTAAATCGGAACTCCAATTCATCATCGAAATTCGTCATGTCAGCCGTGCCGAACAGACAGAGAGCCGCCGAGTTGTTCAGGAACTCGACACAGATACAGCGATTACGTTCACCGCCGAGGGCTGCTTCATCGTTGAAACCTTCGATACCCTCGAACCCGTAAACTTGGTGCGATTCCGATTTCTCGTTGTTGAAATTGTATTTACCGAGGAATTTCGCCACTCCCTCGCCGTTGTTGTCGTAGAAAAGGTTTATCGGGAAACCGTCAACGCCCACGCGCACATCGTAGTCACCTTTATAGGCAGCTTGCGGGGGTGTGAGCCAGCCACAGCGGCGGAAAATATCGTTAACTATACGAACGCCGCCGGTGTTGTGCGTACTCGACGAATCCGAAAAATCCGCCTTCAGACAGAAGATTGATACAGGACGCGCCCCCGGCTTGAAACTGTAAGTCATATCCGGAACCGGAACTCCGTTAACCTCCAGAGTGCAACCGTATTGCTCTCGGAGTAAATAGATACGGTAGTTTTTACGCGGGTATGTCGTCGAACTGGTACCCTGTATTCGCAAACCTACATTACGGGCAACGAAATCGTATTCCTTGCCGTAGGGCGAATAAAAGTATATATCAACCGTAACCTCGAATTTCTTGTTATTCGTCTGGTTAACAAGGTCAACATCGCCGACAATGCGCATACAGCCTTTACCCTGTGCGCGGAGTTTGTCGATGTCCACCGCGTCCTCGTCGTTGAGAATGTCGTTTTTCTGGAACAGTATAACCATTTCGTCAGCCGTCGAGCGGTCAACCATAAAGTTAGACAACATTTCATCATCAGAGAGGGCGCGGTCGTATATGCGCACGTTACGGAGTTCCACGTCTGCCGCGTCAGAACTTACGGTAATTTTAGCCGGGTTTATCTGCATGAGCGAGGCGGCGGCCTGGTACTGGAGTGAGCGGTCGCGAATACCGTTAACATACAGATGTAAAAGGCGGTTTTCGTTTTTGCTCTCAACCACGAACGCTATTTTAATCGGAATATCCGGGGCGAATTTCGTTTCAAGTTCCTGACCGCCTGAAACAACCATACGAGCCTGTTCGGTAGTCATTTCAAGACCCACGCCGTCGGCGAAACACGACATAACAACGCCGTTACGGTCTGACACGTTGGAACACATCAGTTCCGCCTCCACGGTGAAGCCTGTCGCTGTCGCGTCTTTTGCAAACGGGGTATCGTTAATTGTGATACTTGCACCGTTTGTAAGTAAAAGCGCGTCGCCTGTCCATCCGTTGTTGCTCCAGTCGAAACCGTGGAAATCGGTCGTTATACCTTCAAATTCCCAAACGCCCGGATTCCCCTCGGCGTTACTGCGTCCGGCTGCGGACAACCTTACACGAAGGGAATCCGTAACCTCAATTAAATCAATGTCGGATTCTACTACCTCGATGTTAAAGAGGTAATCGGTTTCGCCTGTTTTGAATTTCATCGCCTCCGTTCCGGGAGCGGTGAAACGGTTAGTGTACCGCTGAACGGTGCGCGGGGCTGTGATAGACTGCATAACCACTCCGTCGTGATATACGTCCATGCTTGCCGGAGTGGTATCAGGGTCGAACACCACAAAATCAAAATCAAGGCGTTCAAACTGACCGATTTCCAGCGTTGGAGTGAGGTAATCGTTATTCTCGAAAATCCGCCCGTCGGCGAAGATAATCATCGTACCGATAAACGGAGCCGGAGCATAACCGGTTGCCGGTTTCTTCAGAAGGTCGATAAAAATAGATTCCGAACGGAGTGTAAGAGTGTCCGAGGCTTCGAGTTCGGCGACCATCTGAATGTTGTGCCGTCCGACAGTAAGCCCCGACAACGGAACGGTAAAGCTGCCGTTCGTTTTGCCGGATTTCGTTACCTCCTTTGTGTCGTATGCCTCTCCGTCGAGATATAGGGTTATGGTCTTGCGGCCGGAACCCGACACAGTGAAAGGAATCGCAACGGTATCGTATGGGCCGTAACCGCCTCCGGCGATAGAGTTCGCCAATGAGTAGGCACTTGAAAGGGTCAGCGTCATAGCCTTGACGCGGGCGGTAGCCTGACGGGTGCGCGTGGCTCCTGTTTCCGGGTCGATTACCGAGGCTTTAACCGTGATGTCGGTTGTTCCGCTTCGGACGTAACTTGTTATGTCGAGTTCGTAATCACCTGCGGCCACGTCGTTGAGAGTGGTCGTAAAAGTAGTAACCGCGCCATTCTTGACAGTAATTTCGATGTCGGCGCGTTGGCCGGTCGATTCTCCGCCTTGGTCGCCTCCGAGATACTGGTGGTCGTATCGGTAAAGGAGTTTCACGGGGCTACCCTCGCGGATTGTATCGTTATCAACCGAGGCGGAAAGTATGATTTTAGCGGTAGCCCCGGTTTCACCGCTTCCGCCTGTACTTACGGGAATATCACACCCGGCAATCTCTTGACGCTGGTCGTTGATGATTGCGAGGTGAATCTCCGTTCCCTCGTCGTTCATCGTAGCGTCGAGGTCGGCGACTGTTTTACCCTGAAGGTCGGTAATTGCTTGCGTAATTACGTTGTTTTGTACCGGGTTGGTTGACTTGTCGTTTAGAGTTTCGTCCACCTCCAGCTCGTCAACGGTGATATTTACGATACCTTCAGCGTCGGGGTTTACGGGGGTGTTATTGAGTTTAATCCCGGTAATTGTACCCTTCCCGCCGGTGTCCTCCCAGCTCTCTGCCTTTTCCCACTGGGTGAGCGTCGAGCCTTTGAACTGCTTCGTTTCCCAGTCGCCTGTGCCGAGGCGGTAGGTTATCCAGCGACCGAGAGCGCGGTGAGTGGCCGGAACTGCCTCGATAGCGGCCTGAAGGTCATAGAATCCGTTTTCGGGCGGAACGAGTTCCGTCACGTTAATAAGATTACCCGCGCCCTTTTGGCCTACGCCCTGCCAATCCTCCCAATCTGCCGCCGCTGTCAAGTCTGCGGCTTTACCGTTGCGGAATTTCAAGCCTCCGGCGGTAAACAGATATTGAACAAAGTGGTACGTTGTCGGTTTTCCTACGGCGTTCGGACCGGCATAACGGTAAACAATAAGAATTTCATCGGTCGGGCCTTCCAGAAAATAGAATCCCGCTTCGGTGAGCGCGTTCAGATTGTAGCCGTTATCTTCAACCTTGAAACCGGCTTCGAGGAGTTCGGTTTTATACTGAAGGTCACTAATCGAATAGCCTTGTTCGCGTATTTTCTTGGCGTTTTCGGTGATACGCTCGTCGATAGCCGAGAGCAACGCCACAAGGCTGTCCGAATCCGTCACACCATTCAGGAAGGTGATAATTTCGTTAAAATTCTCGATTGCCGTCGAGGCGTTCTTGCCGAGAAGGTTGTTAATTGCCGTTCGGTTAGTGGCTGCGGCCGTCTGCGCGTCTGAAGCTGTTCGCGTCACCGTCTGGAGAGCGAGCTGAAGCGTGTCGATAGTGCGTTGCAGAGCCGCGTCGGCTGCCTGTCGTTCGGCTTTCTCGGTTGCTACCGCCGAGTTATTCGTCAAAAGGTCTTTATAACCCTTATTGAGAAAATCGAACACACGGGCGACCATCTCGTTTGTAACGCTTTCGGGGTCCTCGGCGTTCCAGATAACCGTTATAAGGTTATCAATAAACTGTTGTGTCGTGTCTGCCATTGTGATAATGAGTTAATTAAATTGTTTGCTGAACTGCTTCGAGAATACTCGCGGTTTGCGGCCTTCCGTTCCGTCGATGATGTCTTGCATGATGTTGGTTTCATCTTCCGCCATTTGCAACTTGACGGTGAATTTTTGGGGCGTTTCCGGACGCGGCTTGTATTTGAGTTCCTCGATAGAGGGTATAACTTTAACCGGGAGTTCCGAGAGGTCGAGCAAATAAACCTCCTCGCTGCCTATCATATCCATGAGGAAACGGACGGTATCAGCCCGCATAACTCCGGTTTCGATTGTTAGCGATTGGGGGCGTGTGATACGTTCGCGGTCGGCGGTGAAATCGTCGGTTTCAGCGTCGTATCTGCTGAATCTTGCTTCATCGGCTGCGGCGTAATCGGGTGTAATGGTAAGTTCTCCGGCAAGTTCGATAATCTCGAATACACCGAGAGAATTGCGGAATTTCAGGCGGTAGCGTTCCCGTGCCGGGTCGCTCCGCTCAATTACTATGCTGCAAGAGTATTGCGAGGGGTCGCCCTTGTATATGTCGAAACTATTCGACAAAACTCCGTATTCATCGAAAAACTGTTTTCGTAGCGCGTCAATATCAAGCGCAAAAATACCGTTGTCGAAATTCCCGTCTTGTATTAGAGTTTTGCCCGTCGTTCGTTCTACAACGGTCATATACAGAAATCTCTCCAGACTTATGAAATAGAGCGGATAAAGTTCCGTTTCCTTCATCACTATGCGCCACCCTGCGGTTCGGGTTGTCATAAAAAAGTTATTGGCGTTGTTGAGAAAACGGGCCTCGAAAGCGTCGGTTTTCATTCTGGCATAACGTCGGTAATTCTGACGCGAAACGCCTCCGGCGATAATAAGGCACTCCCATTCGTCCAGATTATCCTCGGTAATATCAACGTAAATTTTGCGTTCGGAAATCGTGCCGTTGTCCTCGACCTCACGAACTCCGTTTATGTGGTACGACATTATCGGTTCGCCGATAGTGTAGGCGTATGCGTCCACAATCTCGGAGATATTGACGCTAAAGGGCTGGTTATAACGACCCACATAGCGTTGGTTCATGCCGCTGGCATAGACGGTGAACGGAATCCCGGTAATAGGATTGTAGTCGTCAACCGTCAAGCTGCTGCGTAGCAATATCGGATTTTTTGAAAAGGCGATACCCTTTTTTACATTTGAATCCATTGTAAGCGGGTTTAAGGTTTGGCCGTAACCATGAGTATAGAACCGGTGAAGGAGATTTCAACGGGGTGAGCGTTAATAAACTCGTCGCGCTCGGTACTGGGTGTTGTCAGGAACTTGTAAAACTGTTCCTTATTCCCCACATTCGTTTCACGCCACACTTCGTAGAGGGCGTTAACGTCTGCCGCTTGTGGGGCTGCTGTTATGTTATTGGCTTCCATGATTGCAAATTTCATTGAATTGCCACGGAGGGCAAAGGACTAACGATGCGCACTTACGAGCGTTACGGTATAGGTGATTCTAATAGTGATTTGTCCTAACGGGATTTCGCCCGGCTCCGTTTCGTAATGGTCCGGGTCGCCTTCTGAAACGTCGTACAGTTCCCATATTTCGTAGGTGGCGCGGGCCTGGTACTGGCGCGTTCTGGTCGCTCCCTCCATATTACAAGTACCGTCCGCGTTGTACGGGTCGGATTCCCACGTTAAGCCGGTTTTCTGCACAGTTACAGGCATGGCAAGGCCGGGCCATGTGTAAATATTTGGTGCTTGATAGTCCGGGTTAGCATTTTTCCACGCCTTGATTGCGGCGTTTTTGCTCTCGGTTGAGTTATAAACCGTCTGAAGGGTGTCCGAAACGTATTTCCAGTAATAGTCGGTATCTAACAAAGTAAAATTCGGTATATTCTGTTCAGTGGCGATGTTGTACGTTCCTTGCGTTTGAATTGTCCGTAACTTGATTTCCACGGCAATCTCTTTACCACCGGGCAAAGAATAGTTAACGGTATCAATCAGGCAGCGCACACCCTTGAACATTACCGGGCGGAACATATCGAGCTGCTGAATCTCTTGCAGCTTTAGGCGGCCTTTAATTTCAATCGTTCGCGCTCCATGCCTCAAAATTTCATCATACTGCCGCCAATACTTATCGAACAGGCCGCCTTTATACTGAAACAGTAGGGAGGTTGTGTGCTGCTTTCCGTCCTTGAACGTGTCGCCTGTCACTGACGCGAACCGGCCTTCTGTACTGTCGTAGCTCGTTTCAATTCCGGTAAAAGCGAACATAAACGCCAGCGGCGTATCTCCACCCTCCGGTCCGTCAGAACCTTTAATATAACTGTGGTTGTGACGCATACCCTTCAGATAAAAAGGTACGTCGTCGGCAAAATCGCCGTAAGTTCCGTAAGCGGTTTTTCGTATCTGGACATGAGCCAGCGGCACAAATTCGTCGTCCGATGTGATTTCTTCAGCCTCTACTCCGGGCGTTTTCGGGTCCCAATTAAAAAAGCTGGTAGAACCTTCCTTCGATTTCCTGTTTACTTTATCATATCTCGACCATACCGCCGTTTTTCGGTTAAAAGTAAAACTTATATTTTCATTTTCGACAACTGAATCACCGATTTGAGAGGAATCGAAATTCTTAAAAAAGTCCTCGAATCTCTCCGTTTCCGGCTCGGCGCAATCTATCGAGGTGGAGGCGGATAACTTGATATATTTCCCCTTGTCGTAGTTCACCACGGGCGGCTCGGATATTATATTACTTAAATCCTTTTGAGCCGGTTTGTTGATTATGTCGCCGATAAAGGCCATAGTTACGCGGCAAGTGCTGAAATCGACATGATAGACGAGGCCGAAACGCGCCCAGAGGGCGGCCATGAACGCCTCGACCGTCACGTCCGGCATGAGGTCGATATAATTAACATCTTTCTGACAACAGGAATCAGCGCAATTATTCAGCACGACAAGCCGGGCGAGGTCGTTATCAGTCTTGAACGGATTCGCAGCGATTGACATACCTAAATCGGAAAATATCAACTCCAGAACACGCCACACCCTTACAAATGGCGTGAACCCGTAGTTTTCCGGAACTGAAACCTCCGTAACTGTTCCGTTGATTGTCCTTGTCACCTTATCGACGCTTCTTAACGCTTTGTATTGCATTGCGGTGCGCGTCCACATATTCAATATTTCGACCTTTTCGGGGTCGATAATAGAATATGTTTCGAGCCATCCTTCTTTGTCGATAGCGGTAACAATAGGGAAAACCGCCAAAGGGTTGGTTTTCGGGTCAGCGTTGTGATATATCTCGTTAAGTTCCGACATCAGGACGGCAAGCGATGAGTGTCGCCACATGGGGAGTGTCGAAAGTTCGGTCAGTTTCTTATTTTTCCATTTTTCGTAGGCCGTGGAGTTGTCGAACCCGACGTTAAAGGTTATACCGTCGCGGCTGTTTGCGCTTGTGTAATTCAGTGTGCCGCGACGTTGGTACGCGCCGTTCTCTATGATACAAGTCCGCTCCGGCTCGTTCGGATTCTCGGCGTTGTCAACTCGGACAACGTGGCCGGTCAGTCGGTTGTTACGCCTCGTCGGTGGAACGGTGGCCGGTATTGATTGGCTGCCTTGGTCGTTAAATATCGGGTTGGTATCTTCAACGGCCATGCTGAAACCTTCGGGGAGGTCGAGAGCTTCCCCTTTGATAAGTATTTTTATCATAGCGGTAATTACTTTTTGTTTCTGGTGAACGGAGCGCGGGCGCGGTCCATCGTTTCCTTCGCGTCCTCTATGTCCTTGTAAACGATATATGCCCGGATTGCCTTTGTTGCCGCCCGGAACTCCTGAACGGCCTTTGTAAATTCCTCCATGCTCAACGAGGGAGCCGGGACGGTATAACCTCCGTCGGCGTAACCGGCGGAAGGAGCGGCGGCCATACCTGAACCGAGGATTTTATTACGGCGTATCGCCTCGATTGTACCCACCGCGTCAACTACGCGAGGGTTGTCCATAATAGGCTTCGGCACGACGTACTCGCCGCGATGAACGACACCCGCAACCTCGTAGCGGTCACCGTCGCCTGTATATCCGCCGTCAGAGTAGCCGGATAGCACTCGTTCAGCCTTGGCCGGAGCGGCAACGGTGCCGGAGCTGCCGGCGGTATTGCTCGGCTGCATATTCTTGATTTTGTCGCGTTCGGCTTTTGCGCTCACTACTTGGGCCACGCCGGTAGCAGTCAACATGGCGGCGGCTATAGCTCCACCAATCGGGCCGAGCTGCGCGAAAGCCTGCATTATGGCGACGGCGGTATTTCCTATAATCGTGGAGATTTTAATCGCAAAATCAACATCGGCGTATTTCTTTTGTATTTCGAGTTTCTTGTTTTCCTTTTCTTCTTCGAGGGCTGCAGTGTCCTCTCCGTTATTCTTTGCCTGTTGTATCAAGACATCATATTTCGCGTCACTCTGCGCGATTTCAGCATCTTGTATGGCCGAGAACATCGAGCCGGAAAGATTGGCGTAATAATCGAAATACTTTTTAGCGTTGGTAACGCCTAACTGTAATTTTTTCTTTTCGTAGTCCTTAGTTGAGATAAGGCCCTGACGGTGGTAATTTTCGAGTTGGGCGAGTTCGCGTTCGTACTCGTCGGCCCATGATAGCCCGACAAGTTCCTGAAGCTGCCACATCTGCTCTTGATACTGGTAATTAAGGGCGGCGATACGGCGTTGTTTCTCCGTTTCGAGTGCTACAATCTCCTCCGCGCTTACTCCTTCAGCGTCTTTCAGAGCCTCGTAATAAAGAATCATTGCGCTACGCTGGCGGTCGAAACTTGCGGTAATACCTTCTTTGCTCGTTGTGTCGGTCGTAGCCTCTCGCATGAGTTCGGTAAATTTGCCGGTATCTGTGAGAATCTGACTTTGAACGCTCCTTATATCCTTGCCGAGTTGCTGAAGGAGTTTTGTTTTTTCGTCCTTGGTATAATAGTCGGCGGCTGCAACTTTATCGTAATACTGTTGCAGCTCTTTAAGTTGGTCGGCGTGGTTCTGGCGGTCGAGGTCAAGAAGGTACACGTTCGCGGCTTCCTGTAAATCAGCGTCGTTGATAACAGAGGCGCGAATTAAATCGGATTGCTGTTTATAAAACGCTTCGGCGGCTGTTTTCCTTTGCTTGTAGTCCTCTGAATCCTGTTTCACCATTGCCGTATTTATAGCCTTTTGGGCTGTGAGTGATTGCGCGGCGAGTTTATTCTGCTCGGCGGTGATAGCGTCGAGGGTTTTAGTGTGGGTGCTGTCAGTGTTGGCGCGGAGTGTTTCGAGTGCGTTATTAAGTTCAAAACAGTATCTTATCAATTCTTGATTCTTCGCGATCGTGCGCTCCGTTTCGGTTAAGTCCTGTTTATTTATCTCCAGTAATCGGCGTTGGTGTGCGTCGTCAACCGGCGCGGTTACTTGGTCGAGAGAATCCTCCTTATATGTGCCGGGGGTACGTTTGGCCTTGGCTTTTCCGAGCAGTTCCTTTTTTTCTTCCTGAAGGAGCTTTATACGCTTTTGAATACGGTCGAGTTCTTCGTCACTCTCCGGGTCCATTTTACGGAGGCGTTTTAACTCGGTGTTAATTTCCTTCAGTCGGGTGACGGTTTCGGAAGCTGTTTTGTTAGTATTGTCGAGGCCGGTATTTACGGTTTCTATCTCTTCGGTTATCTCCGGTGGCGTAATCGTTCCGTCCTCGATAGCCTTTTTCATACGGCCTTGAAATGCTTGTAAATCATCTTCGGCCTTCTTCCATAGGCTTTTTTTACTGTTTGCATTTTTTTGAGCGTCGGAAGGATATACAAAACCGAGCCAGTTGCGCGTGGTGCGCCCGGCTTTTGCTGCGGCGATTTCTGCTTCATCGTAAGCGTCGCGGGCTTCTTCGGCGGCTGCCACCAGTTCGCGCATTTTTGATTCATTGGCTTTATAACGCATCTCCTTCTCCAGTGAAATAAGATAAGCGTCGAGGGCTTGTTTAGACGCTTTATATTTGCCGGTGGTAGCGTCTATTTGTGCGTTATAGTTCGGAATAATACGGTTCAGTTCTGCAACGGCCTTTTTACGACGTTCGAGCGACAAATTTTCATTCTCGGCGACCATTATCAAGGCTTGAATTTTGCCTTTCTGCTCTCCGTACTGTTTCGCCGCTTCCTTGGAGGCTTCGGTCCATGCGTCCGTTTTTTCGGTAGCGTCGTCCATTGCAGAATTAT
Organism: uncultured Muribaculaceae bacterium; assembly: GCA_910578365.1. Lineage (GTDB taxonomy): Bacteria > Bacteroidota > Bacteroidia > Bacteroidales > Muribaculaceae > CAG-873. Next base: position 16,632 of record CAJTRC010000037.1, read on the forward strand.
ACCCCATAATCGCGGCCACGGCCATAGCCAACAAACTAATGATAAGAATTATCGGGTTTGCCATTAGTGCGGCGTTCCATAGACGTGTTGCGACGGCTGCCGCTCCATCTGCCTTGGCGGCACTGTAAACCGCCGCCGTCTTGGCGATTATGGCTTTTATTGCGTTAGCGATATTGCTTATAAATGTTTTGGTAGCATTAGAGGCTAATAGTGTGGCAACCTTATAAGCCACAAGAGCGGCAACAACGCCGTTTAATATCATTCTTCCGGCGGCGGTCTGTGTGAATAATTTTGTAATCCAGCCCACGAGAGTACCCAAAGCGGACACAAGCGCACCTACTGTTGTCGCGGCCCATCCTATCATTGTACCCATAGGGCTGAAAGCGTCCACAATTTCGCCAATCCAATTTATAATATCTGTACCCCACTCGTAGAGAGTTTTCAGGGCTTCGCGGAAATCAAAGAATTTCAAAATTAAGCCCTCCACTGCTGACTGGAATCCGGCAAACGAACCGGCCGCGTTGTCGGCCATTGTCGCGGCCATTTGTTGAAAATCATCGGTACAATCGGTTATCGAATCACGGAGCGCGAGAATTGAATCAGAACCGTTAAGGAAAGTCGAGAACGCGGCCACGCTTCGCTTGTCGGTCAGTTCGAGGGCTTTCGCGAGGTCCACACCTTCCGCGTTAAGTTTATTCAGCCCGTTAACCAGTTCGTCGAGGTTAGTCACTGGGCCACCGAGGGCTTTCGCGAGGTCGCCGTTAGCGTCTGCCAGATTCAGGAGGATATTACGGGTTGCGGTGGCGGCGCTGCTTGCGTCGAATCCGGCGTTTGAGAGTTGGCCGAGGAGTGCGGTCGTTTCTTCGAGGGAGAACCCGAACGCATTGGCTACCGGGCCAACAGTTGACAGCGAGGCCTCCAGCTTGTGAAAATCAAGTGCGCTTTTAGTTGTGGCAACGGCAAAAGAGGCCATCACCGCTTCGGCTTGGTCTGCGTCCTTGTTAAACATACGCATGGCGGCACCGGCGAACGCTGCCGCGCTCGATAGGTCGGTATCGACTGCCTTCGCGAATTTCAGAACCGAGGGGGTAAGTTTCTCGATAACGTCCTGCGTGAATCCGAGTTTTGCGAGTTCGGTCTGAAGGCCGGTAACTTGCGAGGCTGTGGCGGTTGTGGTGCGCCCTAAATATTTCGCTTGGTCGGTCAGGCGTGAAACTCCGTCGATAGTCGTACCCAGTACGGAGGCAAGTTTTGAGTTAGCCCGCTCAAAATCCTGAATAATGTTTGTCAGTTGCTTGAACGCTCCTATAACTTGCGTCATTATCACCATGCCCAGGCCCATGAAAAAGCCCTTTATCGAGGTGGCAATCTTATCGAGCGACAGGAGCGAGGCCAGAAAACCGCGTGTCGAACGGGTTGCTTCGGCGTGTGCCTTTTCAACTCTGCGGATTTCATTCTCCAGCTCTCTATATCTTTCCGGATATAGGGCTTTTGAAGTCTTATTCAGTTCGCCCTTCAGTCGCTTTAATTCTTTCCCAAGGTCAGCAGCCGACATTCTGGAAATGTCGATTTCTTTCCGTGCTTTCTCCATTGCACGGTTATTGGCTTCTATCTCACGTTTATTAGCCTCGATAGCCGCGTTTAATCGTGCATATTCGGCTGTATGGTCGCCCTCTACACGTTCAAGGGCCGCCTTCTCCTTCCGGTAGGCTTGATTCTGTTTTCGGAGTTCATCGGTTGCCTTGGTAAGTCGGCGAATCTCCTCTTGTGCCTTCTGTGCTTTAAGGTCGAGTTCGACCGCGATTTTATCGTTATTTAATTTCGCCATGACAAAGGGGGTAATCTTGTTTGCGGCAAAATTACCCCCTTCGGGTTAGTCTATGAAGGACACCTAATTAACGGAAAATCTTCGATAATATCCTATACCATAACGGTAGTTTTCGCGGCTTTTCTTCCTGCCACGTCCATATCTGCTCACCGGATTTATAGCGCCTGACTATTTCAGCAATAGCCAAATATATCATTACACTTACAGCACTTAAAAACAGTGCCGCAAAAAACGCCTGTATTGGAGTTGTGGGGTCGATACGATAGAATACTCCATACCATGCGACTACCACGATAGCAAGTAATATATATTTCAGTGTCCGTTTCATCGTTCAAGCCCTTTCGTTAAAAATTCGGTAATGAGTTGAGAGGTCGAAACCTTTCGGCGGGCAGCCTCGTCGCGTATGAGGTTTAACAACCATGTGGGCAAAGTGACCGAGATTTTAGTCCTCGGCTCTCCGTCCACTGTTTTACGCCCTGCGCCTTCTCGCGCTCCGCCGCTGCCTATACCGCCCATAACTGTATATTATTTTAGTTTCCACAAAGTTAAACAAATTATTTGATTTAGGCGATATATTCAAATAAAAAAGTATATGTTATAAAACATAAAACACCCCGCCACGATTTCGGGCGAGGTGCGCAACGAGTTGGAAGGGTTCACCCTTTAGAGGGAGCGCGTGATGAAATGAGCCGCAAGCCATGCCACACCACTACCGAGAACCGCGCCGATGATGTCGGCCACGATGTCCCAGACACAAAAGTGGTTTCCATTCTCTCGGCTGTCGCGGATTTCCTTACCTATACCCACAAGAAGGGCCACGATAAACGCAACTATCGCGGTCGTCCACTCGTTGTGGGGCGGAATGTGGGCGATGAGTGCGCCGAAGAGTACGGCGATACAGAACACCACGAAAATGTGCAGGAGTTTATCCTGCCCCTTACGGTCTTTACATACTGACATAATGCAAAAAATTAAGTTAGTGAAAATTGGTTTACTGTGCAGCGGTGCCGTTTCCCTCGTCCGCCTCTGCTTCCTCCGCCTTCTTACGTCGGAGGTCGCGGCGGGCCTGGACCGCCACGGTGATGAACGAGAACACGAACAGGAACAGGGTTTCGACACCGACGGCTGCGAGGATAGCGATTAACGCCATTGCTTTGTTCCATGCCCACCAGCCGAAAGCGACACCGGGGGCAACGAGGAGCGCACCCCGAAGGATTGCGCCCACAATAATTTTTACTTTCTTCATTGTTGATAACTTGTTATGACTGTTGATAACTCTCGCGGATAGAATCGGCCAAATTCTTGCGCAACCACGCCGAGAACTCAAACCGTATGTCGTTGAATGTTTCTTTGTAGAGAATACCCCAGACCGGGCGGTTATAGATTCGGTAATTACCGAGCCGCTTCATGTCGAGGAATCGGAGATATGTCGGGTACTGCGCTTTTGCCGATATGCCGGAGCCGGAGCCGGTTATCGAGAAGGTCGGCGAGGCTAACGCCTGTTGCAGCCGCCCCGAACGGCTCCGGGGTGTTCCGTCGGTGCGGTAGGCTTGTTTCCCGTATATCTTGGCGGCGGCGATACGTCGCTGTTCCTCGAATATCCGGCGGAATCCTAGGTTAACGTATTCGGTGAAATACTTTGCTATCTTGTCGGGGTCGTCCATATCAGTAAGATGTTACGTTGAAGGCTATCGACCAACCGGCAAAGCGTCCGTAAAGTTCCGTTTCCGGAGCGGTGTCGATACTGTCGACCTCGACACGCATAACCGGGCATCCGGCTCTCTGGTCTTTGAGTAATATACTTTTTACCTCGTCGATAATCGGCTGTGTCTGCTCCAGCACGTCGAAAGAGTTGCGGCGTTGTGGGTCGTATTTCGCCATAACGAAAACCACGCATTTGTTAACCTCCTTGAAATTATCGACATTCTTCGCGCCGGATTCAGCCAAAGGAGGAAAAACGAAAAGATTTACAGAGTTCGCCGGTAACGACTGAATTTTCTTACCCATCTGCTCGTCTATGGTGACGGGCAGAACCTCGGTTATTGAATTGACACGGCGGCCTACTCCTTCCCAATATTCGCGGTAGTGTAAGAGATTTATCATATCTTCCCGAAATAGTGGTCGGCTTCGGCTGCTCGGCGTTTCATCAGTCCGGGGAGGGGCTTCAGAACACCGTTAACCCTTGCGTTAACGTGTTTCATGAACTCGGCGCGGATAGTGGGATCATTGGGGTCGGACTTAACCTTGCGGACGAGTGTCGGGGCCTTGACGGTGAGCGAACCGATATTGTAAGACAGCGAAACAAGCGCGTCGAACTGGTCGCCATTGAGCTGCACCCCAGCAAAGATCGGCGCGACTGTAGCGGCGAACTTGGTAATATCGGTATCGAAAAGCGCGTCAGCCTCCGCTTGTGTGATTTTCTTGCCGGGGGTGACATCTTTCCCGGTGTGGCCGTAGCCGATTGTGAGAACTCCGGCAGGGCAACGGTAGGCTGTAAGCCGACAGCCTTCCCACGCCTTAATTTTTTTCTTGATTGCGGTTGAAAGTTGCATGATGATTTATTTATTTGGGATGTTACGTTTCTCGTTGAGATATTCAAACTTGCATTTATACAGGTAAATGAGGACGGCCCACATATCGGTGCGCTCCACCTCCGCCACGTTCCCGAACAGTCCGGCGGTAGCGACCTCGAAGGTTATACCGGTCCATCCGGTCTTGTCGTCCGGCTTCTTTCCTCCGCCGGAACTGCGGAAGATAATCCGTAAATCAATTTTCTTTCCGTTGATTTCCACGGGGCCGGCAAGGATTGCCTTCCAGACGGAGGCGAGGAGCGTCGGGGCATGGAACGCCAGAAGGTCGGGCACTTTCTCTCCGTCGGGAATATGGTAGAGCCGCCGGGCAATATGGGCGTAACCTTCAGCCACCTCTTGCTCGTCCATTTGGTGAAGATTCTCGGCTATGGTAAGGCACTCCACAAACTCGCCGTATGTCACACCCTCCAGCCAATCGCCGGGGCCTTGATAGCCTCCGTATGAAGGCAGGAGGTTAACGGGCGTATTGAAATCAAGATGAACGCGGTCGCCTTCAGCCACGAAAAAACCTTCAATCGCTCCGGCCTGTGCTTTCAGTTCCTCGACGTGTTGCTCCTTCAACAACGTGTAATCCGCTTTGCCGAGGCCAATCAGGAAGGAGAGCCAGCGAACCCGGAAATAATCGCCGTCAATCACACCCGCGCCCAGAGCATAGGCGAGAAAAACGTAATATTCGTATTGCGCTGGGGTCAATTCGCTGACATGGGTCGGAATTTTGACGGAGCGGCCTCGTGTGGTGATTGTTTCCATTAAAACGACATTCCTTTACTGTGGACAATAGGCCCGGTAATTGATGTATCTACCTCCTCGCCGTCTGCGTCGAGCTGCGCCACGAGCTGCTGAAGGTATTCGAGGGCGCGGGTAGCGTCAGCACCCAGAGAGGCGGCAACCGAGGCGCGGGCCGATTGCTCGGCGCGTAACCTTGATTTTACCGGCTGCGACTGCTGAACCTGTACGATACCCTCCGGAATAACCTCGACCGGAAGGCGTTCCACCGCCTTCTGCATGGTTAGCAAAGCCACTGCGCGGGCTGCTGTTGCCTTCATCAGCGTGAAGGTATCGGAATCCTCACCCGAAAGAATCGGAGCGAGATACTTGCCGAGTACCGGGGCGACGGTTGCGCCCTGAACCTCGCGGATAATAGGAACGAGGGTAACGAAAAGGCGATGAGAACCGATAATGTAGTAATTATCGAACTCCTCCTTACTGCGTATTAACAACCCTTCGCGCTGGCGGTACTTGGGCGATTCAATCCAGAACGGGAACGCCTCGCGGTCTAAGGCTTCGACAAGTGCGTCGGTAGCCTCGTAGGCCAGACGTAAAATATTTTCCTCGTCCTTGAACTCCTGAAGGGCTGTTAACCCTTTTTCGTTTTCTCCGAGGCTTTTCGCCCTTCCTGTATCTCCGTGCTGTGCGTCGAGAGTCGGGATTATCTTCAGCCATGTAAAGAAGGCCACCGCCTGTTGCAGATAAGCCAGAGCGTCAGCCATAGCCGCGTCGTCGCTTTCTCCGTTTTCGTAATAGTCGGCCAGAGCCTCGACCGGTTCACGGCCCACGATTGCGACGACATCACGGATTCCGAACGGAATCAGGGGCCGCCACTTGTCGAAAGTGATACCGTTAGAGATTATTCCGACGGCTGCGGTAATTTCCTCGCTGCCGTTTCCGTCGCGGTCAAATAGTTTCATCGCGTTTCAGTTTATAGGGTTTCCAATCGGCAAAATCATTGTTAAACGAATGGATTTTGTCGAAAATTTCTTCTTTGTAGAACCTTGCCACGCCTTCATCGACTGTTATAACCGTCTGCTCACAACGCGGATTACTGTTAAGGTTTGCCGAACCTTCGACCGCAAAATCAAAGCGTTCACCGAAACCGGCCATAACTTTAGAGTGATTCCGGAACACGGCAACGCGGCCGCCCATGAGCGCGACGGCCTCGCGCAAAGTGTTGTAAACCTCGGCAAACTTGGAATCGAAAATTTCACCGAGATAGAGGTCGAGCCGTCCAATCAATCCGCCGCGCTGCCATTTCAAAAGCGTTTCCGCGTCGGTCAACGCCATAGAGAAGGTGGACAAACAAACATACTCCAGCGGTTGCTGTTTGAGGATAGCCCGGAGATAGGTTAGCGCGTCAACATCGCCGAAAGAAAAACAATGATACGCCTCGCCCGGTGAAAAGTGCCACGGTAGGACATTTTCGAGAAAAAGCTCGGATTTTACGCGGCGTTCAAAGTTGCGCGACATCGAGCGGAACACCCTCGTTTCTTTCCCGGTGTTCTTATCCTCGGCGCGTTCCTTGGCCTCGTCCTTGCCTTTGCCTTTGTTCTCCGGCTGCTGCTCCGGGGTGGCGAATAAATCACGCATTTGCTTTCACTCTGTTTTCGGGGTTGACATTTTTTTCGGCCTCTACAACGGTACGATATAGGCCGATTCGTATATCTGTGCCGGGGTGGTTGGTGTCGATGAACTGTTGGAACGGCTTACATAGCACCATATCAGGCACGGCGGTTTCTGTGGCGTTATACACCTTCAGGGCGTAGAGTTTTTCGGAGCCTGAACCGAGTTTTGTATCAAGTATCAAGTTAGAGAGTGAGGGGTCGAGGCCAAAACCGGAGGTCGCGGCGGCCTCTGACTTTTTGCATATTGCCACCATTGCTTCGATGTACTCTTTAACCTTGTTGTCGATAGCGGTAATCTTCCACCCCTCGAAATTGTTAGCCTCCTCGTTCCAGAACTGCGAGGTATGCAGGAACTTGCCCGCGTTCTCCTTGCCGGACATCGAGGCGGCAAATTTCTCCATCGCTGCGTCCTTGAACTCCTCTAACATTTCCTTTTTATAGGGTATGCCCCTTTGCTGACAGGCCATTTTTATCTGTTCCTCGGCGCGGTCCCAATATGACTGGGGCGATTCGATATGTTTCGAGATAGCCGAGGCGTTCTCGTTGTAAGCTGCGAGGAGTGGCGCGAGTGTTCCGGCCAACTCCAGCCAATCGAACGCACCGATAAAGCGCGGTACGCTGTAATGGTCGTGGTTGTAACTGTAAATGTTGTAATATGCCAGCGAAACGGGATATTTCAGAGGGTCGGAGGGGTCAAACAGAGGGTAAACGTGTGAGGTACGAGGGTCGGCCAGCGGCCAATCTGCCACCATCGCTTGTGTAGGCAGCTTATTTTCTCCGGGCCATACGAAACGCACCTTTCCAGCCGGAACGTGTTCGACCCTCGCAATACGCCCGGAGCCGATACGCGCCCCGCGTGAACGTGTGAATTTAACCCAGAACCCCTCCAAATGACAGAGGTCTATCAGACAACGGTGCATTTGTGTGAGGTAGTCGGTAGCCTTCAGGTCGGCGGTAATCTGGTCGTCAACAGCCCACGCCCGGTAAAAGATATTGTTCGCGTCCACAGCGTCGCGGTAGAGCCTCGGACCCTCGCCCCACTGGAGGCCGGCCTTCTTGCCCATGATACCTTCACCGGCGTAGAACTTTTCGAGCAACATACACACACGGTTAGGGAGGTCGTTGTCGCGTCCAAACGGTATTATCGGCGTACCGTTCACGTTCATATATTTATAACCAAACGAGGCGATAGAGCCGCCGCGTAACATGAAGGTCGAGGGTGTGAATCCGCGACCCTTGGCGTTCATGCTGAAGGTGTATATTTCACCGGCTCCATTATCTACGAAACCGAAATTTCCGCTTCTGCGTATCATCTTGCTTAAAGTGTTAGTTTAACACCGTTCGGCGACCGTTGAACTCGGTAATTAAAACCTGCCAGCAATTACGGGCGAGGCCTGTTTCCGTATCGGTGAAAAATAGTTTATAACTTGCGTCTGAAATTTTGTCGTCTTTTGTCTTGGGGCGGATTCGCGCCGCATTGACTTTAACCACGTAGCCACCGTTGCGCGTCTGCCTGTTCCACTTGCGGAAGGTGAGCGAGAACGTACCACCGGCGAGGCTTATCCGCTTCATCTGCTCGATAGCGTCGTAAAGGTCTATCGGCTGCGCTTCTGTTTTATCCACGGCCATACTATGTCGGCGAAAAATAGATATATCAGGTAAAGGAGAATCAGGCCCAGCAATCCGGGGCCGATGATGTTCTCTAAAGATATTGCGGTGTTAATTTCCTCCGTAGTTTCTTCCGTTTTCTCGTTGACGGAATCCACCGCGCCGGAACTCTCGGAGTGTCGCGTTGCATTGAGGCCGTAAAACCAATTTTGCGCCTCCTTATCTCTTTTCGAGAGGGTCGAAAAATTGCCCGCAAACGTCCAATATATAAATATAGGTCGCCCGACTGAATCGCGCTTAATCTCGACAGAGCCTCGCACATCTGTTGAAATGTTTGCTGTGTCGCTCTCGCTGCTTCGCTCGTTTCCTCCCATGAGCACCGAATCGACCCTGGTACTATCTTGGCCGTCGTAATGAAATTCGGTTCGGGTTTCTTCAACCATATTTCGAGAACTTTTACAGCTATTGAAGGCAGAGCCGACAAGAACCAGAGCCATAAGGAAAAACAAACGGCGAGGGTAGCAAAAAATTTTATTTCCATGTTTCATATATGTGACTTATTGGGGTTGAGTGATTTCGTCGAGGCGTTCCTGAACATTGGCTTTGAACTTGTCGAGTTCGTTAGCGTAGTGGATAGAGATACCCAGAAGGGAGGCGACGAAAATACATACCGTTCCGAACGCGGTTAATACTGAACTATGGATTTCACCCTCCGGCGGTATGAATAAACCGATAAACAGAAGGGAGAGGCCGGCAATCATTACCACGATTGCCAAAATGTAGATTATA
>CAJTRC010000038.1 GCA_910578365.1 uncultured Muribaculaceae bacterium
TCTGTTTCCGCAGACATTCTCCTACAACCGCTTCGTTGAGGTCATGCCCCGGTCTTTCGTGGCCCTGACCACCTGAACTACTTGAAAACGGCGATACACTCAAAGAGCTGTTGGCGCGTGGACGCTACGCCCTGTTCAAGTCTCCTGAAAAATGGACTGACTCTCAGCATCAGAGAGCCGAGATGCTGTTCAGCCTATATCCCGACCTCCGGGAAGCATACCGGTTGTCGCAAGAGCTCAGAACCATATTCAACAAACGTTCAGCCAAAGACAGTGCCAGGCTTAATCTTGCCCGCTGGTACAACCGCGTCGCAGACTCAGGCTTCAAGTCTTTCAACACAATAGCCGCTACATTCTACGAACACTCCGATGAGATACTGAACTTCTTTGACAACCGCTCCACAAACGCATCCGCCGAATCTATAAATTCAAAAATCAAAGCGTTCAGAGCCAAGCTACACGGCGTCAACGATACTAAATTCTTCATCTTCCGACTGTGCAATATATATGCCTAAACACAGGTTTATTACCATGCGCAACAAAAATTCGTAGAAAGAAATTTGGGGGACAAAATGGGGACAAAAATAAAAAGAGAAAATCCCAAGTATTTGAATTTTAAATACTTGGGATTTTCAAGAGTGTCCGAGATGAGATTCGAACTCACACAGCCGAACGGCCACTACCCCCTCAAAGTAGCGTGTCTACCAATTCCACCACCCGGACATAAATCGCAAAGCCTTTCGGCGAGGGATTGAGCGAAAAACGGGACTCGAACCCGCGACCCCAACCTTGGCAAGGTTGTGCTCTACCAACTGAGCTATTTTCGCGATTGTTAGTGCTTTGAAGCGTTTGCGATTTGTATTTCAATGTACTTGAGCGAAAAACGGGACTCGAACCCGCGACCCCAACCTTGGCAAGGTTGTGCTCTACCAACTGAGCTATTTTCGCGTTGGTGTTACGCGTTTTTCGCGTTTGCGATGCAAAGTTAGGTATTATTTTTGACCTGACCAAATTTTTTGGCAAACTTTTTTGTGATTTTTTGCACTGTTTCGATTAAACAGCAGATTGTCAACGATATGGCGTGCGCGCTTAAAGTATTGGGCTGAGCAGGCGAATTACCGATTCGGCTAATTTGCGATACCAAGGGCGTCGGCGCCACTCTGCGGGCAGGATGCGGGTTGATTGCTTTTGGTCGTTGGTGAATACTGCGGCGAGGCGGGCGTTGAGTTCGGTGGAGTACATGAATGCGTTGATCTCGAAGTTGTGCTCAAAGCTGCGGAAGTCGAAGTTGGTGCTCCCTACGGTGCTTATTTCGTCGTCGATGACTATCATTTTGGAGTGCAACATTCCGGCTTCGTAGAAGTAAATTTTTATGCCGGCTTTCAGACATTCGTCGATGTATGATGCGGATGCGAGTGTGAGCATGTGCGAGTCGCTGTTGCGTGGAATCATCAGGCGTACGTCGACGTGCGACAGCGAGGCTGTCTGGAGTGCTTTCAGTAGTGCCTCGGTGGGCAGGAAGTATGGTGTCTGTATGTACACGCGCCATGTGGCTGTGGCGATTGCCTTGTGAAACGCCAGGGCAATGTTGCGCCACTGTGAGGTTGGGCCTGCGGTTATTATCTGCATGCCTACGTTGCCGTCGGGGGGTTGGTTGAGGCTCACCTGGTCTTCGATTAGCGGCTGGCCCATGAAGTTCCAGTCGATGGCGAATGAGAATTGCAGTCCGGCCACGGCCGGTCCTGTGATGCGCAGATGGGTGTCGCGCCAGCGTGGGAATTTGCCACCGGTGATGTAGCGGTCGGCAATGTTCATGCCTCCGATATAGCCTATGTGACCGTCGATTATCACTATCTTGCGGTGGTTGCGCCAGTTTATTCTGGTGCCGAACTGCGGAAATGTGACTTTGAAGAATGGGTAGGCCATGATGCCTTCGCGCCGCATTTCCTTGAAGAATCGCGAGCGGGTGCTGAATGAGCCTACATGGTCGTATACTACTCGTACGGCAACTCCGGCGCGTGCGCGCTCGATGAGTATGTCGCGCACCATGCGTCCGGTGGCGTCGTCGTCGAATATGTAGTATTGCAGGTTGATTGATTTGCGGGCGTTGCGCAGGTCGTGCAGCAGGGCGTTGAATTTGCTGCGTCCGTCGGTGTATATTTCTACTTTATTGTTGTCGAAGTAGTGCGCGCCGGTGAGCGAGCGCCCCAGCAGTATTTGTTGGCGTGCCGACTGTGAGATGTTGAGCGAGCGTACGTCGATGGCCGGTATTCGTTGCCTGTTTTTGAGTTTGCGCCTGTTGCGGCGCGAAATCATGCGTGTGTTTTTGATGTTTCGCCCGAAGAATATGTATAGTATTATTCCTACTACCGGCAAGAGTAACAGCACAGTGACCCAGGCCAGGGATTTTAGGGGATTCCGGTTTTCGGAAACCACAACGAGTATGATTCCGATGGTTGTGAGTCCATAGAGAATCATAATGGTTGTATAGGCCCAGCCGAGTAGGTTGCTGTTGATGAATAGGTCGAGCATGTATGCAAGTTAGCAATTTTGTGGCGAACTTTTTGGTTTATACGGGTTAAATAATGTTAATATGCGTTAGGCTGAAGTTTTTTTGCGCTGAAGTGCCCGTGGGGCAGATACAATAAAACGAAAGCCTCGCATTATGCGGGGCTTTCGCTGTATTGTAATTATGACGTTGCAGATTATTCTGCTTCAGCGATAACTTCGAAGGGAACTTCGGCCTTAACTTCCTTGTGGAGGTTGATGATGGCGGTGTAGTTGCCAACTTCTTTCACGGGCTGCTCGATAACGATGAGTTTGCGGTCGATGTTGTGTCCGAGCTTGGTGAGTTCTTCCGAAATCTGGATGGCGTTTACGCTGCCGAAGATAGTGCCTGTAGAGCTGACTTTGGTAGCGATAACGAGTTTGACATCCTTGAGTGCTTCAGCGCTTGCTTCGGCATCAGCTTTGATTTTGGCGAGCTTGTGGGCGCGCTGACGGAGGTTTTCTTCGAGAACCTTGAGTGCGGCGGGCGAAGCGATAACGGCCATACCCTGGGGAATCAGGTAGTTGCGGCCGTAGCCGTCTTTTACTTCAACGACGTCGTCCTTGTATCCGAGGCCTTGGACGTCTTGTTTGAGAATCAGTTTCATGTATTGTCCTTTAGCTTTAACGGTTATTTCATAAGGTCGGTTACGTAGGGCAGGAGGGCGAGGTGGCGGGCACGTTTAACGGCCTGAGCCACACGGCGCTGGAATTTCAGCGAAGTGCCGGTTATGCGGCGGGGAAGGATTTTGCCCTGCTCGTTGAGGAACTTCTTGAGGAATTCGGGGTCCTTGTAGTCGATATACTTGATGCCGCTACGTTTGAAACGGCAGTATTTTTTCTTTTTTACGTCCACCGACATGGGGGTGAGATAACGTATTTCGGATTGAGCCTGTGCCATGATTTAGTTTTCCTTTGCTTCTACTTCAACTTTGGTTTCTTTGTTAGCTTTGAGCGAGCGGCGTTTGGCGGCGTATTCGGCAGCGTACTTGTCCTGACGGAAAGTGAGGAAGCGGATTACGCGTTCGTCGCGACGGAAAGCAGTTTCGAGTTTCTTGACGAGGTTGGTGTCGCCGTCGAATTCGATGAGAGTGTAAAAGCCGGTCGACTTTTTCTGGATGGGGTAGGCGAGTTTGCGCAGGTCCCAGTCTTCAGTGTTCACGATAGTGGCACCGTTGTCGGTGAGCACTTTGCTGAACTTTTCTACCGCTTCCTTTGCCTGTACGTCAGACAAAACGGGAGTTAAAATGAAAACGGTTTCGTAATGCATTGTTTTGCTTTTAGTTAATTGTTTGTTTTGTGTTGGTTGTTAAACCGGGTGCAAAGTTAGTGATTTTTTGTGAATTAGCCAAATTTTAGATATAAAAAAACCGCCGCTTTGGTTGCGGCGGCGGGGGTTTGCGTGGTGTTCAGTTAAGCGAATAGCCCGGAAGGGCGTTGGCCTTGTTGCCCGGAGCGGGGCGGTAGGTTCTTGCGAACTGTCGCAGAAACTCGAGCGTGAGTCTGCGCGGGGCCTGCTGGCGCTGACTGCTTTGGCGCTGGATGGAGTCGAAACTCCGGCAAGGAGTAGAAATTTTCTTCATAGGCAGGCGATTCGAGGTTTTACGATGTGTTAGAGAGGTGGAATAATTAGTAAATGCTTTGTCGGTGGCCGTATGGGCTGCCCGACGATGTATTAACGCTGTTTGTGTGGCTTTATTGTGTGAATTTCAGCTTATTTGTTGTTTATGGTCAAAATATTTTATTGTGTAGTGGCGGTTAAAAAATGCTAAAGTCCGATGTGTGCCGTGTTAAGCGCTTGTATAAGTGGAGTGTTTTTATTAATTTTGCATTAACGATGCGTTTGTGTTAACGCGTTCGGGTTACAGTCAATATTTTATATAAATTCTTTTCCCCCAGTTAAAGCCTATTGCAAAATTCTACTCCAAAAAATTTAAACAGGAAGAATAGTAAATGCAATCACTTAAAAAGATGACTGACGACCAGTTGGTCACTGCTTATGCTCAAGGCAACAACCCTGCGTTCGATGAGTTGCTTCTGCGCCACAAACAGCGCGTATATGCTTATATAATGCAGATGGTCAAAGACCCCGACGCCTCCGAAGATATCTTTCAGGAGACTTTTGTTAAGGCTATCATGACGATTCGCCAGGGCCGATATAATGAGGTCGGGAAGTTCTCGGCCTGGATTACCCGCATTGCGCGCAACCTTATCATTGACTTTTTCCGTCAGGAAAAAGCCGAAGCTTCTGTGTCGACCGACGACGGCAATTACGACGTACTCAACCGCCGCGAACTCAGCGAGGGTACGGTAGAAGATATGATTATTGATTCACAGATACGCGCCGATATACGTAAGATTATTATGCACTTGCCTGAGAGTCAGCGCGAAGTGCTTATGATGCGCTATTACAAGAATTTGAGTTTCAAGGAAATCGCCGAGCTTACCGGAGTGAGCATCAATACTGCTCTGGGCCGCATGCGCTATGCGATTCTGAATCTGCGCCGTGTGGCTAAGGAAAACAATATAGCCCTGACCCATTGAACTGCATACGACTGATTAGGGCTTAGTCCTAAGATAGTCGCACAGGGATGACCAAATAACCGAAGCCTTCCAAAGAACCAAAGTTTATAGTTGTATTCTGAGATGAATCGGAGAACATAATAATCTATGGTTCTATGGTCTTCCTATATTATACGCCTGATCATAATCGAGTCCATATAAAAAAGATTTATAGCTCGACCTATAAAAATTTTGATACGCTTGCACCGGAGCGGAAGCCGAAATGCATCCACTCCGGTGCAGGCGTATTGTGTATGTGGTTATTCGTTGATGTAGGGCATTATGGCATCGCGCCATACGAGGTAAGCAGGCCCGAGCAGGTGCAGTCCGTCGTTGGTGAGGTCGGTACGCAGATTTCCGTCGGCATCGCTCATCAGTGGATAGAGGTTGATGAACGTGGCTCCCTCGCGCTCGGCTATGGCGGGTAGCATGGCATTGATGTCGCGGATTACCTGCTCCTTGCCGTCGAGTTTGCGGAAGCGTCCGAAACTCTGGTTGACCGGCAGCAGCGACTGCAGGTAGAGTTTTGTAGCCGGCGACTGGGTGCGGATGCGGTGCACGAGTTCGCCAATCGATGTGGCGATGGAGTCGGCCGTGAGGTCGTGGCTGACGTCGTTTACGCCTATCATCAGAAAAATTTTTGCCGGTGCGGCTTTGATAATGGAGCCGAGTCGGGCCTGTATGCCTTCGACGGTATCGCCGGAGATGCCTCGGTTCACTACATTGGAGTTGCCGAGCAGTTCGGCCCATTCGCAGCCATTGGTGATGCTGTTGCCCAGCATTACTATGGTCCGGGAGTCCATTGGCAGCATATCGAAAAGAGTGGCGCGCTGGCCGTAAAAAGTTGTGAAGCGCGAATAGTCGGGGCTCTTGGCGTATGCGGCGGCAGCCCCTATGAGGGCCGCTGTCAGCAGTATGCTAAGCCTCTTCATGGCGGTAAGCGTCGACAGCGTTTTTTACTGAGCCATGGAATAGCAGCAGGCGTTTGGCTTCGTCGTAGGGCAGGCCGAGTTCTTCAACTACCATTCGAGTGCCGCGGTCGACAAGTTTGGCATTCGACAGTTGCATGTTTACCATGCGGTTGCCTTTTACGCGGCCCATGCGAATCATGGTGGCGGTGGTAATCATGTTGCAGATCATTTTCTGACCTGTACCCGATTTCATGCGCGAGCTTCCGGTCACAACCTCGGGGCCTACAATCATTTCGATGGGTATGTCGGCAGCTTCGGATATCGGAGCATCGGGGTTCGAAGTAATCGATGCTGTGAGGATTCCGTGGCGGCGGCATTCCTCGAGGGCGCCAATTACGTAAGGTGTGGTGCCCGATGCGGCTATGCCTACTACGGTGTCTTTGTCGTTGATGCCGAATTTCTCAAGGTCGCGCCAGCCCTGCAGGGTGTCGTCCTCGGCGTTCTCCACGGGGTTGCGCAGAGCGCGTTCGCCGCCGGCGATAATACCGATAACCCACGAAGGGTCCATGCCGAATGTTGGCGGTATCTCGGAGGCGTCGAGTACTCCGAGTCGGCCCGAAGTGCCGGCTCCGATGTAGAATATACGTCCGCCGCGTTTCATGCGGGGCACGATTTCGTTTACGAGTTTCTCAATCTGCGGCAGTGCTTTTTCTACTGCGAGGGCAACTTTTTTGTCCTCTTCATTGATATAGTGGAGAATCTCGCCGGTGGACTTCTTTTCGAGGTCGTTGTAGTGCGATGGTTGCTCCGATATTTTTACGAATGCCATGACGGTTTTAGTGTTTTAGGTTCAGGATTTAATGTCCGGGGCGTGGAAAGCAATGAGTCCGGGCATGGGGCTTTTTTCGATGCTGCCTATAGTGTATCCGAAGGGCTCGGCGGCTTTGCGCAGCTGTGGCTCGTAGTAGCAGGCTATGGAGCCGATGAAACTTACCGGATATTTTTCGGCCTCGGTATAGTTGGCTATGTTGCGGCGGAAGAATGCCGAGAATGCACCTATAAGCAGAGCCTGTATTTCGGGACGCTCGATGTTGGCCAGCAGGAAGGGGCTTGTAGATGCCAGAAAGCGGTTTGCCGCCGGCTCTTTGTACACGCGGCGTATTATGCCCAGACGGTCGAGCCCGATTCGGTCCATGAATTTTTGGCACAAGTCCTCGGGCAGCTGCTGTTTGAGAACATCACCTATGAGAATTTTGCCCAGTACGGCTCCTGAGCCTTCATCGCCGAGAATGTAGCCCAATGGCGATACGTTACTTACAATTTTTTCGCCATCGTAGTAACATGAGTTGGAGCCGGTGCCGAGAATGCAGGCAATGCCTGGCCGGCGGCCGCATAGTGCGCGAGCGGCTCCCAGCAGGTCGGTATCGGCTTCGATGGTGTCGGCGGCTGTAAATACGGCTTTGATTGCCGATGCAACATTGCCGCATATTTCATCGCCCAGACATCCGGCGCCGTAGAAGTACACTTCTTTTACGGCAGCGGCCAGCTCACCCATCTCCGGCAGCAGTTCGCGGCGGATTATGTCTTCCATCTCTCCGGCGGTAAGCAGCACCGCGTTCATGCCGATGGTGAAATATTCTTTTTTTACTATGTTTTGGTCCAGAAGACACCAGTGAGTCTTGGTGCTTCCGCAATCTGCGATAAGAATCATATCTTTATATAGATTTTCTTTTTATACAGAATTAGTCCTACGAGCCATACGGCCACAACTACGAATATGGCATATAATAGCGAAGCCAGGGTGGCATTGCCGGCGCAGAGTGGCATCAGCGCGTCGTTGTATAATATGGTGTGGATTGATTTTTCGCCAATATGTATTGCACCAAGGAGCACGGCGAAGACAGTGCCGTAGCAGTACATGAACAGCGGGTTGATGCCGAATGCCTCGAAGAAGCGGCTCCAGCTCCGGTAGCCCTTGATGTCGATTACGGTAATGAGCAGAGCCAGCAGGGTAGATGCCAGGCCGCAGGTGGTGAGCACGAATGTCGGTGACCATATTTTTTTGTTCACCGGTATGCCGTAGCTCAGGAGCAGGCCGGCAAATGTGAGTACGGCGCCTACGATAAAGAGCGAGTTGGTGCGCCGCATGTTGTCGGCCGTGCCGGTGATGAGTCCGCCGCAGAGGAAGCCTATGAGTACGTGGGCAATCGAGGGCAGGGTGCTGAGCAGACCTTCGGGGTCGAATTTGAGATACTGTCCGCCCACGGTGTCGCCGTACATGTGGTTTTCGCCGAGCACGGCGTGGTCGATGCGGCATATAATATTGTCGGCCGAGAATTCAAAGCCGTTGCCGGCAATCAGCAGTATGCTGTACAGCACCAGCAGAGCGCCGGTGGTCAGGGCCAGGGCCTTGCGCCGCAGCAGCATGGCAAGTATCGAGGCCGCGCAGTAGCACAGAGCCAGGCGAGGCATCACTCCCAGCACACGTATGTGGCTGAAGTCGGTCATTATATCCCATATCGGGCGGTCGCCGTGTATGCCGTACAGTACTTTGGCCAGCCATGCTATGCCCAGGCCGATGGCGAAAATCACCACTGTGCGGCGCAGCACTTTCCGGAGCGATGCCGCTGAAAACTCGAAATTGTATTTCTTAAGCGAGAACCAGGTGCTGACACCCATTATAAACATAAAGAACGGAAACACCAGGTCGGTGGGCGTGAGCCCGTGCCACTCGGCATGCCGCAGAGGCGCGTAGATGCTTCCCCACGAACCGGGATTGTTTACCAGCAACATTCCGGCTATGGTTATGCCGCGCATGATGTCAAGCGCTAAAAGTCGTTTGGGTTTTGTTTTATTGTCCATTGCAATAGTTTGATAGTGATTGGCGTGTGCGATTTAAGAACTTGTAACTTTATCTACGAGGTACACAATAGAGCGGTAGGGTACGCCGCCGTTGGTGGTCAGACCTATTTCACATGTTCGGGAGTTGCTGTAGCCTTCCACTACTTTTGCCGCCTGCAGGGCCGGGCGGAGTTTGCGCAATCCCCAGCGATTGAGCTCGGGGTGGGTAAAGCCTTTGTCGCCGGCAAAACCGCAGCATCCGACTTCCTGTGGTACTGTTACGTTAGTGCTGCATTTCCGAGCCAGTTCGATTATAGTTTCGGCGAGGCCCATCATTCTGGTCGAGCAGGTTACGTGTACAGCTATAGGTGTATCTACAGGCTTGAACGTGAGGTGCTCGGCCAAGTGTGTCATTATGAATTCGGCCGGTTCGTACAGGTGCATGCGCTGTATTTTCTGGCGCATGCGGTGCAGGCAGGGGCTTTGGTCGCAGAGTACCGGCCATTGTCCTTGCTCCGAAGCCAGCCACAGTTTCTCTTCGAGTTGCCGAACTTTCTGCTCTCCTATGTCGGGCATGCCTTTGCTTTCCCATATCATGCCGCAGCAAAGCTGCTTTATGTCGTCGGGATAAATAACTTCGAATCCGGCGCGCTCAAGCAGCTTCAGCATTACTTTGGTCAGAGGTTCGTCGTGGGGCTGTCCGGGTGTGGCACCCATAGTGCGGTTGATGCAGGACGGGAAGTATACAACTTTGCGCTTCTTCTGAGGCTGAGTTGCGGGTTTAAAGTAGTTTGGCTGCGGCAGGTCGGCAGTCCACAGCGGCATACCGGCCTTGTGCAAGGCCCGGCCCAGGATATTGACACCTTTAGGCCCTATGATGGCCCGGGCTGCCACAGCGCAGGCTAATGCGCCGCGCAGGGTGGTGCTGACTCCGGCCAGGTGATTGGCTGCGAATTTGCCTACACGCCATGCCGGGGAGCCTTCGGGATTAAGTTTTTGGCGCAGATGGTGTACGAGTACACCTGTTTTAATGCCCATGGGACATGCGAGGCTGCACAGGCCGTCGCCTGCACAAGTTTCGATGCCGGGATATACAAGCTGTTTTTCCAGCAGGGCTATCCGGGGGTCGGCCGGATTGATGTTGCGCAGACGCTCAATCTCGCGGACGGCGACAATACGCTGGCGTGCGGAGAGAGTAAGACCGCAGCTTATGCAGTTCGGCTCGCAGAAGCCGCATTCGATGCAGTTGTCGACTGTCGGGTCAACAGGCGTAAGCACTTTTGTGTCCTTGATATAGCATCCGGAGTCGTTGTTGAATATGACTCCCGGATTGAGCAGCCCGTCCGGGTCGAAAAGTTTTTTCACTTCGTGCATAATCTGCCAGGCCGCTTTACCCCATTCTATTTCCACAAATGGAGCCATGTTGCGTCCGGTGCCATGTTCGGCTTTGAGCGAGCCGTCGAAGCGCTCTACCACAAGATGCTTGATGTCGAGCATCAGTTGCGAGTAGCGTTCACGATCGGCATCGGTGTCGAACTTCTGCGATATGATGAAGTGGTAGTTCCCTTCGAGGGCGTGGCCGTAGATGCAGGCGTTGTCGTATCCGCTGCGATCGAGTATTTTCAACAGCTCTGCTGTAGCCTGAGGCAGGTTTTCGATGTGGAATGCAATATCCTCGATAAGTGTAGTGGTGCCTGCCGGACGAGTACCTCCGACAGCCGGGAATACCCCCGACCGCAGATGCCACCATTTGGCGCACTGCTGCGGGTCGGTAGAGAAGGACACCGGCTTGAAGGTGGAGAATCCGTCAAGCACCTGCATGGTGCTGTCGATTTTATTGTTCAACTCTTCGGCGGAGTCGGCTTTTACCTCTATGAGCAGGGCGGTAAGTCCTTTGCCGGTGGTATCGCCTACAGCATCGAGCGAATGGCTATCGAGAAGTTCGCAGCTGACCACGGGCGAATCGTGCCGCAGGGCCACCACTGTGCGGCAGGCCTCGTCGATGTCGCTGAAATATAGCATAGCCGAGGCCGACAGAGGGTACAGGTGGCCGGTTTTCATGGTCACTTCGCTGATAAAAGCCAGGGTGCCTTCGCTGCCTGCCATCAGGTGGGTGATAATATCGAATGGGTCGTCGAAGGTTATGAAAGGCAGCAGGTTGAGTCCGGTTACGTTTTTTATGGAGTATTTGTGCCGGATGCGTTGTGCGAGTTTGCTGTCGCTGCGTACTTTGTCGCGCAGGGCATTTATGCCGCACAGGAATTGGGCGTGGCTGTCGGCAAAGTTTCGGCGCGACTCCTCGCTGCCGGTGTCGAGTATGGTGCCGTCGGCCATAACCAGGCGTGCCGACAGCAGCATGCGGTCGGAGTTGGCATGTATGCCGCAGTTCATGCCTGAAGCGTTGTTGGCTACTATGCCTCCGACCATAGCGGCTTTTTTCGAAGCCGGGTCGGGTGTGAAAATCTTGCCGTATGGTCGCAGAATATCGTCGACGTGCGAGCCTATTATACCGGGCTGCATGGTTATGGTGTCGGCATGTGGCCCTACGGTGTAGTTTTCCCAGTTCTTGCCTGCCACTACCAGCACTGAGTCGCTGATAGCCTGGCCCGATAGGCTTGTGCCGGCAGCGCGGAATGTCACCGGAATCTTGTGCTTGTCAGCCGCCTGAAGCAGTCGTGCCACCTCGGCCTCGTTGGCCGAGCGCACCACTATTTGTGGGGTAAGGCGGTAAAATCCGGCGTCGGTGCCCCAGGTGAGGCGACGCAGTTCGTCGGTGTAGATGCGTTCGCGGGGTATGAATGATATATCGGTCAGGAAGGAGGCGTAGCGGGAGTCCATAATTACTATGTTAACGGTAGAGGTAATATGCTGAGGATGCTTTGCGGAAACTTTCGTTGTCTTTATTCCAGTATTCAACAATATCTGCTACATTATGGTTTTTGCCGAATAGTTTTCTTATTTCTTTGGAGCCGCATACCTTGTCGAACATGTTGAATCGTTTTGGGTCGGCTTTATCCATGGCCTTGCGGTCGGGGTACATCTGTGCCAGCTCCTGCATTACATAGAACTGGGTGAGCGACAGCGGAGCGCTTTCGATGTCGGTTACATACAGCTCCACGCCCTGCAGGTTCTGGCCCTGGCCTACGGCGTAGAAAGGTTTGATGTATATGGGACGGAACTTGAGTCCCGGCAGATTGAGCGCATTGAGTCGGCGGGCCAGCTCGGGGGCGTCGATCCATTCGGCGCAAAACAGTTTGAAGGGCTCGGTGTAGCCCACGCCTATCGACATGTATCCCAGCTCGCCCAGGATACCCGACATGGGGTAGTAGACTGCTGTTTCGGGGGTTGGGATATGAGGCGACGGCAGTACCCACGGCATGCCGGTCCGGGCAAAAGTCATGTCGCGCTTCCAGCCCTGCATGGGCACGACGGTCAGGTCGACCTTCTTGCCCAGAATGCCTTCTTCGTTGAGATAGCGGGCCAGTTCGCCCGGAGTGAGGCCGTAGAGATAGGGGATGGGGAAACGGCTTACAAACGACTCGCAGTCCTTCTCTACCAGGTTGCCTTCAACTTTGTTGCCGCTGACGGGGTTGGGACGGTCGAGTACCATGAACTCCTTGCCCAGCTCGGCGCATGCCTGCATGGCGTTGCCCATGGTGGATATGAAGGTGTACGAGCGGCAGCCTATGTCCTGAATGTCGTATACCAGTACGTCCACATCTTTAAGCATCTCGGCCGAGGGGCGCAGGGTCTTGCCGTATATGGAGTATACGGTCACACCGGTGGAGGGGTCGGTCGATGTGCCTACATGGTCGCCGGCATGGACGTCGCCGCGCACGCCGTGTTCGGGCGAGAACAGGGCCGTGAGGGTCACGCCGGGAGCTTCATGGAGTATGTCGATGGTACTTTTGAGGTCGTTGTCGATGCCGGTTGGGTTGGTAATAAGGCCCACACGTTTGCCCTGCAGTTGTGCGAAGCCGCCGTCGCGGAGCACTTCGATGCCGGGTTTGACTTTGGTCTGTGCCGACATGGAAGCCGACACAGACAGAGCCAGTAGAAGGAGGAGAATGTTGCGTATAGTCATTATTGTAAATATTGTCAGGGGGTGAGGATTTTTATTTCAGACCGTATGTCGGGTCGATTTTGCGATCGATGAAGTATGTCACAATCAGTGTGGCGGCGCAGCAGGCAATAACCATCCAGAAGAACATTGCGTAGCCGAGCACTTCCTGCAGGAAGCCGGCCACCATGCCCGGCAACATCATGCTCATGGCCATGAAGGCTGTGCAGATGGCGTAGTGCGAGGTGGTGAACTCTCCTTCCGAGAAGTACATCATGTACAGCATATAGGCTGTGAAACCAAAGCCGTAGCCGAACTGCTCGATAGCCACTGCGGTGCTGATGTACCACAGATTGTCGGGCTGCACTTCGGCCAGATAGCAGAAGGTGAGGCAGGGCAGAGTCATGCATGCTGCCATTACCCACAGCGACTTGCGCAGGCCTACCTTGGAGGCGTACACGCCGCCGATGATGCCGCCTATGGTTAAGAACAGTACGCCTATGGTACCGTAGACTATGCCAACGTTCTCGGTCGAGAGGCCCAGACCGCCTACTTCTTTCGCCGCTACCAGGAAGGGGGTACACATCTTAATCAGAAACGCCTCCGGCAGGCGGTAAAGCAGCATGAATGCTATGGCCAGCCACAGCCCTTTCTTGGTGAAGAATGTGGCGAATGAGTTGGCGAACTCGCGGAATATGGCTCCGGCACCGGCCGTGCGATGGTTGGCATCGAGGCGTGAGTGGTCGGTCGCGGGGCGCGGTACTATAAATGTGTGGTATAAAGTCACCAGGCTGAAAATCAGTGCTGTGACACCGAGCGTGAGCTGCCACGACGCCGGTATGTTGCCGGCCTCTATGCCCAGGAAGCCCAGGCCGTGGGTTTCGGTATAGCCGGCGATATACACCAGCACACCTTGGCCGAAAATCGACGACAGACGGTAGAACGTTGAGCGTATGCCTACAAAGGCCGCCTGGTTTTTGGTCGACAGGGCCAACATATAAAAACCGTCGGCGGCTATGTCGTGAGTGGCCGATGCGAACGCGGTGATGGCGAACAGTATAAGTGTGACGCCGAAGAGGCCTATGGGAGTGTTGCCCGAAGCAATCTCGGCGGCCGACGGGTGAGGTATACACAGTGTGAGCATGATGAATGCCAGCGACATAAGCAGTTGCATGGCGATAATCCACCAACGCTTGGTGCGTATGATGTCGACAAACGGACTCCAGAACGGCTTAATCATCCATGGCAGATACAGCAGGCTGGTGAAAAGGGCCATCTGGCCGTTGGGCACACCCATCTTGGCTAACATCAGCACCGATATGTTGTTGACTATGAAGTAGGGTATGCCTTCGGCGAAGTACAGCGTCGGAACCCATAGCCAAGGATTACGTGTGGTTACTTTCATTTTCGGACTTTTAACATAGTGTTGATAATTTCCGCACCCGGGAAGTAGTGCGAAAGAATTTGGCGGTAGTCATAACCGAGAGCACCCATCACCGCGGCGCCAATCTGGCACAGGCCTACGCCGTGACCCCATCCGGCTCCACGGAGTTCGAACGCCGCCGGCACGCCGTCGGCTGTTGTGGCGCTGTCGGGATGCACTGTAAACGCGCTGCTGTACAGGTGGCTGGGCGAGAGTGTACGGCGTATTTCCAGTTCTTTGCCAATTACTTTGGTGCGCTTTGTGCCTACGATGCGCAGACGAACTATACGGCCCGAGGTGCCGCGCTCCAAAGGCTCCAGAGCAATAATCCGGCCATAGTCCACGCCGCTGCGGTGCAGAATCAGGGCTGCGAGTTCATCCTGGCTGTATTTTACACTCCAGCGGTAGAAGTCGGAGGTTTCCTGATCGTAGCCGTTGAGTACCTGGCCGAGAATATGAGGGTCGCGGGTGTTGCAGAAAGCATCGTGTTCCGATTCAATCCACTCGGCGGCTGCCTTGTGGTTCCGCAGGTCGGGGAAGTCGAGGGGGTTTCGGCTGTCGCGGCGTACGGTCAGATAATTGTAGTGTCGCGGCTGCCAGCAGTTTTCAAATTCTTCGAACACGCCTCCGCAGCATTTTGAGAAGCGGGCGTCGCAGAGTTCGCCTTCGTACATCAGCACCTGCCCGGCAGTTTCGTCCACGGCACGGTCCACGGTAGGAGTAGTCTGCCGTGTGATTCCCTGGTAACGTTGGCAGTGGTCGTCGGCGCAGACATCGAACAGCTTGTGGCTGCTGTGGTCGTACCAGCGCAGCAGTTCGCTGTCTGTATCGGTCTGCACAGTCTGTATGGGCTCGCTGTCGGCGGCATGCTGAATTTGTGCCAGCAGCCAGCTGCGCGAGATTACGGCGTGCGCTTTCAGCAGCGGCAGTGAGGCGGTGGCGCTCATTTCCGACGAAATTACGCTGCGCAGATACTCCTCGATGTCGATTTCGTTGATAAGCGTAGGCATACCCTGTTCGTTGAGCAGCACTATGCAGTCGCCGCGGAATGTCTGGTCCTCGAGGCGTTGCCAGTGGAAGTCTACGCCAATGGTAACGTCGCGGACGGTAAACGAGTCGGTCGCGGTGGCGGCGCGGAATTCGGCTTTCTCCACCGCATGGCCGTCGAGCAGAAGTCTACCGTCGGCATCGATGCCGAAGCGGGCGTTTTCGCGGCCGTATGAGCCGTCGAAAGTCACGCTTATTTCGGGAGCGGACAGTATGCCTACTTTAACTTTTTTCATATGCGGTCGATTACGTTGATTATGTCAGCTTCGCTGTAGCAACATTCGCTGTATATCTTTCGGATGTCGTCGGCTGTTATGGCATCGAAATCTTCCTTGCGCGGAGTAATGAACACACCGCCGAGGTCGACACTGGCCGGCGAAATGAGCATCTGTCCGGGGCCTTCGCCGTAGTTCGACGGACGATGCTCGCGGCGCGGAATGATTACGAAGCGGGTAACGCTTGCCGAGTCGAAGCAGATGATATTGATTTTAGGCTCGTGAGTCATGTAGTCCTCCTCGTTTAGCGAGGGGTCGATTACCGAATATAGGGCACGCACGGTGTCGATTGCCATCGTAGCCTCAAGTTTCTTGTTTATGTCTACCACATAGAATCCGAATGGGAAGCCCAGCGAAGCCTGCAGCTCGACACTTTCGGTCGTGGCAGGCATGCGCTTTTCGATGGCCTCGACCAGAGGCAGTTCGAATTTGGGGCAGGCCTGGAAGTGCATGTGGTCCGGCGCCGAAGCTCCGCACAGCGGTCCGTTGTAGAATATGGCATATTCCTCGAGGTCGCGGACCATTTCAATCATGTGCGGGCCGCGGCATTTCGAAGTCTGTGGAGTATGGCAGAGTTCGGGAATTGTAAGGTGTCTGGCGAAAATAGGATATGGATTCACCAGACACTCATAGTTGGGCCCCCAGCGCAGGGCTTTCTGCTCCGGCGGGCGGTTGGCCTTACAGAGGAAGCATGGACGAGCCTGTATGCTGCTGCGGTCGATTTTGGCGCCGGTGCTTACACGTCGCGCCGGGTTGAACTGCACTTTCACATCAAAGCCGTCGACCGACAGGTGTTTGGTCTGCACCATCTTCAGGGCTTCGTAGTTTTGTGCCGCCAGAGGCCAGTTGGCCAGTTCGCGTTCGATAAAGCGGCTGATGGTGGCTGCGTTCATATAAATCTTCATTCGCTTTTGTCCTTAAGGTTCATAGCTTGGCGAGCCTGCAGTTCCCAGGTGCGTATGCGGTCCTTATAAAGGTTGTTGGCGTTGGTTTTTTCCACGGTGAGGTTGGCGTCGGAGTTGTCCTCCCAGCGGCGGCAGAAATAGAGTACGTCATAAATGCGGCCTATTTGGTGACGGCGCGAGAAGGCCAGCCCCAGGGCATAGTCCTCGCCATAGCTTGTGTTTGGCACGCCTATGTTGCGCAGCAGCGGGGTGTAGAATGCGCGCGGAGCGCCGAGGCCGTTGATACGCAGGGCATTGTTGCGGCCGTTGTCGGGGGTCCATTCCTTGTGGTCGATTACGCCGGGGGGTATGGGCTGGCGGTTGATGTCGGTGAGCATGTATGTGCCTACCACCATGCCGCAGTTCTGCTCGTAGAAGGCGTTGACGATGGTGGCCAGGGTGTCGGCCGACGAATATACGTCGTCGCTGTCGAGCTGAACGGCAAACTTGCCTGCTTTAGGGTTGTTTACTGCCAGATTCCAGCAGCCGCCGATGCCCAGGTCGAGTCGTTCGGGCCGGATATGTATCACACGCGGATTCCCGGCGTATTCCTCGATGGCCTCGGTGGTGCCGTCGGTGGAGTGGTTGTCGACCACTATCACGTTGAAGTCAAAATCTGTCTTCTGCGAAAGAGCGCTGTCGATAGCGTCGCGGATAGTGCGCACGCGGTTACGCACCGGAATGATTACCGATGCCTCCACGGGGAATTCGCCCTTGCTGAAGTCTACCGGCTCGAATTCCGGTTCGAGATAGCCGCCCACAGCCTTGAGGTGTTCGGTGCAGGCCTGTTCCATTTCAATCTGTACGCCGCGGTTCTTGGGGTCGACATAGTCGAAGATTTTTTCGCCCGACCGGCGGTTGTCGACAGTGACGTCGCTGTAGAGATACTCGTTGACGTGTACTATTGGAGCCATGCGGCTTATGTGCAGACGAAGGTCGTAGAAGCCGGCGGCCTTGTAGTCGGCCTTCAGTTCTCGGGCGGCGAAGCGCAGCACCGACGAGTCGAACAGTATCACGGAGCCGAAGTTGAAATCGTCGCGCAGCGAGCCATCCTGATAGTCGATTGTGGGGGCGTTTGTGCGCTTGCCGTCGGTTTCGGTCACATAGTCGGAATAGAGCATGCCTGCGCCGGTGTCGGCCGCTATGCGCAGCATGCGCTCAAGGGCCAGATAGCCGAGGTCGAGCCGGTTGGTCTTGTTGTACAGCAGAGCGTGGTCGGCAGTGGTGGCGCCTGCGATTGCGCGCATTGTGGCTGACGAGTTCAGCGAGTCGATGTTTATACGGTTGCAGCCTTCTATGGCCGGTACATCCGGGTCGGTGCTGAGCAGGAATATGCCGGCAACTACGGGTTGCTGTTTCAGTGATTCAACGGTGGCCTGGACCTGCTCGGGTGTCGAGTAGGGGAGGAAGCAGTCGATGCGGGCTTGATTTTTCATTTTTTATAGAGGAAATTTAATATTTGCTTAACTAATGTGTAGGGGTTGTCGACGCAGTCTGTGGCGCCGTTGAACAGCAGGGTGTGTTCGAGCGGGAATCCGATTATGGCGGTGCGGTATGAGCCGGCGTTGAACAGCGAGCCTGCGGGCAGATTGTTTTCGCTGTAGCGCATGAATGTGGCTCCGCGTTTGTCGGCCGGAAATACTGCGTCGGGCGATTCAACGGAGTATATCACTTCGTCGGGGTGCTGGTTGAACATCAGATTCAGACCGCTGCTGATACCGAAGGGGTTTTGCACAGTGCGGGCCTCGCCTTCGATGGCGGCTTGTCCGCTGCGCCACTGGTAGCCCAGTATGTTCTTTGCAAAGTCTATATCGGCCTTGCGGACGGCCTCGCTTGAATTGGGGTTGTCCCAGAGGTCGCTTGCCACATAGCTGCCGCTTATCAGCATCGATGTGCCTGCTTGTGTGGCGGCGCTTATACGGGCCTGAAGGTCAGGGGTGAATGTCTTGAATTCCGGACTTTTGGCGCCGCGTCCGATAGTGCTTTCACGCTGCTTGCCCAAAATCAGGTCCACCACTTTGGCCGAGGAGCTGCAGCTGCCTTCGACCCATGCTGCCAGCGACGACGAGGTGAAGGCGTATCCGGCCTCAGCGATTAACCGGCCGTGTATGTAGGGATAATCGAAGGTGTTGCCTGCAATCACTCGGGTTTCGTAGTTGGAGCGCGAGGCGCCGAAGCCGGCGGCATCGTCGTCCATCCACGGAATATTGCGGCGGAATTCCACCTGGTCGCCTATGAAGCCGATGTCGTAGCGGTCGGGCACGCCGCTGTCGTATGCGTTGTAGAAACCTGCTATATCGCCGGAGTCGAACCACCGGGGGGCACTTGTGCGGGTAAAGCCGTTTACAACCAATATTTCGGGAGCGTCGGGGCGGTAGCACAGGGCCAAGGTTTCGCCGGGGAAGCTTACGCCGCCTTCGTTGCCGGCGATTATGCGGTATGAGTGGATTTCGGAGTCATTGACTTTTACGTCGAATCGCGGTTCGATGCAGCGGCCAATGCGGCTGAAGCTTCCGTCGGCCACACGTTCTTCCACTATGTAGTAGGTGGGCATGGCGCTGCTCTCGAGCGAGTCGGGAGTAGCCTTCCAGCTAAGTGTGTAGTTGCCTGCGCCGTTGTTGCTGATAGCAAAGGAGTTTACGGCCAGAGGCTGTACGGCGTACTCACGTCCGTCGCGGTGGGCCAGAAACTGCAGCATGCCTTTATATATGGCGCGCGATACATCGAAGCGGAAGCGCGGGTCGAGGCCGTATTTCATGTCGGCGAAATTCTGATGCGAGAGCAGCTCGAGCAGCATGGCCGGTACAGCCGGTTCGCGGGCCTCGAAGTAGCTTTTGTCCCACATTCCGCGGCGAGTCCAGGCCGGTTCGTATTTGGCGCGTATGTCGTTTACGATGTTTGACATTACCAGGTCGGTGAAGTCGCGCGAGGCCAGGCTCGAGCTGCCGTTGCCCAGTGTGTCGCCTGCGGTGGAGTATATGCCCAAGGTGCCTATGATTTCGTCGTCCATGGTTGTGCCGGCGTCGGAGTGGAAGGCAAAACTGAGGTCGACCGGAATGCCCAGACCTTCGCGGCCGGGCAGCATGCTTGAGCCGCCGGTGAGCCAGTTGACCCACAGAGCGCGGCTGCGGTAGTCGTCGGAATAGTCGTTTTCGTTGCCCGAGGGGGTGTAGACGCTGTCGGGGGCTCCTGCCCACTGCAGCTGATAGCGGGCGCCGCCAACAAAGCGGGGGTAGTCGGTGCTTACGTAGTCCATCATGTTGCCGTCGGCATCGGCGGTGCGTCGGGCCACGTTGATGATTCCGCCGCCGAGTTTCACGGCATCGGCTGTCACCACTGCATTCTTGGCGGCACTGTAGCCGCTTAATTCCACAAGGCAGTTGGCGGCCTTGGCGGGGTCAATGTCGTAGTGACCCAGATAAATCCAGGTGCCTCCGCCCATGCGCTGGTTTACTTTCACGCGGTGGTCGCCATTGGCCGAGTGTATGGTGTATATGGCGTCGGTGGCGCTGTTTGGCAGCGACACATAGCTTACGTAAACTGCATGTCTGCCTGCGGGAGCGTTGTCGAAGCTCCAGCAGGCGCTGGCGGCTTTGTCGGGGTTGCTGCTTGCCTTGGCCTGTCGCACGCCGCCTTGCCTGAACGGGTTCATGCTCTCGGTAAGCACGTCGGCGGCATGACGGAAGCCGGCAGTGCCGCTGTTGCTCCAGTGGCCGCGTTCGCTGTAGCTGCCGCCGTTCATGGAGCCGTCGTGGTCGGCAATGGCTTCGTAGCTACTGCAGTCGCGTTCGCGCGGACTCATCACGTAAGCTCCGGCGTTTTCGAGCATCGGAATCAGGTAGGGAATCACGTAGCTCTGGGTGTAGAGGTCCTCGACGGTTTCGAATATTCGGGCACGCTGCCACTCCCAGCGGTTGAGTTTGGGCTCGAAGTACCATCCGTGGCTCTGCCACAGGGCTATGTTGGCATTGTCAAGGCCTTTGGGGGCTTCGATGCCGTCGTCTATCAGGGTTATGAACGGAAGTTCACCCTGCGGGCCCTTGAGGTTTTTGTCGGCAAATAGTATGAGGTCAGACAGCGCTTTGCCGCCGGAGTTTATTTCGATTTTGTAGTTGCGGTACTGAGAGCCAAGCGATGCAAGAATGCTTTTGGCCAGTTGGTTGTAGCTGTCGTTGTTCAGCGGCAGGTAAGCAGCTGCGTCGTTACAATCTATGGTCACGGTTTTATTCTTGGGACTGATGCTAACTTTCTTTACCGTTATATTGCCGAAGTTGAAGTTATCCGGCACAGCGGCGTTAAGAACCTTGGCGGCGGCGTCTTCTCTGACACCGGCCTGGGCTGAAATAGACGATAACGCCATGATTGCTGCAGCCGCCGAAGCGATAAAAACGTGTTTGTGCATTGATGCGTATTGTTAGTTGTGTTAAGTAATACAAAATTAGCGAATTCTTTTGGAATCCGCTAATAGTTTATAGTTTGCTTTACAAAATTTAAGTATTAAAAACATATTTTTAGTTTGCGGCTGAGCTTTTCAGCACAGGGCGGCGCATAGCGATGACATTATAATAAGGCAGGAAATCATTGTGGCGAATTGAGATAATTACGGTATTGGTCGGCGAGAGAATCAGGCGACACTTCGAGTTGTTTCAGGCGGCCGAAGAAATAATTCATTTCGCCTGAATAAAAGTCGCGGCGGCGCTGCTCTTTGATGATTGCCGGGGCTTCGGCGCTGACGAAGTATCCGAGTCCGCGTTTGTTGTAGATGATGCCGTTGCGCTCAAGTTGCTCGAAAGCACGCAGTACAGTGTTGGTGTTTACCTGGCAACTGGCCGCCTGTTCTCTGATGGAAGGCATACGGCTGTCGGCACGGTTGCGCCCGGCCAGTATGTCGTCCATCAGGGCATCGGCGATTTGTAGATATATCGGAGCGTTGTTGATTATAGCCATATCACTTCATCTTAAAACGTTGGATTACCTGGGTGCGCTTGAATATCTGCCAGGCAGCTACGTACACGCATGCCAGTATGATGTACAGGCAGGCTATTAAGCTCCAGCCTGCAATGTGCATGCCGGTGGCGGACAGCCCTTTGAATATGTTCATGAAAGCGTGCAAAGCCGAGCCGGCCAGGTCCAGCGGCAGGATTATGGGCAGTATGATCTGTATGGACAGCAGAGCCACAAAAGTCTTGGCGAACGAGTATTTGGGCCACAGAGCGCTTCCGACCACATACAGCGACTGAGCGAACAGCCCTACCCACAGCCACGCCAGCCCCATGGCGGCACATATCTCGAGCGAACGGCCGCTGGCTGTTATTTCCTTGAAAGGTATCTGCGATATGGCCGGAGCTATGCCGAAGATGGCGGCGCTGATACAGTCGGCAAGCACCATACACAGCAGCAGCACTATATTGCCGGCTACGATATATAGGGCTATATTGGACAGGAATTTCTCGCTCTGTGCCGCCGGAAGCATCATGCAGCTTATACGGCGCGCCTTGCTGTTGTATGAACTGAATGTAAGCGAGCCCGACAGCTGCATGGCTATGGCCGACAGCGATATGAAAGCCATCATCACGCCCCATGCCCGGCCGAGAACCGAATCACCGTAATCGCCGGCAAACGATTTGCTTATCAATATGAATATCAGTAGTACCAGACCGAATACCACCCCTGCCGACATCAGCAGCCGGCGTTTGTTTTCAGCCGCGTTGCGGCAGGTCAGAGCCCACATGCGGGCCCAGGAAAAACTGTTGCTGTTCATAGCGTCTTAACGGTTTCAGGATTAGTGTATGCGAATTCAAACAGCGACTCCAGATTCACCTCGGTTTCGTCCAGACCCTCATGTCGGCGGCGTATTACACTGTAGCCGCCAACCACGGGCGAACTCCACAAGGCATCGGCGCATTCTGTAGGCTCATTGGTGAAGATAAACTGCAACTTCTGCTGTATCTCGGCCAGCGATTTGTTCAGAATCACCCCATTGGGGTCAATCATAATCACGTGGTCGAGTACCTGTTCGAGGTCACGTACCTGATGAGTGCTGATTATGACAGTGCGCTCGTCGTTGGCGGCGCTTACAATCGCACGGCGGAATTCGGCCTTGCCCGGAATATCCATGCCGTTGGTAGGCTCGTCCATCAGCAGCAGGCGCGTGTTGCAGGCAAGAGCAAAAGCAATGAACGCCTTCTTGCGCTGCCCCATCGACAGATGGCCAAGATGGATGTCCGGGGTGAGGCGGAAATGCTCCAGGTAGATGTTCATCTGTTCTTGCGAGAACTTCGGATAGAACTTAGCGTTCAGCCGCACAAATTCCTCCAGCATTATGGCCGGAACCTCAAACTCCTCGGCCACTAAAAAGATGTCGGACAGGGAGTGCGGGAGGCGCAGCATGGTGTTGCAGCCGTCGAATTCTACCGTGCCGTGCTGAGGCTTCAGCAGGCCGGATATAAGATAGAGTAATGTGGACTTGCCTGTGCCGTTGGCGCCAAGCAGGCCGTAGATGCCACCCGGATTCATATCCAGATTCAGCATGCTTATCACCGGGGATGAACCGCCGGGATAGGTGTAAGAGAGATTCTGTATCTGTAGCATAGTGTTATAGTGAACTAATACACTGCAAAGCTACGATACATTTTTTAATCTGCCAAATAATTAACATATATTAACCAAGTGCGGGCGGTGAACAAAATTATCACCGCCCGCACTTGGTTAATATAAATATCTGAGTCCTAATTCGTTGCCTTGGCAAGTGCCGTAAGGGTCGGTTTGACAGTACGGATACGCCAGCCGGTTACACCCATTATTATAGACATGACAGGCGACAGGTAGTTGAACACGCAGAAAGGCAAATAAGTAAGCGTAGCCACACCAAGCACAGTCGACTGGGTTACGCCGCACGAATTCCACGGAATCAGAACCGATGTAACCGAGGTCGAATCCTCCACGGTGCGGCTCAGCAGCTTGCTCTCCAGGTTGAACTTCTGATATATAGGCTTGTACATATTGCTGCTGATGATAATCGACAGATACTGGTCGGCAGTGCAGGCATTGAGCATCACTCCGCTGGCCGCAGTAGTAGCCACAAGACTGCCGCGGCGGCTGATAATCCGTGTAAAAGCCTCGGAAATGGATTTGAGCATGCCAGTACCCATCATCACACCGCCGAAAGTCATGGCGCAGAGCACCAGATATATCGTAGGCAGCATACCCTCGATGCCGCCTGTGCCCACAAGAGCATCAAGAGCTTCATCGCCGGTCGACAGCGAAGTTTCCGTAAATAGTACCCGGAATATAGTATTGAGCAAGGGAACCACGCCAGAAGCTCCCTGGCAAAGGAAATCAACAATTTCAGGCTGGAAAACAAAAATGCCGGTCAGACCAAGAAACGAACTTACCGCCAGAGTGACGAGCGTCGATACACGCATTGCAATCATAACACCCGTGATAGCAGGAATCACCAGCACCCAAGGTGTGAGATTGAACGTGCTCTTTAATCCGGCAATGATACTGCCGGTACTGTCACCGCCCACGTGGGTGTCAGTCAGAAAACCTGCCGACGCGAACACAAGCAGCGAAAGCAGCATGGCAGGTCCCGAGGTCAGCATCATATAACGTATGTGTTCAAACAAGTCGACACCGCCCGAAGCCGACGCAATGACCGTAGTATCGCTCAGAGGCGACATCTTGTCACCGAAATAAGCCCCCGAAATAATGGCCCCGGCAACCCAGCCGGGGTTATACCCCATCACCGTACCTATGCCCATGAATGCCACACCTATCGTAGCGATAGTAGTCCAGCTGCTGCCGGTAAGAATCGAGATAAAAGCGCACACCGTGCAGGCAATAAACAGAAACATGGTAGGGTTGAGGATATTAAGGCCATACTCAATAAGAATAGGCACCACGCCCGAAAGCATCCACGTAGCCGAAACTGTGGCAATGAAAATAAGCAGCGGAACAGCCGGCAAAGTCTGTCGGATACTTCGTCTGATTCCTTCGCGGAAATCACTTTTGCGCAACGTGCGCGAGCACACACCCGACACCACAGCCACCGACGCAGCAGCCTGCAAGGCCCAAGGGCCGAACTCCGACACCCTGTCGGCGCCAAAGAATACAATCACACACACAATGGCCAGCAAAAGAAATATGATTGGGATAGACGAAAGCAACACAGACGGAGCCTTCGCGGCAGCCGCAGGCCGGGCCGCAGAATCATTAAACTTAATCATTTATTTACCTTAAAAATTGCACGCAAAGATAGGCAAAAAATATCAATTGCCGGGATGATATAGAGTAAAAATCAGGGCTGACGCATGAGATTTAACTATCCTTAAAGACTTTGTACAGATATTCAGTGCTCCACATACATTTTTTGCGTCTTCGTTTAAGGCTGAGTTTATCGTTCTGCTTTTTAAGCATTTCCAATGCATACTTGCGCA